>DATBMR010000150.1:0-21014 GCA_036554745.1 Binatia bacterium
GACCATGACTTTTTGCTCCAGGGCGATGTGTTCACCAAGGACGTGATCGAGACCTGGCTTGAGTTCAAAAGAAAGCATGAAGTCGACGCCATTCGCCTCCGTCCCCACCCTTGGGAGTTCGCACTCTATTTCGACATTTAGGGATTAGCTTGAGGTGGCCGCTCTCTGGGAGCGGCCACTCCGCACGCTGGTCTGAAAGGGGATCCTATGAAAAAGATCGAAGCCATCATTAAACCGTTCAAGCTTGACGAGGTAAAGCAACGGCTTACTTCAGCGGGCATTACCGGGATGACAATCACCGAAGTCAAGGGCTTTGGACGGCAAAAAGGGCACACGGAGCTCTACCGCGGCGCCGAGTACACAGTTGATTTTTTGCCGAAGGTGAAGATCGAAATCCTCGCGCCCGACGATATGGTGTCTAAAATCGTTGACGCTATTCTAGAGTCGGCGCAAACCGGCAAGATCGGTGACGGCAAAATCTTCGTGTCTTCAGTTGAAGAAGTCATTCGCATCCGAACCAACGAGCGTGGTGAAGAAGCGATTAGCTGATCGGTCAAACAACCAGCGCTGGCCCGATAATCCTTTTTCCCGAATCCCCGAAACCTCAGTGAGTTGGCAAAACCAGCGAACTGGGGTCTTTTCGTTTCGCAGAGCGCTTTCCTAGATAGCGCCAGACGATCGGTAAAGCTCCCAACCCCTGGTTGCGCAGGTGAACCTCTCCGGCTTATGCGAGGCGCGAGGCTGGAGTAGGAAAACCGCCCAATTGCGCATGCCAAACTCGGTGTTTGGGCCAGCACCCCGATGCTTGTGATTTTCATCGTATCCGTTAACGCAGCCTGTTCATGCATGGTGAGAGGCACACACGCCGTCGGCTTCGCTGCGAAAGCCTTGTTTCCCCGTTTAGGTGGATGCCGGTTCGATACAGCTGTCGCGCAGGGCGATTCGATGTCGCGTGCAGAGGCCGAAAGGCGCGAACATGTAAGGTTGACGGTGACGGCCGCTTTTGGCCGCCACCCTCGAAGAGACAGTTTATTTTTTGTTTTCTTCCCCCGGCTGCTTTCCAGGCTCGAAGCCGCCGACTTCGTGATATACGACTTTCTTTTCCTCCTCAAAGGCGCGCACGGTAGGCACTTGACCGGGCAGTCCGAGCTTTTTCCACTCGGCGGCCACCTTGTCGTACATTTCTCGGCGCAACGCGGTGCGCTTCGAAAAGACCGGCAGATAGCGATGCTCTTTGCAAGCGTTGATCAGAGCCTTAGAGCCGTAAGGCCGCTTTTCAGGCGGGTTTTGCGTTGGGTCGAGCCAAGTGCTCCAGGTGTTGCGCAGCACGTCGATGTCGTCGATCGGATTGCAGCGGCTGCTCATTGCCCAGATTACTTGATCCATGTCGGTCGGGTCGACATCTTCATCCACGGCGATAATCCACTTCGTGTAATACGCCCCGCCCGGCACTTGAGCGGCCAAAGCGAGCGATTGTGCCGCGTGGCCCGCGTAGCGCTGCTCGAGCGCGATCACGGTCATGCCGAAACCACCGGCGCCAGCCGGGTGAGCATAAACTCCCTGAATACCTGGGACGCCGAGCTTTTCGAGGTCGTCCCAAATACGCGCTGAGCGGATGATCGAGAAGAAACCGCTTTGCTCATTGGACGGGTAATCCGCCATCAACGCATTCGTCAAAATCGGATTGCTACGATAGTGGACTGCGGTTATTTCAACCAGCGGACAGCCCGCTTCGGGTCGTCCGTAGTAGCCGGGAAATTCACCGAACGGTCCTTCACTTTTGACCGAATCCGGCTTGATAATGCCTTCGACCATAAACTCCGCATTGGCGGGTAGCAGCAAACTGGTTGTCTTACCCTTCACTACGGGAATGGGTTCGCCTTTGATGCCGCCGAGGAACTCATACTCGGAAACGTTTTTCGGAAAGGTTTGCGAGCCCACGACCATAAAGAGCGGATCGATGCCCCAGGCGGCGGCGACTTCGACAGGCTTTCCTTGTTGCCACGACCGAGTGATGTGCAAACGCGCATCCTTGCCGGGCGAAAGGTAGAGGCCGGTTTCACGCTTGCCTTGGAGCATCATGCGGTAGGTGCCGACGTTCAGGTAACCCGAATCGGGATCTCGGGTGATCACGCAATCCGCGGTGCCTGCGTACTTGCCGCCGTCTAACGGCCAGTGCCGCGGGATCGGCAATTGCGTCAAATCAATCTGATCGCCGGTGAGAGTGTTCTCGTAGAAGGCCGCTTGCGAATGGGGCACTTCGCGCGGCGGCGTGCGGTGCTTGAGCTTATCCTTGACCCGCCGGATCAATTCGACCGTCGGCGTATCCGGAGGCTCTTCCATCGTCAGCGCTATGCGTGGAATACTGGGCCCAAGAATATTCCACAAGGAACGTGCCTTGTACGGACTCCTTTCGTAGCCCTTGATGTTGTCAAACAGGATCGCCGGCGATGGCTTCTGTTTGGCGACGAGATAGCCGATGGCGCTCATTTCTTCCTCGCAGCTCACCGCTTCCTTGACTCGAACCAGGTCGCCCAGCCGCTCGACGCGCTCGAGCCATTCGCGGAGGTCCTGGATCGGGCGCTTGCTGGAGGATTCTGTTACCTTTTCTTCTCGTTTAGCCATGGGCTCTCCTTCAAAGTTTTCGAATCGATCGATTTATCCTACAAGCGGGCGCTCTTGGGGAGCAGCGACGTGAAATAGGCGAACGCGTCGTAGGAACGAAAAATCATGTTCTCTTTCATGTAGTCGATCTCGGCTTGCGGCATGATGCTTGGTTTGCCTACGCAACTCGCGATAAATTGCATATAGGCGGTGCGTTCCAGATAAATCGCGTGAACCGTAGCATATTCCAAGCTATCGCCGCATACAACAATGCCGTGGCCTTTCAGCAGCATGGCGTTTCGATCGCCGAGAGTTTGGCAGATCTCTTTGCCGTCTTGAATCGTGTAGATGAGCCGCGGACTGGGAAAGATCGGCGTCTCGGGGGCGAATACCGCGGCCTGGTTGTAGATCGGCAATATGGCTGTTCCGGCGACGGAAAACGCGGTAGCGATGGTCTGGTGCGTGTGAACGACCGAGTTGACATCAGGCCGTGCATTGTAGACAGCCGCATGGATCATGGTCTCACGCGGCGGGTTCGCTAGCTTCGTAACCGTGCGCTTGTTACCGGCTTTGGCGTAATTCTCCTCGCACACCTCCATATATTCATCGATATCGACCAGAATGATTTGCTTCGGAGCGATTTCTCCAAGCGGGGCCAACACCGGTTTGATAAAAAACTTCCTAGTCCCCGGAATGCGGGCGCTCACGTGACCATGGTAGTCGGCGAGCCCCTGGTAAAACATGATGCGGTTGCCCAAAGCGACCTTCTTTTTGAGCTCACCGAGTTCCTTTTTGTTGTTTTTCACGTCATTTCCCCTTCTCGTTTTTCATGATGCTTGCTGAACCCGCGCTGCGGCGCCGAGCGTGCTCTCCGGTATAGTTTTCCACCAGCGGATATTCATCCAATTCCATTGATCCGGATATGAGTGTACCGTCCGTTCAACCCATTGGGTAATACGGATGGTATTTTCGCGGATCTGTTCAGCGCCCTTTCGGGAGCGGTCCAGTTCCAACTCGGGCTCGATGATTAAATTGAGCATCCCATCCGGGCGCCGGATCATATAAGCGGGCACCATCGCGGCTCCTGTTCTTAAAGCGATCGTCGCCGGTCCGCGCCGGGCAATCACGATCCTGTCGAACAGCGGTACCTCGATGCCTTCACCACGGCGGTACTCATCCGAAATGATCACAGCGAGCTCATTCCGCCGCAACGTGTCGGTAAGTTGCCTTAGTGCTTCACGGCGCGGATGCGCATGAATCGTTTTTTGTCGTATCTCTAACCGATATTTGTCCATCAGCATCGCCAGATGGCTATCGCGCGGCTGGTTGACCAGCACGGAAATCGCATAGCCGTCGATGGCTAAGCGTGTACCGATCAGGAAAAAATTCCCCAAATGGGCGCTCAGCACGAGCACCCCTGCGCCCTTCTCCAGTGCAGCATCGAGGTGTTCGCTGCCGGACAGCGGAATCGACGCTCTCAGCTCGTCCTCCGACATCTCCAGCGCGATCGCCATTTCGGTGCAATCGCGAAAAAAATTCCGCAGCGAGCGGCGCGCGATGTCTTCAACTTGCGCGCGGTTCAGCTGCTCGCCGTATACTGCGGCGATATTGCGGATCGATCGGCTGCGAAATCCTTTGAAGCAGCAAAAGCCGACGTTGGCAATGAAATCGGAAAGGCGAAACAGCCAGATACGCGGCAATGTTCGAGCCGCGAGGCGACCTATTCCGACACCAAACCGAGTGCTCCAAAAAAAGACTCTCTGAGTCAACCAACGGGCCATCAAGTTTTTAGATAATTAGCGATCGACGTCGGGTCGAGTGTGCTTCGAAGTGAGCCAATCTACGCTACTTTTTCCAGCATCGCAAGCCGAGTAAAATTACCCATCGGCGACGGGGTGAGACCGCCCCTGGCCATAAATAGATAATAAAATCAACTACTTCAAAGATTGTGGACGACAGCGTCGCCCGACTCGGCTGTTTATATTGCGAAGGTTGTATGTTAATTACATTCAACTACGGTGCTGTCGGTCGACCAACATGAGAATGATCTTGCCGCCTATCAAAGAACGCCGATTGGTGGATCGGATGCTTTCGTCGTTTTTCCGCGACTACAGAACGGCCGACTTCAAGCGGGCGATTGCGGCTCTATGCCGTTTCTACCATTTAAAGAACCCTAAAGTTGAGTGGTTCGAATACATCGATTGGGGAAAAACCGCCGGAAAGACTTACGAAAACGGCCAGATCTATTTGGTTCATCCGGAAAATTGGAAGAAAGGGCGCAAGTATAATTCGGAGCGCCGCTGGATCAGCACCGTCTATCACGAGATGGGCCACTATGTCTTTTGGGCGGATGCGGAGAACAAGGCTGATATGTTCGCTTCCCGGATGGTCCGCGGAGTAAATAACCACAAATAACTCTGCGCTTGGTCGGCTCTTCTGCCGCGGCTAGCGGTCAACGTTATGGATTACAAAGACACTTTGAATCTCCCCAAGACTGCGTTTCCAATGCGGGCAAACCTGCCGCAGAACGAACCCAAACAGGTTGAGAAGTGGGAAAACCAGCGAACCTACTTTCAGGTTCTTAAGGCTAACGAAAAACAGCCCAAATATGTCCTCCACGATGGGCCACCTTACGCCAACGGAAATATTCACATCGGTCACGCTTTGAACAAGATCCTCAAGGACATAATCGTCAAGTACCAATCGATGACCGGCCGCGCCGCACCCTACGTTCCGGGGTGGGATTGTCATGGCTTGCCGATTGAGCTTCAGGTCGAAAAAGATCTCGGCAGGGCCAAGAAATTGTCAATGACTAAGGCGGATATTCGACGCCTGTGCAGGGAATATGCTGAAAAGTATATTGCGATTCAGCGTACGGAGTTCAAGCGTTTGGGCGTTTTGGGCGACTGGGAAAATCCGTACCGGACATTAGATCCCAAGTACGAGGGTCAGGAGATTCGCGAACTCGGAACAATCGTCGAGTCCGGAGCGCTTTATCGGCAAAAGAAGCCGGTTTATTGGTGTCCTTCCTGCGTGACCGCACTAGCCGAGGCGGAAGTCGAGTATGAAGACCACTCATCGGCTTCGATCTACGTAAAATTCCCGATCAAGGATGCCAAAGGGCGGTTCGATATCGATCCAACAAAAGACACCTCTTTTGTGATCTGGACGACGACACCGTGGACGCTACCAGCGAATCAGGCGATCGCGGTTCATCCCAAGTTTCTCTACCGAAACGTCAAGACGCCCAAAGGCGAACTGATTCTGAATCAAGAACTAATCCCCGGGGTGATGAAGGCTCTGGGATTTGCAGCGGAAGCTTTCGAAATTACCGAAGATGCCTGGACCGGCGCCGAGTTGGAAGGCATCGTTTGCCGCCATCCATGGATCGAGCGCGACTCGAGAGTGATTCTCGGCGATTTTGTCACTCAGGATCAAGGCACGGGGGCGGTTCACATCGCGCCGGGTCATGGCCAGGAAGATTACGAAGTCGGCATGCGCTACGGCTTGCCGGTGATGGCACCAGTGGATGCCGAGGGCAAATTCACGGCTGAAGCGGGCGATCTCATGGGCGACTCGGTTTTCAAAGCAGACGCCAGAATCATCCAAAAGCTTTCCGACGCCGGCGCGTTGCTCAAAGAGGACAAACTGTCGCACAGCTATCCGCATTGCTGGCGCTGCAAGAAACCAGTCATCTTTCGCGCCACCGAGCAGTGGTTTGTCTCGATGGAAAAAGCAGGTCTGCGCCAGCAGGCGCTCACAGCCATCGACCAAGTGCGCTGGATTCCGCCTTGGGGCAAGGACCGGATTCGCGGCATGCTCGAAAGCCGGCCGGATTGGTGCATCTCGCGCCAGCGTTCCTGGGGAGTGCCGATTCCGGCGGTGTATTGCAAGCGATGCAATGAAGCGGTCTTGAATCAACCCCTATGCGAGCATATCGCCGCCATTTTCGAAAAAGCCGGGTCCGACGCCTGGTATATCAGGCCGCTCGAAGAACTTCTGCCGCAAAATTTCAAATGTCCGCGGTGCGACGGCGCGGAATTTATCCGCGAGGAGGACATTCTTGACGTTTGGTTTGACTCGGGCGTGAGTTGGGCATCGGTCGTTGAGCAAGACCCCCGTTTAGGCGGCCGGGCGGATCTCTATCTTGAAGGCAGCGACCAGCACCGCGGCTGGTTTCACACTTCGTTGCTGACGGCTTTGGCCACCCGGGGACAGGCCCCGTACGAAAGCGTTTTAACCCACGGTTTCACGTTGGATGGCAAGGGACGCAAGATGTCCAAGTCTTTGGGCAATGTGATTGCGCCGCAGGAGATCATCAAAAGGTCAGGCGCCGAAATCCTTCGCCTCTGGGCAGCCGCCGAAGATTTTCGCGAAGACGTGCGCATCTCCGATGAAATCCTCAATAGATTGATCGAAGCCTACCGGCGTCTGCGCAACACGGCGCGATTTTTGATCAGCAACTTGTATGATTTCGATCCTCAAACGGACACCGTAACGACAGCGGAGTTCGATGAAATGGACCGCTGGATCTTGCAACGGACTCAAACCGTGCTCAGGCGCTGCCGCGAGGCGTATGGGGATTATGAGTTTCACGTCGTCTATCATACGCTGAATAATTTTTGCAGCGTGGACTTGAGCGCGCAGTATCTCGATATCGTCAAAGACCGGCTCTACTGCGAGGGGGCGACCTCGAGTGCGCGCCGCGCCGCGCAGACGACACTGTTCCGAATTCTCGACGTCTTGGTTCATTTGATGGCGCCGATCCTGTCTTTTACGGCCGAGGAGATCTGGGGATACATGCCCGACAAAAGCCGACGCCCGGCTAGCGTCTTTCTCTCGCGCATCCCCGAGGGCGATACGAGGGCGGTGGATCAACAACTCGCGGATAAATGGGAACGCATCTTCCGCGAACGCGCCGAAGTACTAAAAGCGCTCGAAGTCGCGAGAGCCGGTGGTGTTATCGGTCATTCGCTCGACGCTGAGGTTGTCGTTTCTTCGGAAACTTTCCATGTTGACTCAATGCTGCACCAACTTGCAGGAAATCACGGGAAGCAACTTGAAAACTTCTTGATCGTCTCCCAGTTCGGTTATCAGACCGAAATCCCGCCCTGGTTATGGGAACTTGAAAAGGCACGTCGCGAAGGCCATGAGGGGGTCTCTGCACAGGTACGCGACGAACACGACCGCATCGGGTGGGCTTACTACAGCAAGATGCTCGAGAGCATTATTGTAGTTTTTGAAGCCCGGGGCGCCAAGTGCGAGCGCTGTTGGAAATACGACCCGGAGGTTGGTAAGGACAAGAATCACCCGACCGTTTGCCCGCGCTGCGCAGCGGTGCTCACCGCCGGGACGGCCGCGTGAGCCGCAAATGGAAAATCGTCAGCAGCTGGGTGAGCGCGATTGTTGTTATCGACCAGCTGACCAAGGCGATTATCGATCGCACCCTGCCGCTGCATCGCTCCATTTCGCTCATCGACGGTTTTTTGGCTCTCACTTACATTCGCAACACCGGCGCGGCGTTCGGTATATTTTCCGGTAGCCACGAAGTGTTCCGCCGGCCATTCCTAATCGGCGTCTCGGTGATCGCGATCGGGTTCATTCTGGTGATGCTGAAGCGGCTGCGAGACGATGCAACCGGGCTCGCGATGGCGCTCGCGTTTATTGTTGGCGGCGCGATCGGCAACCTCATTGACCGAATTTTTTACGGCGAGGTGATCGACTTTCTCGATCTGTACTGGTCAACTTACCATTGGCCAGCGTTCAACGTCGCCGACAGCTTTATCACCATCGGCGTGGCGATCACGCTTTTTTATTTGATCCAATCTAAAGGCGACGATCCGTTCGCGGCGACAAGCTAGCCTTCCAGTCGGAGAACCACGACCGTCGCGCCCCAACCGCCCGCCTCCGCGGGAGCGTCGCGAAACGACAGGACCTCGGGATGCTTGCTTAACACCGAGCGCACGATGCGGCGCTGAACGCCGACCCCTTTACCATGAATCAAGCGCACTTCCGAAAAGCCCGCCTTATGGCATTCGTTTAAATACTCCTCCACAACGCTGGCGATCTCTTTCGGCTGGAAAGCATGAAGGTCAATGGTGTCCTCGATGGGCAAAACTATTGGGTCAGGGGGCGGATCCGCGGCGTTCATCGTTGTGTTGTTTAGGTGTGCTGACTCGCCGGAATCAAAGCCGGGGCGCGCCGACGCTGCCATAGGAACACCGCAGCAAAGAACGCAACTGCGGTGATGCCAGTTAGGATGGTCGGGACAAATGCCAGTACCGTCGCGATCGCCAGCAGCGTCCACTCAGGAAGTCGGGTTGGTAGGTAAAAGCACCCGGTGCTCATGATCGAGAATAGCACGGTGCCAAGAGTCGCCGAGGCGATGGCGCCAATATTCTCCGCAGCTGTTCCAGTCAACAAGATATGTGTGTACGCGAACAGCAGCGGCATTACGTAAATAATCTTGGCAAAGCGAAAACAGCTCCAACCCGTCCTCATCGGGTCGGATTGAGCGATGGCAGCGGCGGCAAAGGGCCCGAGAGCCACGGGCGGAGTGATATTTGAATCGAGACTCAGCCAGAAGATCAGCAGATGAGCCGACAGCATCGGCACACCGAGTTTCACCAACGCCGGCACGGCGACGACGGCGACGATCAAGTAAGTCGCAGTAATCGGCAGCGGCAAGCCGAGCACCAGTGTCGCGCAAGCGATCAGCGCAACCGTGATGAGTACGCTCTGGCCAGCCAGCTCGACGAGCATGTACGGAAAGCGAATCACGATGCCCGTCAGTGAAAGCACGCCGATCAGCACGCCGACGCAGCCGGTAAGCGCCGCGACGAACAGACAGTTTTTCCCCGTGTCGACAAGCGCAAGCCAAATCTGCGCCGGACCCATACGGGTTTCGACCCGGAGCCAGCTAACGGCGATCGTCGCAGCCATGCCATAGAGTGCCGCAAGTTGCGGCGAGTAACCGGCGATCAACGTGCTGATCAACACGGCGATGGGCAGAAGCAGATACCAGCCGCGCGCCCAGACTTCGCGCGCGCGCGGCAGCTCCTCCGCAGGCAGGCCGCGCAAGCCGAGTTTGCGCGACTCGAAATAGATCATCACGCCGACCGACACAAAGTAAAGAATGCCCGGAATCGCCGCGACCTTGATGATCTCCAGGTAGGGAACTCCCGTCATCTCCGACATGACGAATGCTCCCGCTCCCATGACCGGAGGCATGATCGCCGCCCCGGTGGAGGCGGCAGCTTCAACGGCGCCGGCGATGTGCGGCGGAAAACCGGCTCGCTTCATAAGCGGGATAGTAATCGGGCCCTTGGTTACGGTCTCAGCGATGGGGCTACCGCTGATGGTGCCCATGAGTGCGCTCGAAACGACGGAAGCCTGAGCGGGTCCGCCAGCGATCCGACCGAGGCTGGCGAGCGAGATGTCGACGAAGAATTTTGCCACGCCGGCGCGTTCCAAGAACGCGCCGAAGGCGACAAATGGAATGATAAACTCAGCCAATACTTGGGCCATGATGCCGAAGATACCGTCGGACGTGAGATAGACGTACTCGACGATACGCCGGAGCGAGTATCCACGGTGACCGATAATGTACGGCAGGTAATTGCCAAACAGCGCGTATAGGATCGGCACAACCGCACATAAGGCCATGTCCACTCCAAGCACACGGCGCGCGGCTTCGATCGCGACAATCGTCGCGATCACGCCCATGCCGACATCGAGGACCGTGTAATCCCCGGCACGGTAGGCCATCGATTCGTGTTCGACCATCCAATAGACGACACTGGCGGTAGCGCCTAGTGCGAGCAGCAAGTCGATAATCGTTGGCCTATGTTCGCGATCATGCTTCCAGCCCTTGTATAGAAGCAGCGGTATTACCATGCTGTAACAGACAGCTACGCCGCGATAATACTGCAGCGAGACCACGCCGATCGTCGACGCCCAGACGTAATAAAGCGCGGTTGCGCCCATCAGGATCTTGACGGCGAGGTCCCAGTTGCCGGCGAGCGTGCGAAGCTTGTTTGAGGATTCAGCCACGGTGCCAGCTTATTTCGCGCGAATGTTCTCCGGGATTTGCACGCCCGCGGCGCGCCAGTGATCCTCGGCACCTTTATGCAGCGGAATCGTCACACCGTTTAAGGCGCGCTGGGGCACCATGTCCTTTGATCCGGCGTGGACCTTCAGCATGTGCGCGTGGCCGTCTTTGCCGTACGCTGCTTCGGTAATCTTTTGCACCAAGGGTGCAGGCAAGTCTTTCTGGACGTACCAGATAACCGGGATCCCGACAGTCGACGTGTCTTCAGTGATTCCCTTGTATGAGTTCGCGGGAAACACGTAGCGCGCGAAATAAGGATACTGTTTGAAAAAGTCGGTCTTAGTTGCCGGCGTGTAAATGTCGATGGCGCGGATCGGTTTCTTAGTCGCCGCTTCCATCGTCACGCGATCCGGCTCCGGGCCCGTCCAGAAGAACGCATCGGCTTTGCCGTCGCTCATCGCCTCGCCCGCTTGCGCGCCGAGAAGTGGAATCCGGTTGATTTTGTCCCAAACGCCGAGCGACCGGAAGACTCGTTCAGCGCTGGCGAAAGTTCCCGAGCCAGGAGTGCCGACTGCGACTCGCTTACCGGCGAGGTCTTGTACCGAACGAATACCGCTGTCAGCGTATGTGATTGCGTGAGCGACGCCGACGAAGACCACCCCGACAGATCGATAGTTGGTAAGTGGTTTATCTTTGAATTTTTCTTGACCGTAAAAAGCTTCGTGGACATCGGAAGCGAAAGACAGCCCCATGTCGGCTTCGCCGCCGTTTACACGCCGAATGTTTTCGACTGAACCGCCGGTGGCGGTAACGCTGACGTCGAGATTCGGTACGTTTTTAGACAGATACGTCCCTATACCCGTGGCGAAAATGCCGAAAACTCCGGCCGGCGGACCGCCGACGAAGGTAAGCCGGTCGACTTTCTGCGCGTAGGCCGGAGCGATCACGGAAAAGATAAAAAACGCCATCGCCAAATAGATCAATTTTCTCATCTGAGTCTCCTTTTGTCCGCCAAGGTTGACCTAGAACTCCCCCTTTTCCAAGCCTTGTTTGACCTGTTGAAGAAAACGCGCACCGATGGCGCCATCGACGATGCGATGGTCGGCGGAAAGCGTGGCCGTCATCAGCCACTTGATCGCGAACATGCCATCATCCGCGACAACGCGCTCGGCGACCCGCCCTACAGCCAGGATTCCGGACTGGGGCGGATTGATGATCGCCGTGAAGCTATCAACGCCGAGCATGCCAAGATTGGACACGGTGAAAGTGCCGCCCTCGTAGTCCAGCGGAAACAGTTTTTTGGTTTGCGCTTTTTCGGCGAGCTCCCGGCTCTGCGCGGCCATCTCCATCAACGTTAAGCGAGCGGCGTTGCGGATCACCGGTACCACCAGTCCTTCTTCGAGAGCGACGGCCATGCCGATATTAATGTCGCTATGGAGCTCGATGCCATACTCGGTAAAACTTGCGTTGAGCGATGGGAAATCTTGCAACACGCGGGCGCAAGCGTAGAGAACGAAGTCGTTCAGCGAAGGCGCTTGGGTTTCCCTGCTGGTTTTCCACTCGGTTCTCCGCTTGATGACCGCGCTCATATCGATGTCCATGCTCAGGTAGAAGTGCGGCGCATTTTGTTTGCTATGAGCCATGCGTTCGCCAATGATGCGTCGCATCGGGCTCAGCGGCAGAATTTTATCTGCCCTGGCGCTTTCTCGCGTGCCCGTCTGAGCGAGCGCCGCGCGCAGCACGTCTTCGGCCAAGATGCTCCCCTCCGGGCCGCTGCCTTTGACAGCGGCGAGATTAACGCCCTTTTCCCGGGCGATTCTTTTCGCCGCGGGCGAGGCAAGCAGCCGTCCCGTGCGGGCCGCAACTGAAGGGAGCGCGTTTGGGAGCGGTTTTGTCAGGGGCGCGGGTGGATTTTTCTTGACCTCTTTAGAGATCGGCCGGATCGCTGCCTGTGCGTCTGCAGGCAATGGCTCTCCCGGCGCTAAAATGAAAGCGATGCGTTCTCCCACCGGCACTTGATCGCCGGCCTTGGCGGTTACATGAGCCAAGATACCTGAGCCCGGCGCCTCGATCTCAACCGTGGCCTTGTCGGTCTCGACTTCCATGAGCGGCTCGCCCTTGGTCACCGCTTGGCCTTCCGCTTTGAGCCACTTGAGCAAAGTCCCAGTTTGCTGCGCCACGCCAAGGGCGGGCATGATGACATTGGTGGGCAAATTAGACCTCGGTTCAAAGGTTCAACAGTTCAAGGTTCAATCCATTCAACCTTTCACTCGGTCTAGGGCTCCTGGATTATTCAGATTTGATTGGGTTTCGCGTGTTGTCGGTAGCTCGCCGCCAGTCGTAAAATAATGAGTGCCGGCTACCAGCAATTTTTCAGAGGGGAAGCGGGTGATCACTTCGCAGCCATTTCTAGTGACCACCACCTCTTCTTCCAACCGCGCCGCAGACCAACCGTCCGATGCCGGCCAGTAAGTTTCCAATGCGAACACCATGCCTTCTTCGATGACTTCTGGATGATCCAACGAGACTAAACGGCTGAAGATCGGTTTTTCCCAAATCGATAAACCGACACCGTGACCGTATTGCAACGCGAAAGCCGCTTCTTCGTTGGCGAAGCCGAATTCCTCAGCCTTGGGCCAGAGCTTGACCACTTCGGCGGTGGTGATACCCGGTTTAACAATGCTGATCGCCGCGTCCATATAATCGCGGCACCGCTTGTAGGCATCGATCATCGCTGGTGAGGCACTGCCGATCGCAAAGGTGCGATAATAGCAGGTGCGATAGCCGTTGTAACTGTGCAGAATGTCGAAAAATGCCGGATCGCCGGGACGAAGGACGCGGTCGGTATAAACATGTGGATGCGGACTGCAGCGCTCGCCCGAGATCGCATTGACGCCCTCGACATGTTCGGAGCCGAGGTCGTAGAGCACTTTGCTGACCACGCCGACACATTCGTTTTCTTTTACTCCCGGCTTCATAAACCGGTAAAGTTCGTCGTAGGCCGCATCGACCATCATGGTTGCGGAATTAAGCAGCGTGATCTCATCCTGGGTTTTGATTTTTCGCACTTCGTGCATGAGCTGCTGGCCGTCAACAACTTTGATACCCTCGGCTTGGAGCGCGAACAGCACCGGCAATTCGATGACATCGACGCCTACCGGCTCGTTCAACAGTTTGCGTTTGTCGAGTTCAATCTTGATTTTTTTGGCCACATCGTGGGCCATGCCCGATCCTGGATGGGTCGCGCCCCGTAGCGTCGAGATTCCCGCCCGCGAGCGCTCGCCAAGCCAGGGGCAGTAGATCTGATGATGGCGCGCGGCCGAGCCAAAATCCCAGAGAAGCGGCTCATCGTCCTGGGGTAACAGCGAGAAACGCACCAGCTTGTCCATCGCCCAGGTACCGATATGGGTCGCAGTGATGTAACGGATGTTGTTCATGTCGAAGCACAGGAGCGAGCCGAGTTCGGATTTTTGCAGCGCCGCTTTGATGCGACTTAAACGATCGCGACGCAGCCGCTCGTAATCAACACGCTCTTCCCAATCGACGGCCATCAGGCCAAATGTCTTCAATCCCATAGCTAATCTCCTAGCGCTTACCGTTCGAACCGTTCCAGTCGTTCCAATGTTTCCAAACGTTAGACCGGATCGAGGATTCGAAAGATCAGAACAGCTAACCCTAATCCGATATTATTTTCACGTTGGCTCGGGCACTGAGTCCTAAAGCCGTGGGCAATAGATACTGCGTCAATGATGGCTGCCCGCAATCCCACCACACCGACGGTGATACTTCATCCCCTCGGCCTTCAAAGCATCGATATGCTCACGTGCCCACGGTTTCCGACTCACCGCCCCCAACTGGTCACACGGTTCCGATTTTTCAGATGGATGTCTTCAAACCACTGAAACGATTGGAACGTTTGAAAATGCTGGAACATTTTATCATGCATCCGCCGCCTGATCACATTTTGTCGCATAACTGCTTTGCCGTTCGCGCGACGCTTTCCGGCGTCGGGACCGTCTGATCTTCGAGTACCGGCGAGAACGGCACCGGTACGTCCATTGCGCCAATGCGCTTCACTGGAGCGTCGAGATAGTAGAACGCGCCATCGGCGATGGTCGAGGCAATCTCCGCGGTGACTCCGTAGCTTTGGTAACCTTCGTCGATGACAATGACGCGGCTGGTTTTCTTCGCTGATTCGATTAGCGTCACTTTGTCGAGCGGCGCGGTGGTTCTAACGTCGACGACTTCCGCGCTGACGCCGCTCGGTTGGAGCAGTTCTGCGGCCGCCAGTGCCACCTGAACCATGCTGCTCGTTGCGACCAAAGTGATGTCATTACCGACGCGCTTTACATCGGCGAGGCCGAGCGGAATAGCGTATTCCTCCGCCGGCACGGGTCCCTTCAACTGGTACATCATCTTGTCTTCGAAAAAGACCACGGGATTATCGTCACGAATGGCGCTCTTGAGCAGACCCTTGGCGTCGTAAGGCGTAGCGGGCAGCGCGACTTTTAACCCAGGAATGTGACTCACCCAGGCATGCAAGCTCTGGCTATGTTGCGCGGCCGAACGACGAGTCGCGCCGAGCGTCGTGCGCAGCACCATCGGCACCTTAAGCTTGCCGCCCGACATGTAGTGAATCTTCGCCGCTTGGTTGACGAGTTGGTCCATTGTCAACGTGATAAAGTCGCCGAACATGATGTCGACAACCGGGCGCATGCCGGTCAAGGCTGCGCCGACGCCGATGCCCGCTATGCCGGCCTCCGAAATCGGCGAGTCGATGACCCGCTCCCTGCCGAACTCGCTGACCAATCCGGAAAGCACTTTGAATGGCGTGCCCGCCTCGGCAACATCCTCGCCGATGATGAATACGGTCGGATCGCGGCGCATCTCCTCGGCAAGCGCCTCGTTGATCGCCTGGGCGAAGGTGATCTCCCTGACGACTGTGCGGGTAGCATGCATGTCTTCCGCCTTGGTTGACATCGGCGTCTAGCCGCCCTTAGGCAATCCATTTTTTGGATTATGGATTCCAGTCGAAAATACCGATTGCACCATCGGTACTGTTTCGCGTCGAATTAGCTTAGGCGTAGACATGCTGATTCACTTCGGTCGTCTCGGGGTAGGGTGCATTGAGCGCGGAGCTTACAGCGGAGCGGATTTCAGTCGAGAGTTCATCTTCGATGGCATCGAGCGCTGTGCGGTCGGTGAGTTTGTTCTGCTGAAGCCATTCCGCGAGCAGCGCGATTGGATCCCGGTGGGTCTTCCACTCTTCCTCTTCCGCTTTCGCTCGGTAGTAGGCCCGGTCGATGTCACCGACGTGGTGGCCGTGAAAACGGTAGGTGTTACAGAGCAAAAACGATGGTCCTACGCCGTGCCGCGCGCGCTCGACTAAATTCAGCCCGGCGGCGTGAACGATTTTGACGTCCTGGCCATCGATCGCTTCGCTGTGGATGCCGAAAGCTTCAGCACGAGCGATGACTTCACCGGCGGTGGTCTCGCGGTAGTGAGTATATTCGGTATACTGATTGTTCTCGCAAACGTAGATAACCGGCAGCTTCCACAGCGCGGCCATATTCATCGCCTCGTAAAGCAGTCCTTGACCCAAAGCGCCGTCGCCAAAAAAGCAGACCGCAACCTGATCACTGCCGCGCATCTTGGCGGACATGGCCGCGCCAGTCGCTATGCCCGTGCTGCCGCCGACGATCGCATTAGCGCCGAGATTGCCGGAATCCTGATCGGCAATATGCATGGAGCCGCCCTTGCCGCGGCAGTAACCCGCCTCTTTGCCGAGCAGCTCGGCGAACATTTTGTCGACCGCCGCACCTTTGGCGATGCAGTGGCCATGGCCGCGGTGCGTGCTGGTGATGTAATCGTCGCGACGCAGTGCCTCACAGATGCCCACGGCGACCGCCTCCTCACCGATATAAAGGTGGGCAAGGCCGGGCATCTTGGCACTCAAGTAGAGCTGGTTGACCTCTTGTTCGAACAGCCGGATCTTGAGCATTTGGCGGTAACAATGGAGCCAGCGCTCATCTCTCGCGTTGGTCAGTTCTCGGTGCGGTCGGCTGGGTGATTTTTTTGCGGTTCGAGCCATAATTTGGTTGCGGGTTCCTAGTCTTTAGGTGTGGGCGGCTCCGAGACTTGGACGCCTAACCTGCGATGCGAAACGCGAATTATTTCATTCCTGCCATCCGCGCCAGGGCTTCAAACACAATCGCGAAATCTTTATCGGCAAAGCCCATGCCGCGCGCGGTAGTGAGCATTTCATTGGTCATCGCCGTGGTCGGTAGCGGCACATCGAGTTGCCGGCCGAGTTCGAGCGCCAGAAGCAAATCCTTCTGCATCATGTTGACGTCGAACCAAGCCTCGTCAGGCATTTTCAAAACGAACGGACCGCGGTATTTGACCATCGGGGAAGCGATCACACTATTTAACAACACTTCGACAGCGGTTGCGCGAGTTATGCCGCTCTTTTCCGCAAGCAGCACACCCTCGCTGAAGGCGAGCATCTGCACGGCGAGGCTTAGATTGGTCGCAATTTTCATTGTCACGGCCAATCCGTTGGCGCCGACGTGAGTGACTTTCGGCCCGATCGCTTCAAGAATGGGTAGGGCTTTGTCGAACGCCTGGCGGCTACCCGCGGCCATAATCGACAATTTACCTTCTTCTAGGGTAATCACGCTCCCCGACACCGGCGCGTCCAGCATCGCTGCGCCTTTGGTTTTTACATGCTGCGCCACGGCGCGACTGGCCGCCGGGCTCACCGTGCTCATATCGATGTAGATTTTGTCGGCGCTGAGTCCAGCAACAATACCGTCAACTCCGCCGCTGACGGCATTGAGGGCTTCGGTGTTGGCGACCATCGACAAGATAATATCTGCCGATTCGGCAACGGCGCGCGGAGTCTCGCCCCACTTCATACCGAGATCGAGAAGTTTTTGCGCCTTTGATCGAGTGCGGTTGTATCCGGTTACCTGATACCCTGCCGCGAGCAGACGCTCGACCATGCGGCTGCCCATGACGCCGAGACCAACAAAACCAAGATCTGCCGTAGAAGCCTCCCTGTCGTCTCTGATTGGGACTTCTTACTACTCTAAAAACAAAGAGTTCACAACGAGTCTTGGTGGACCCAGCCTGGCGCAAGAGCGGACATTCTGGTTAGGAGGATTAAAGACGATCGCCGAAGCCGGATAGGTTAAAGCTCGTCGTGGCTATCCATCGGCGCCGAGCCGTCTAATTGGATTTGATTGAGCAGCGTCATCAGAGTTTCGTACTTGGCGGGTTTGGTTAGGTGCGCGTCGAAGCCTGCTGCTTTGGTGCGCTCGCGGTCGAGTTGCTGACCCCAACCTGAAAGCGCGATTAGAATCATCGGTTTTCCCCAGGCCTGTTCGCGGATCATCCGCGCGGCATCGTAGCCATCCAGCTTCGGCATGGCAATATCGAGCACCGCGACGTCGGGGCGGAACCACGCGGCGGTTTCGACCGCTTCGATACCGTCGTGGGCGATTTGGACTTCGTGGCCGTCCTGACGTAGCAGCCGTGCAAGGATCGCTGCCGATTGCGGAAAATCGTCCGCTACCAGGATACGCCGGCGCTGGCTCGCCGCCGTTGCGGCCATGGTTTCGCGCGTGTTCGAAGCATCGCTGGCGGATACCGCCGGCAACACCGGCAGGTGCACGATAAATTCGCTGCCTCGATTGACGCCATCGCTGCGCACTTCAACGGTGCCGCCGTGCATTGCAACCAACCGCTGCACCAGCGTTAGACCCAGTCCGAGCCCACCTTCGGTGCGCGTGAAAGAGCGGTCCACTTGATAAAATAAATCAAACAAATGCGGCAGGTTTTCCGCCGCGATGCCGATGCCGGTGTCTTTTACCCGCACGATTACGGTATCACCGGCCTGTTCGACATTTAACCAGATATGACCTGGATTTGGCGTATACTTGGCGGCGTTATTCAATAGATTCATGAAAACCTGCGTGAGTCGAACCCGGTCGGCTGCGACATAAACCGATTCCTGAGACATGGTAACAGTCAGCTCATGACGCCGTTGATCGATCAAGGGTCGGCTCGATTCCACCGAGGCGCGAATCACTTCGGCTAAATTCACCGGCTCTTTTTGAAGTTCAAGCTTGTCGCGTGTGATTCGACTCACATCGAACAGATCATCGGTCAACCGAGTCAGATAACTGACCTGCCGCTCGACGATATCCTGTCCCCACCGCGGGTCCGACTCCGGTGTGCCGGGGGTTTTTTGTAAAGTGATGACGTTGCGGATGAGCGATAGAGGGTTGCGCAATTCATGCGCCAAGGTTGCGAGAAACTCGTCTTTGCGGCGGTCCGCGTCGCGCAGCGCCGCATCGCTTTCGCGGAGCACTCTGTCCAGGCGTAGCCGCTCGACTGCCAGCCAGGTGCGCTCCGCGACGACGTTGACCAAGGTGATCTCTCGTTCGGTCCAATCATGGGCCTCGCTGCCGGCAACGATGAGCGCCGAAACCAACGCCCCGTCACGGAGCAGCGGCGTGATGACCAAAGACCGGAGCCCGGGAGCTTGGTGGGACGCGAAAACATGCGCCGTCCGTTCGTCGCTCGCCGCGTCGGCAATGGCAATGATTTGGCCCGCTTTCGCGGCGGCGACAAGCGACGGGCTGAGCGCGCTCAACGAATAGCTGCCGACCATAGAGCGGAGGTGAGGGTGGTAATCGCGCCGAACTGTGAGGCGTTCTTGCTCAGTGTCGATTTCAATGAAGCTGCACCGGCTTGCCTTCAGGTGCTCGCCGAGCGCCACCGCCACGGCCCAGAGCAGTTCATCGGCATCGGCGGCAAAGCGGATCCCTTCCCCGAGGTCCAGTAAAAACAGAGTATCAGCCTCCGCTTGCTTGCGCCGTGTAATATCTCGGACCGCGACATTGACGCCGAGCAGCTCGCCGCCTTCGGTGTGAACCGGGTAATAGCTGCACACGTAAATGCGCCGCTCCTGCGACCGGTTTGGATTGACCGCCGCTACTTCCTCGTCAACGACGGGTTGGCCGGTATCGATCACCCGCCGATAATGAGCTTCGACTTCATTGGCAAAATCGCCGAGCGCCTCGCGGACGGTTTTGCCGATGAAATATTCGGGCGAATGCCCGTTCATTTCCGCCCATTCATTGTTGATGGAAACATAGCGCAGGTCGCGATCGACAAAACAAAGACCGACGGGCGCGGACGCGTAAATGGTTTTTAGATGAGCCAGACGCTCGTTGGCAACCCGTTCGTTTTGCCGGACGACCTCCTGAGCGCGGCGGTGGCGCAGGCTCAGGATCGTCACAGTCCAGATCATGAGCAATGCCAGAACATGATTGAACACGTGGACCCAGTTCGGTACGCCCGGCAGGCTGGCCGCAAAAAAATAATTGAGCACCATAAGCAGCGTCGTCGTCGCTGCGGCAACAATTTTCTCGCGGGTTCCCGGTAAGGCCACAACCATGACCAAGCCGGCAACATAACCCAGCGGCAAAGCCAATCCGGCCGGCGACCACATATCGGCCGTGAAAATCAGCGCTAATACCAGCGGGACGGACAACCAGAATAGCCCGCGATGGGCAGCCAAACGCGCGCGAGCGGGCTGCAGGATGGCTCGATAACTAACCGGGGACGTGTTCTGCAAAAGGTCGCTCACTGTTTATTCCAAAATCGCGGTGCGCGGAAACCGAACTCACAGTTTAGCAAACCGGCTTAGCGCCATACAAGAACAAAGGTCAGGCAGGTAGGGTGTTTTTTTGACTCGGTAGTGATCTCTCCCACCACCCGCTGCTTAGTTGAACGTGCGGCAGCGCGTCGTAAGATTCGCGCGCGATTCTTACCAGAAGTGCGTCAATCAGCCAGTCTGCATGGGCGTCGTCGCTTGACATCGTCCGCGGCGCGGACGATAGATGGCAACAGCAAGAAAGTTGGAGCGCGCCATGGCGAGGAAGCGTAGCTACTATCGAGACTTTCGTGAACATCTGACAGCGCTCGAAGAGCGCGGTAAATTGCATCGCATCAAACGCGAGATCAACAAGGACACGGAATTGATGCCGCTAGTGCGTTGGCAATTTCGCGGGTTGGACGAGCGCGACCGAAAGGCGTTTCTGTTCGAAAAGGTTGTGGACGGCAAGGGCCGGCGATTCGCGATGCCGGTTACGGTTGGGACTCTGGCAGCAACGACCGAGATCTACGCCATCGGCATGATGTGTGAGCCCGATGAGATTCACGAGCGCTGGACGCGGGCGCAAATGACTCCCATCGAACCGGTCCGGGTCAGTGAAGCGCCTGCACAAGAGGTCACTTGGCAGGGACGCGACCTTCTCAATGGCCACGGCCTCGATATGATTCCGGTGCC
>DATBMR010000111.1:0-3609 GCA_036554745.1 Binatia bacterium
AAAGCTCTTGGGGCTACCCAGACTAGAGAAACTGCCGAGCGAATATCTGCGCGAACATGCGTACTGGGGCGTGTTCGACGACCCGATCGGTATTGAGCTGCGCCACATGGTCGGTGTCGACAGGATCATGTGGTCGACCGATTTCCCGCACATCGTCAGCCGCTGGCCGAAGTCGCGGGAACTAGTCGAAGAACAGTTTGCCGGCGTGCCCGAAGACGAGCGGAGTAAAATGCTCGCGGGCAACGCAGTGAAGTTTTTTCGCCTCGACGCCGGATAAGACCCGGAACGACTGAACCGTAAAGGAGAGTTCGACAGGAGCCGAAGCGTGCGAGCGCACGCTAGTTCTGTAAGTTCAAGCGGCCTCGCCCGCAGAGCGGGAGAGGGCACGGGTGAGGGTTATCGCAAAGCGGCGAGCCTGTTCTTCCCGTAAAGGCGCCAGTCGGTGCCGTCGGTGATCACCTCGGAAATCACCGTAAGATCGGGAAAGCGGTTCTGCTCGGGGGTGCGCACCACGTGGGGTGCTTCCCGCCCCGCTTCCACGTCGCGGATCGCACGTAACAGTTGGCGACGCGCGGCGATGATCGCCCGGTCGCAGGGCCCGAGAAGTTCCTTCGTGCGATCGACGATCGGGCCGCTGCCCTCGACAATCGCGGTGTCCTGCACGTTGAAGATCCGTCCCATGCCAGAAAAGCTCCAGGTTTTCATGGATTCGCGGTCTTGGAGGTAGCGATTCGCCTTGTTGCGCTTGGGCCGGTAACCGGGGCCCAGCTCGTCGAGAATTTCCTGGTTCCTTTGAATATCCTTCTCCTCCATAGGCGCGCTGCGGCGAAACACGATGTCGTAGCGCCAGTGGTGGGTGTCGTCGATCGGTACATGCCAGTAAAGATTGTAGCCGTCGCCGGACATGGGGCCAGGAATGGTCGCCTTGTTCGGTAGGATGAAATTCGTAATGCGAAAAAAAATG
Source organism: Binatia bacterium (assembly GCA_036554745.1). Classification (GTDB taxonomy): domain Bacteria; phylum Desulfobacterota; class Binatia; order UBA9968; family UBA9968; genus DP-20. Next base: position 965 of record DATBMR010000111.1, read on the forward strand.
CGGCCTTGCTCGGTCTTACGGGCAGAAAAAACTCGAACGCCGTAATCAGTCTCTTCGGTGTCGATTTCCGGAGCCATGTCGGCTTCGTACAAGGCGAGCGGCAATTTGCCGTCCGTTCCCTGAACCGGCCGCTTAAGGTTGGGCGGTACATTGGCCTGACGGTGAAGATAAGATACGTGACTGGGATCGAGATTGCCTTCGTTCGCTTGAAAGTAGTTGCACTCGTGAAAAATCTTCGTCACGAGCAGGTGGTCGGGCGGAGCAAGCAGCGGCTCGTATGCGGGGAACAGCGGCGGCTCTCCGGGTCCCATGTAGGCGAAAACAATACCGGCTCGCTCGTGGCAAGGATACGCTGGGTGATGGACTTTCTCGCAAAACCGTCTCGCGGGCGGCTCGCAGGGTTGCTCGAGGCAGTTGCCGTGTCGGTCGAAGAGCCAGCCGTGATAAAGACAGCGCAGGCCGCCGTTCTCGACGCGGCCATAACTTAAGTCAGCACGGCGATGCGAGCAGTGTAGGCCGAGCAACCCGAGATCGCCGTTTTCGTCGCGAAACAACACGAGGTCTTCGCTCATGACGCGCACTGCCAGGGGCGCACCGTTGGCGGGCAGTTCTTCGGTGAGAGCTACTGGCTGCCAGTAGCGCCGCAGCAAGTTCCCGCCGGGAGTGCCGGGGCCGGTGCGGGTTAGCAGTTCGTTATCTTCTTGGGACAACATTCTCTATTTTAGATTTTGATTTTGAATTTGCCATTGTCGGATCGATTTCTCCTCGAGCCTAATATATCGCCATCTCTAAGATGAGGTCAACGTATGATAGCCGGATTCGAGTGATGGAGTATTGAAGTGGTAGAGTACGGATCGGGGTCCCAAAACCATCCCTCCGGTACCCCGACGCTCCAGACAACCTAAGGACGTTCCAATCGTTCAAGCCGTTCAATCGCTCGGCTTAGCCTTCGCTCCGTTCAAATCGTTCGCCTTCAGTCTTGACCGGGTGCGAAATGCTGTGGTTATGTAGCCCACTGCAGGCAAAGAACCCGGAGGTAAACATGGCGAGCTCGTGGCAGAATGTCCAGGTCGATGGCAGCAAGATGCCGCTCTATTTGAGCACGCCGGAAAGTGGCGGGCCGGTACCCGGCATCGTTGTGGTGCACGGACAGTCTGGGCTGGAAAATTTCATCAAAGACACAACGCATATGCTGGCCTTACAGGGGTACGCTGCTGCGGCGCCGAACCTCTATCACCGCGACGGTCCGGATTGCAAAGACGAAAACTCCGTGCGTAAAGCGCGCCTCCGCGACCCTTCGATCATCCGAGATATCGAAGGTGTCATCGCTTTTCTCAAGTCCCATCCGCGCGTCAACCCGGGGAAGCTCGGCATTGTCGGCTTTTGCATGGGCGGGCGCCTCGTCTATTTGATGTCGGCGGCGAGCAAAGATCTTAGTGCGGGGGTGATGTTTTACGGCAGCGGCACCATGGTGCCGTTCGGCGAAGGACCATCGCCATTTGATCGCACGAGTGAGATTGGCTGTCCGATCCAAGGACACTTTGGCGCCAACGATCAGAATCCCTCACCGGAGGACATGCGCAAGCTGGATGCGGAGTTGACAAAATTCGGCAAGGCGCACGAGTTTCATACCTACGCCGACGCGGCGCATGCTTTCTGCAACACGGGCTCTGCCAACTACCGCCCGCACGCGGCGGCGCTTTCATGGCCAAAAGCGACGGAGTTTTTCAGCCGGTATCTGGTGGATGGCACCTACCCATCGTCGCGTTGAAAAGCGATTTCATGCGCTTTGGAATATTTTATCTGCCGGCATTAACCGCGGCGGATCGAGCGGATGGAGCCGGACGGCTGCACTCAATGATCGAGCAGGCGGCGTTCGGCGAAGAGTTGGGATTCGATTCGGTCTGGCTTGCAGAACACCACTTCCACTCTTTTGGCGGCGTCCTCTCCAGCCCGGCGGTCATCGGTGCCGCGATTGCGCAACGCACTCGCAAGATCCGCATCGGCACCGCCGTGACTTTGTTGCCTTATCACAATCCACTGCGCATCGCCGAGGATTATGCAACGCTCGATTGCCTGAGCGGCGGTCGCCTTGAGTTCGGTATCGGTCACGGTTTCATCAAATGGGAATCATTGACTTTCGGAACGCCGCTCGAAGAGCTGCGCCGCCGATTCAAAGAAAATCTGGATGTCATTCTAAAAGCGTGGAGCGAGCCGAAGTTCAGCCATAAAGGCAATTCCTACCGATACGATGACGTAGAGCTTTTACCGCGCCCCGTACAGAAACCCTTTCCCACCGTCTGGATGGGTGCGACCTCGACGGCGGAATCTTTCGAATTTGCCGGGCGTAGCGGCTTTCACATGATGCTGATTCCGTTTCTGCATGAGATCGACGAGCTGCGGGAAATGGTCGAGCTTTATTTCAGCGCGCGCAGCGCGGCGGGATACGATCCGAAGACTGCGCGCGTGATTGCCATGTACCATATTTACGTCGGTGAGAATTCCGCTGAAGCGCGCGCGACGGCGGAGCCGGCGCTGGCGGCTTACCACGCGGCGGCAGCCGAAGCGCGAAATTTGACGCAAGGCATACCCGAGCCGGAATCTTACCGCACCCATGACGAGCACCGCGCCAAGATGCGCAAGCT
>DATBMR010000112.1:0-5794 GCA_036554745.1 Binatia bacterium
CTGGTCGAGCATGATTTGAAACGACTACTCGCGTATCACAGCGTCGAAAACATCGGCATTATCTTGCTCGGTCTGGGCGCGGGTATGTTGTTCCAGACCTATCGCCTGGAAGCGCTCGCCGCGCTGGCGCTGATTGCCGCGCTGTATCACACGCTCAATCACGCGGTGTTCAAGAGTCTGCTGTTTATGGGCGCGGGTGCGGTTCTGCACGCGACTCGGACGCGCAATATGGAAGAGCTGGGCGGCCTGATTAAGCGCATGCCGCAAACGGCGGTCTTCTTCCTGGTTGGTTCACTGGCGATTGCCGCCCTGCCGCCGTTTAACGGTTTCATCAGTGAATGGCTGACGTTTCAGTCGTTTCTGTTGAGTTTTCAAATCTCCGCGCACACCGTCAACCTGATTTTCGCGCTCGGGGTAGCCGCTCTCGCCCTGACTAGCGGGCTCGCCGCAGCCTGTTTTGTCAAGGCTTTCGGCATCACCTTCCTCGCGCTGCCGCGCAGTGAGGCCGCCGCGCTTGCGCATGAAGTCGAATGGACCATGCGCACGGCTATGGCCGCGCTCGCCCTCGCCTGTATCGCCCTCGGCGTCGCACCATTCGTGATTTTGGCACCACTAGACGCGACGGCCTTCGATTTGATGGGCGCGCACGCCGACATGCGCTTCGATTGGAACGCGCTTGTAACGAACGATGGTTTCGGTTGGGTCGCGCCACTGTGGATCGCGCTCGGGCTTGGTGTTTTTCTCATAGCGATTCCGCTCGCGCTGGGCTTGATGGGCACTAACAAGCGGCGCCGCTATTTCGAGACGTGGGGCTGCGGCCGCGCGCTTCAGACCGCGCGTTTTGAATACACTGCGACCGCCTTCGCCAATCCTTTTAAGCGCGTGTTCGCGCTGCTCTATCGCCCGGTCAAGCAACTTGACATCGAGTTCCATCCCGAATCGCGATATTTCGTGCGCACGCTCACGTATTACAACGAGGGACGCCTGATCTTTGAAGACACGTTTTACAAGCCGCTGCTGCGCATGATCCAGCTAGTGGCGCGCGAAGCGCGCGTCCTACAGTCGGGGAACGTGCACAGCTATCTGGTCTATATCCTGGTGACGCTGGTCGCCTTGTTGATACTAACGGTTTAGCTGCCGCTCACGAAGGCGTATGCCCTACGAGAACTATCCATGGTTACGGAAATAGCCATTGCGCTGTTGCAGTTGCTGATTGTCATGTGCGGATCGCCGCTGCTGGTCGGCGTGATCCGTAAGGCGAAGGCGCGCCTGCAGGGGCGCCGCGGCGCGACTATTTTTCAGCCTTACGCCGATCTTCGGAAATTGCTCTTGAAAGAGACCGTGATCTCGGAAAACACCTCGTGGATGTTTCGCTTCACACCCTACCTGCTGGTCACAACGATGCTGTTGTCGGCGCTCATCGTTCCCGCGCTCACCACGCGCACTTACCTGGGCTTCATGGGCAACATCATCGCCCTGATGTATCTCTTCTTGCTTGGCACGTTTTTTCTCGCGCTCGCGGGACTGGATGCGGGCAGCGCATTTGGTGGGATGGGATCGAGCCGTGAGGTCGCCGTTGCCGCGCTTGCCGAGCCGACGGTGTTAATCGCGATCTTTGGCATCGCTCTGCGCGCGGGCACGACCAGTCTCGATGGCATCATCACGCGATTCGCCGTCGAGCCGCTCCTGATGTTGAACGCAGGCCATTTGCTTGCGTTCTTTGCGTTTTTTATCGTGGCCCTCGCGGAGAACGGGCGTTTGCCGGTGGACAACCCCGCAACCCATCTCGAACTCACGATGATCCACGAAGCGATGATCTTGGAGTATTCCGGCCGTCTTCTGGCGCTCGTGGAATGGGCCGCCGGTATGAAGCTGTTCTTATTTTTGACGTTGTTGTCGAACCTCTTTTTCCCGTGGGGCGTGGCGCTGACGAACACGCCGGTCGCCCTTTTTGGCGCTTTTCTCGCGCTCGCGATCAAACTCGCGTTTTTCGCCGCCGCTATTGCGATCATCGAAACGGCGGTGGCCAAACTCCGTCTTTTCCGTGTGCCTGAACTTTTAGCCGGTTCGTTCACCCTCGCGTTGTTGGCGGTGGTAACTGCTTTTTTCATCAAATGATGGGCGTCGCGATGTCCGCTGAAATGCTGTCCAAGGCAGTCAATCTGCTGTCGTTTATTGCGCTCGGTTTGACCATTTTGCTCATCGTCCGAACCCGGCTGGATGGACAGGTGCGCGTGTTCGGATTGCAGTCGCTCGTGCTCGCTTTGCTGTCCGTGCTGATCGCGGTTTACAGCGGCAGTCTGGAATTGTTGGGCGTCGGCGTCGCGCTTGTCGTCGTCAAAGGCGTCATGATTCCTCGCGTGCTCAATCGCGCCGTGGCGAAAGTCGGCCTGGCGCGAGTTGCGGCGCCGTATCTGGGCACCGCACCGGCACTCATTATCTGCGGGCTACTCACCATCTTGGCCTTTTACGTGATGACCCCTATCGCCGCCTCGAATCCTCTGCCCACGGCAGACGCGATCCCGCTGGCGTTCGCCGGCGTCCTGATTGGTTTTTTTATTATGGTGAATCGCCGCCGGGCCGTCACCCAGATTCTCGGATTTCTCATGTTGGAAAACGGCATTTTTTTACTCGCGCTCCTGGCGACGTACGGCGTGCCCTTCATCGTCGAAATGGGGGTTTTTCTCGACGTGCTGGTCGCCGTGCTGATCATGGAAGTCTTTGTCTATCGGATCAAGGATAATTTCGACTCCATCGACGTCGGGGCATTGGGAAAATTGAAAGAATGATACTGGTTAGTTTGCTGCTGATACCGCTCGCGGCGGCCGGGCTGATTACCCTCACCCGCCGGCGCGCGCTAATGGAACTGCTGCACACCCTGGCGGCCCTGGCAACGTTGGCCACGGGCGCGGTAATCGTCGCCCAGGTGTGGAACGGTGCAGTCATCAGCGCAGTCCGTGATCTATTTCGCGTTGACGCGTTGTCCGCTCTCATGGTCGCCATCATTACTTTTCTCGGCGCGATCGCTTCGCTTTACGCGATCGGCTACATCCGCGCCGAATTCGACGAATCCCATCGCTCTCGTGTCCGATTGTTTTTCGCGCTCTTCCAACTCTTTGTCTTCACCATGCTCTTGGCGGTGACGACGGATAATCTCGGCGTGATGTGGGTCGCCATCGAAGGAACGACCCTGGCGACGGTCTTTCTGGTCAATTTACGCCAGACCCGCACTTCACTCGAAGCTGCTTACAAGTATTTGATTTTGTCATCCGTGGGTATCGCGCTGGCCTTCATCGGCACCGCACTGGTGTACTACGCGGGTGCCGCCAAGGCCGGTGAAATCGCCGTCAATTGGAGTGCGCTGCGCGCCGCCGCGGGGTCACTCAATCCCGAAGTGATGCGACTGGCTTTCGTATTCATCATCATCGGCTATGGAACGAAGGCGGGGCTTGTGCCGATGCACACCTGGTTGCCTGATGCGCACAGCGAAGCGCCCGCGCCGATCAGCGCGCTGATGTCGGGCGTATTACTGAACGTCGGTCTGTACGCAATCATGCGCTTCAAAGCCGTGGTCGATGCGGCAATCGGTCCGGCATTCACTGCGCGCTTGTTGATCGGAGTGGGCCTGCTGTCGCTCCTGGTCGCGGCTACCTTCCTCGTGCGGCAACGAAACTATAAACGCATGCTGGCCTATTCGAGCGTCGAACACATTGGCATCATTTGCCTCGGTTTGGGCTTCGGCGGTTACTGGGGCGTCTTCGGCGCGCTTTTCCATGTGGTCAATCATGCCCTGGTGAAATCGCTGCTCTTCGTTGTATCCGGCAATGTTCTACTCAAATATCACAGCGCGGAAATCGGCGATGTGCGCGGGCTGTTGCGCGCCGCGCCGTGGACCGGCGCGCTTTTTCTCGCCGGCACGTTGGCGCTGATCGGTCTGCCGCCGTTTGCGCCGTTCATCAGCGAGTTTATTATTTTTCGCGCCGGTCTCGAGAGCCATCCCGCCGCGGCGGGAACCGGGGTGATCCTGCTGGTGGTGGTCTTCGGCGGAATGCTGGCGAGCGTGAATGGAATGTTATACGGCGACCCGCCGGCCGATCTCCGGCGCGGCGATGCGCTGCGACCCTGGCTCGCGCCGCTCGCAGCAAATTTTGCGCTCCTGCTCGTGCTCGGCCTCACCCTACCGGCTCCGTTGGTGGCGGCGCTGGAACAGGTATTGAAAGTGCTGGGACTGTAGATGACAGCGGACTTGATTGAGCTCAAGCAGCGACTCGGTGCGGCCAATTTGCATTTGGGAGGAATCCGAGCGCGCGGAGCGCGTGAGCTGCGCGCGAGTGTACCGCGCGCAGGCCTCCTACGATTTGCCGACTATCTGCGCAGCGACCTTCGCGCTCGCCCTGAGCTCATCCTCGCTGAAGACGCCCGGTCGGAACGTGGCGGCTTCACCCTGCGGTATATTTTTACGCTCGAACGCGCGGCTGAACTTATTGTGGCCTCGGTCCATGTGCCGGCAGAAGATCCCGTTTTCCCGTCGCTGGCAACGCGCTGGTATCTCGCCAGCCGGTTTGAACGGGAAATCCATGACCTGTTTGGCCTCGTGCCGGATCGCCATCCCGATTTGCGCCGTTTGCCCTTGCACCAGTTCTGGCCGGCCGATTATCACCCGCTGTTGAAGGACGCAGTCATGCGCCAAGATTTTTGCGACAGCGGCGAACCCTATCCTTTTCGCCGCGTCGAGGGGGAAGGGGTCTACGAAATCACCGTCGGACCGGTTCATGCGGGGATTATCGAGCCCGGACATTTCCGCTTCAGCGTTGAAGGCGAAACGATTATCAACCTCGAATCGCGCATGTATTTCGTTCATAAAGGCATCGAGAAACTCTTCGAGTCGGCAACGCTTGCCCAGGCTGTTAAACTTGCCGAGCGGATTTCCGGCGATTCGAGCGTCGCGCATGCCCTTGCTTTTTGTCAGGCGGTCGAAGCGCTCGCGGACGTCCGCATTCCGCCCCGCGCGGCGTACCTGCGGGTGGTCCTGCTCGAGCTCGAACGGCTTTACAATCATATCGCTGATGTCGGCGCCATTTGCACGGACACCGGATTTGCGGTCGCCAATGCGCACGCGCTGCGCTTGCGCGAAGATCTTCTGCGCCTGAACGCCCGTCTCGTCGGACACAGGCTCTTGCGTGATTCCCTGGTGCCGGGCGGGGTCGCGCGGGACTTTAGCGGCGAGCAGATCGCCGACGTACGCGGTTCGATCGCGCGCATTCTTGCTGATTTCAACGAGATCGTGGAGATCGCGACCGGCAACGGCCTGGTGCTCGATCGTTTGCACGGTACCGGCCGCTTGAATCGGCAGATCGCGCGCGAAATGCAAACAGTCGGCGTTCCGGCACGGGCCAGCGGCATTGACGAGGATGCGCGGCGTGATCATCCGTTCGCCGCCTACGCGGAATTGCCGCTGCGCGTTAGCGTGCATAACGAAGGCGACGTATGGGCACGACTGATGGTTCGGGTGGAGGAGGCGCGCGAGGCGGCGCATTTAGTCGGCGCGGCGCTTGAGGGGCTACCAAGCGGTAGCCTAGCCATCCCGTTGGATTCTCTAACCTCAGGCGAAGGCGCCTTTGGTTTGGTGGAAGGTTGGCGTGGCCCGATTTGGCACTGGGTGACCGCAGGGGAAAACAACTCGATTCGCCGGGTTAAGATCAAAGACCCGTCATTTGCCAACTGGCCGGCGCTCAATTACGCCATTCTCGAAAACATCGTGCCCGATTTTCCGCTGGTAAACAAAAGCTTCAAT
>DATBMR010000118.1:0-5215 GCA_036554745.1 Binatia bacterium
CTTCAACCGGCTACTACATGCCGAAGCTCGTCGAAGAGCTGACCGGGGCCAAATTTGACATCGTTTCGGGTTACGTCTCGGGCCAGGACATCGATCTCGCCGTCGAAAGAGGCGAGCTCCAGTGCCGCGCCTTTACCATCACCGCCTACTTCGCGCGCGAGCCGTTTATTACCTGGCGCAAAAAGGGTTTTGCTCACGTCTTGTTTCAAACCGGCCAGAAGCCCGACCCAAGAGTTAAGGATGCGCCCACGATCTACCAGCTGATGGACCAGTATAAAGCTCCCGACGGTGCACGGCGTCTGGCAAAAGTAATCCTGGCGTCCGGCGAGTTCGGCCGGCCGCTCGTCACCCCTCCGGGGGTTCCGGCCGAACGGCTCAAGGTATTGCGTGACGCTTTTGACAAATCGATAAACGATCCCGCGATCAAATCGGATGCCGAGAAGCGAAGACTCGAGCTCGATCCGTCAAGTGGAGCAGAGCTGGAAAAATTGGCAAAGGAAGTGATGGCTTCGCCGCCCGATGTTGTTCAGCGAGTACAAAAGCTGCTGGGGAAATAGTCGAAAAATCAAGGCGAGGGCATTTGTTCGCAGTACAAGCGAGAATGCCCTCGCGGATATTCTGAAATAACACCACCCAGGTCGATGTTATCGATCTATGGGGCTTCTTCGGCAGTGCACCCCGTTGCAAGTTATTTGATCGAATCATCGTGCAATCATAAGGAGAACTGCTCTATGCTCCAACTAGTCTTGGCCGCCTTGATCGTTTTGTTCAGTCAATCCCTTACGGCGGCACAAACGCCCTATTACCAAGGCAAGACCATCACGATCATCGTTTCCACCAAAGCGGGCGACGTTTACGATCTTTATCCGCGCCTGGTCGCCGAATTCATGCCGAAGCACATTCCCGGCAGCCCGAACATCATCATTCAAAATGTTCCCGGCGCTGCCGGACTGATCGGCACCAACCATATCTACAACGTGGCGAAACCCGACGGCTTGACCTTTGGCGCGACCTATCCGGCACTCTATTTCGAGCAGTTGGTCAAACGGCCGGAAGTCAAGTTCGATTGGAACAAGTTCATTTGGATCGGCAGCACGATCAACTCCAACAGCCTCATGTACATGCGCGCCGACACGCCCTACAAAACTATCGAAGACGTTCGCACTGCGTCGACACCGCCCAAATGCGGCGCCACCGGCGTGACTTCGTCCGCCTACTATATGCCCAAGCTGCTCGAGCAGGCGATCGGTACAAAATTCGAAGTGGTCGCGGGTTACGTCGCCGGGCAGGATATCGATTTGGCCGTGGAACGCGGCGAAGTACAGTGCCGCGCTTTCACCATCAATGCCTTTTTTGCGCGCGAACCCTTCATCACCTGGCGCAAGAAAAACTTCGTTAATGTGCTTTATCAGACCGGCAGCAAGCGCGACGAGAGGCTCAAGAATGTTCCGTTATTCGATGAGCTTATGGATAAATACAAGACCGGCGAAGACACCAGGCGTTTGGCCAAGGTGGTGTTGGCCTCCGATCAATTCGGTCGGCCTCTGGTCTTCCCTCCCGGTGTGCCGGCGGACCGCGTCAAGATCATCCGGGACGCTTTTAACAAGACGATCAACGACCCGGCGCTACGAGCGGAGGCGAAAAAACGCCGGCTCGACATCGATCCCGCCACGGGTGAAGAGCTGGACGCCCTCGCCAAGGAAGTTATGACCGCGACGCCGGATATCGTGGAGAAGGTGAAAAAACTGATCGGGAAATAGTATCGATCCCGACCAAGAGATACTGAGAGTTTATCGTCAGTGCCGAGCGGCGAGTGGCATCATAAATGGGAGTGAGTCATGCGTCTACGACCCGGTGCCGGAATCATGGATTACGGTGAAGGCTCCGTTTCCCGAACGAGCTCGACAAGCGCGTGGTTGAAGGCTGCGCTCTTTATAACCATCACCGCAGCGCTGTTGCCGGCGCGGAGCTCCGACCTCTTCGCCCAAAGCTATTTTCAAGGCAAGACGATCAGGATCGTCGTCGGCTCTAGCACCGGTGGCGGTTATGATCTTTGGGCGCGTTTACTAGCGCGTTATTACGGCAGACATATTCCAGGGAAACCGGAAATCGTCGTGCAGAATATGCCGGGGGCGGGCTCGCTGGTCGCAGCCAACCACATCTACAACGTCGCAAAACCCGACGGCCTCACGCTCGGCGCGATCCTGCCCGCGCTTTACTTCGATCAACTCGTCGGACGTAAAGAGGTTCAATTCGACTGGGCAAAATTTAGCTGGATCGGCTCCCCTGAACAAAACGAACCGCTCCACTACATGCGCGCCGATTCTCCGTACAAGACCATTGAAGATATCCGCAAAGCGAAGGAGCCACCCCGTTGCGGCAGCTCGGGAACCGGAACCACCGGCCATTACATTCCTAGGCTGCTCGAGGAGACGCTGGGACTCAAGCACACCATTGTCGGCGGCTACCAGGGCGGCTCCGAAATCGATTTGGCGGTGGAAAGAAACGAGGTCATTTGCTGGTCCCCTCTCATCGCGACTTTTTTCGGGCGGGAACCGTATGTTAGCTGGTACAAGAAAGGGTTTGTACGGGTTCTCGTTCAGATGGGGAAAAAGCGCGATCCTCGCCTCGAGAACGTGCCGACGATCTACGAGTTAATGGATCAATACCAGACATCTGAGGCGGGCAAGCGTCTCGCTCGGGTGGTCTTGACCGCGGCATCGTTGGGGCGCCCGATTGTCGCGCCCCCCGGCGTTGCGCCCGAGACGGTGAAGATACTGCGACAGGCGTATGTCGAGACCCTAAAGGATCCGGAACTTTTAAGCGACGTTAAAAAGCGTCGCTGGGAACTCGCTCCACTTTCAGGCGAAGAACTCGCGGAGATGGCCAAAGACGTTATCGAGCAGCCGGCGGCGGTCATCCAAAGGATGAAATGGGTTATTGGGCGCGAGTAAGTCGATGCGAGATGCCGGCGGACCGCAAGGAGGAGCCAGTGAAGACTAATCGGCTAGCTCTACCGCTCATATTTGTCACCTTGGTTTTTCTTGATCCCTTGAGCCCTTTAAGCCGTGAGCCGTTATTCGCCCAAGCAAATTTTTATCAAGGCAAAACCATTCGCGTAATCATCGGCTATCAACCCGGTGACAATCATGACCAATGGGCGCGGTTTTACGCGCGCTTTTTGGGCAGACACATTCCGGGAAATCCGGATTTCGTAGCGCAAAACATGCCCGGCGCGGGCTCGATGATCGCCGCCAACCATGTCTACAACCTAAGCAAGCCGGATGGCCTAACCCTGGGTGCGATCGGCGGCGCGCTTTTCATGGCGCAGTTGACCGGCCGCAAGGAGGTGCAATTCGACTGGCCGAAATTTTCCTGGATCATGACGCCGGAGCGCGGTGGCCATTTGCTGTTCATGCGCTCCGACGCACCTTTCAAAAATCTCGATGATCTGCGCGAAACTACCAATCCGCCGCGTTGCTCGGCCACCGGAGTCGGCAGCACCGGCTACGATGTGCCGCGCTTGCTCGAGGAGGCGTTCGGGTTCAAGTTTCACGTGATCAGCGGTTACCGCGGCGGCGCCGAGCAAGATCTCGCCATGGAGCGCAACGAGGTGCAGTGCCGCGCGATTACCATCGACGGTTTTTTCGGCCGCGAGCCGTTTAGGACTTGGATAAAGGACGGCTTTGTCCGCATCTTAATGCAAACCGAAAAGCAGCGGCATCCCAAACTGCCGAATGTCCCGACTATTTTCGAGCTGATGGATCAATACAAAATCGCCGATGCGAAACGGCGCTTGGTCAACTCCTATCTGGGGATTTGGGGATTTGGTTCGCGGCCGATCGTCTCGACCCCCGGACTACCGCCCGATCGTTTGAAAATTCTTCGCGACGCGTTCGTGAAGATGTTCAAAGACCCCGAAGTCCTTGATGAAATAAAGAGGAGAAACTGGGAAGTGGAACCGGTTCCCGGCGAGGAGTTAGAGGCGCTCGCCCACGAAGTCGTGAATCAACCGCCGGAGGTCGCCGCCGCATTGAAGCGCATCTTGAGCAAATGAAATTCATTTGTCAGCCGCACGAGAAGCGGTTTCAAGCGATCTAGTCCGCCGCTGCTCCCGTTTGCCCACAAATCCACGATCGGGCTCAGCCCTACCGCTTCACCCGCACCAGACGGGAAATCTTGCTAATTTTTCGGATCGAAAGAGTTGACCGCTACGGCAATATAAGATATGGAGCATCGTCCGAATAAGATATTGAGCATCGTGCGAGAATCTCGAGCCGTAGGAGACCGTCATGCTTGAAGCTTTTATCTCAGGATTTTGGCAAGTAGTAGCATGGCCGGCCTTTGGCTACATGCTGCTCGGCATCGCGATCGGCTTTTGGGTCGGTCTCCTCCCCGGCATCGGTGGCTTGGCGACCTTGGCGCTGATGCTGCCGTTCTCGTACAACATCAAAGACCCGATCTCGGCATTTGCATTTTTACTTGGCATGCTCGCCGTGACCAGCACCACCGGCGATTTAACATCGATACTTTTCGGGATCCCCGGGGAGGGGTCCGCCGCCGCGTTAATACTCGACGGTTACCCCATGTCGAAGAACGGCGAAGCCGGGCGCGCGCTCGGCGCGGCGATCACGGCTTCGGTCATCGGCGCCGTTATCGGCGCTGTTTCGTTGGCGATCTCGATCCCGATCATGCGCCCGCTGGTTTTGCTATTCGGTTCACCGGAATTGTTTATCATCGCGATCATGGGTATCACCTTTATCGGCACGCTGGCGGGAACGTCGTTGATCAAAGGCCTGCTCGCAGGCGGGCTCGGCCTAATGCTCGCCGCCATCGGCGTCGATCCGCAAACCGGATCTCTGCGCTACACCTTCGGCAGCTTGTATCTCTGGGACCGGCTAGACCTGATCCCGGTCGTCGTCGGCCTGTTTGCGATCCCCGAAATCGTCGATCTGGCGGTTCGCGGCACCAGCATTGCTACCGCCACGCAGGAAAAATTGACTGGGGTCATGGAAGGGGTCAAAGACGCCTTCCGCCATTTTTGGTTAGTGGTTCGCTGTAGCCTGATTGGCGTCTATTTCGGCGTGCTGCCCGTCTTGGGCGCCAACGTGGCGCAATGGATTTCCTATGCTCACGCGGTTCAAGGGCTGAAGGACAAATCCCGCGCCGGCAAAGGCGCGGTCGAAGGTTTGCTCGGCCCCGGCGCCGCCAACAA
>DATBMR010000136.1:0-11273 GCA_036554745.1 Binatia bacterium
GGTCCCGGCGATTTGCGCTTTGCGCACACGGATCAAGAAGTCGTCCCGCTACAAGAGGTCCGCGACGCGGCGAAGATTTACGCTGCCACCGCGCTGCAGTTACTGTCCTAGCGAATGATCGATCAGTAAAGACGGGACTCACCGCGAGGCATGAAGGACACGAAGTTACTTAATCCCGAGGAGGCATTGTGGTGAGATTACCTGAAATCACTAAACGAGAGCAGATTGCGGCTCACCCTACGGATTGATTTCTGCGCTTCGTTCAAAACGTTATCTGGAGAACAGCCGTTCAAAGGATCAAGGTCAAAGTCAAGCGCCGTTTACCCCTCCAACACGGCGCATCTGGGTGCCGTTTTCGGAATTCTGTTGTTCATTGTCTTCACCGCAATCTCAGTGGCTGGTACTGGTTCTAAGAAATGAACAGAAGCGGCTAGCAACTCGGTCGCGATCTTGGGCGTAAAACTTTAAGCGCCTCCGGGTTGGCGATGTGGATAGGTCCGCCGCTGAAATATCTCAAGATGTTGTCGACCGACATCGTAGCCGCGCGGCGAAAGGTCTCGATGGTTTGCCATCCCATGTGCGGTGTCAGAACGGTTCGCGGCGCGTCGAGTATCGGATCCGTCATGGAGACAGGCAAGGGATCGCACAGGTCCAGCGCGGCTCCGGCCAATTTCCCTGCCTTGAGCGCGGCGGCCAAGTCTTGGCGATTGACAACACCGGCGCGTGAAATATCGACTAACAGAGCGGTCGGTTTCATGAGAGACAAACGCGTTGCATTAACAAAATTATCGGACAACGTGCTGTAACGCAGGTGGACAGATAAAATATCGGAGTCTTGAAAGAGCTCTTTTTCACTGACAAATCGAATGTTCGCTGCGCTGGCGCGGTCGGCTGTAAGCGTTGGCCCCCAGGCAATTAAACTTACACCGAAAGCCGCCATCCGCTTGGCCACGGCGCTACCGATTCGGCCCAATCCTAAAATCCCGAATGTTTTTCCCTCTAGATCAAACGCCGTAATTGGCTCCCAGCTCCGCTGGCGTAAGGCGCTAGCTGCGCTTACGATATGGCGCGCAAGGGTAAGGACAAGCGCGCAAACGTGATCGGCGACCGCCGTGGTCGAGACCGCGGGTGTGGTCGCAACAACAATTCCCAACTTGGTCGCCGCTGCAATATCGATTCGATGAGGGCCGGTTGAAGCAATCATTTCCAGATCGGGCAATTGACTCAATGTCTCTCTGTCGAAGGCGGCGCGCCCGCGAAAGTCTAAAAGCGCGCGAGCGCCGCGCAATCGGCGGATGAGGATCTCCCGGGTCGGATCCAGCTCGTTAAGTAATTCGACGCGGCCAAGAGCAACTAACTTGCTCAACTCTCCGGATTTTTCGATCTCACGTTCGAGATCACCACAGACTACGATATCGACCATCGCTGTTTCCTGTTATGGTTTTGCTGGGAGCTCGCGAAGTTAGGCACAACCACTCACCCACATATCGCGACGCTGGGTCGAAGACAAATGTTCCCGATGGTTCGACGGCTCACCATGAACCGCAATTTGCCGCGTTCACAATCTCCGCGTCTGCTCTATATAAATAACCAGCGGATGATCAAGGACCTTTGGAGTGGATATACGGCCTTTTATTGTTTGACTTCGACCTTCTGATTGCCTATATCCGCAGCAGGCACGAGGGAAGCACGTACAAAGCAGCACCGCGAGGTGGGCAGCATGTTTACACTGATTCGACGCCACCTTCAGGAATAGGAGTAACAAACATGAGTTCAGAGACAGCCCCGCATAACGGGGGCAAACGGGAAAGAAAAGCCGTCGACGATACTATCACGGCCGTGCCTGGCGAATGGCGCTTCGATCAAGACGTGTCGAAGGCGTTCGATTCCCATGTGCGGAAGAGCGTGCCTTTCTATGACGAGATCCAGCGAATGGTCATCGAACTGAGCGAGTACTTCGTCCGCGATCAGAGCGTCGTCTACGACCTTGGTTCCTCAACCGGCACGACGATTCAGCTGCTCGCCGAGGCCCACGCCGGCAAAGAGGACGTGCAATTCATCGGAATCGACGTGAGCGAATTCATGATCAACGAGGCGCGAAAAAAGATGACTCGCGCCAACGTTCAGTTTCATCACAAGAACATCATGGACATGGATTTCTCACCGCCGGCTAATTTCATGACGGCCCTTTTTACCCTCCAGTTTTTGACGTTTGCGGACCGCCGCAAGCTCCTCACGCAAATCAAACAAGGCTTGATCGAAGGCGGAGCATTTCTGTTCGTGGAAAAAGTGTGCGCCGAGCATTCCTCTTTTGAGGATATTTGGATGGAGCTTTACTGGGACTTCAAGCGGCGCCAGGGGCTGACCCCCGAGCAGATTGTCGAGAAAGCGAACAGCATCCGAGGCGTTCTCAAACCTTTGACTGTCGAGGAGAACCGCGAGCTTCTCCGCCAGACCGGCTTTAGCCGCGTGGAGATCTTCTTCAAATGGTATAACTGGGCGGGTTTCCTGGCCGCGTGAACAATGGCCGCGGCAAGAGAGCCGGTGGAAGCGTTAGCGCGCTCGGGGGAGGCCAAAGACGATCGTAACCCCGCCGCCTCTCCGACTGAGACGCCCGCCCGCGAGCGTCTGCACGTTCGCAAAGATAAAACCAACCCGAGGCGAATCACTCACCTGACTCTCTTGCTATTCGCCAGCCCCCCGGGTTGGCCGTTGTTGGCGCTCGGCGCCTTGTTGGTAACGGCGGCGGTCCTCCTTCACGGCTGGGCGGCTGGCTACCTGGCCAGGGCGGGCTACGCCGAGCGTGAGAAAATCCTCACCGTGCGCGGCCCGTACCGGCACACCCGCAATCCTTATTATCTAGCGCAAATGACGATGGACCTAGGCTTCTTTTTTCTTGCCGGCTGGCCGCTCTTTTATCTGCTTTATTTCCCGGTGATTTTCTCCGTCTACCGGCGTTGGGTGGCAAATGAAGAGCGCTTCCTCGAAAACGAGTTCGGTGAAGACTATCGCGCCCTGAAGCAGCAAGTCCCCCGCTGGGCCTTCCGCCTTACGCCCGCGCCGTCGCGAGGGTCGGAAGTGACTTTCCGGTGGGGCACCTTCATGCTGAACCGCGAATGGCCGCGGTCTCTTTCGCATCTGTTGCTCATGAGCGGCTTCATCTACTATTTCCTGTTCGGAAATCCATTCGCCCAGATCGACGGGCTGACGCGCGCCACTGTAATCGCCGCGATCGCGGTGTGGCTCATGCTGCGCGACATCTATCCGGTCGATGTCTCGCAAAAGAGCCTCGGATGGGCTTTGGCGGCCTTGAGCAGCGCGGTCATGACGACGGTTTTTCTCGTCAAGGCTCCGGTATGGGAGCTCTGGTCGCAAGCGGGCTCGTGGATCTCTATCGCGGCCGGGCTTTGTCTCGGGCTGATGGTTTCCGCCACCGCTCTTCCTGCTGCGTTGCGGGGCACTGGCAAAAACAATTCGTATGTCTTCGCCAGGCCGATGTCGCAGTTGTACGCCTTGGGGTTGGCGCTGGGCTTGCTATCATGCACCCTGGGCGGTGTATGGGCGGGAATAATGGTGCCATTTGTTTTTTGGGCGCTCGGCATCGCCGGTCTTGTGCCGGTGAAGATGTTGCCGCGGCACTTGATGGTCGCTCTCGGGCTCTTCTTGCTGTTCCTCTTCTCGGGTGGCGTGGCCATAGCGCTCAGGATCACCGATTGGATGTCGTGATTTTTGGGTGTTCGATCGGGACTACAACAGCTACCTCGATCGTTTGGAGAAAATTTCCAAGTTAGAATCTAGGGTTGGGGGATTTTCCCCCATGTTACCCTACAATCGCCGACTTAAGACCCAAGCTCGCTCCTTGCGTACCAATCCGACCGACGCCGAGCTACACCGGTGGTACCGCTTGCGGCGAAAACAAATCCTCGGCGTGCAGTTCTATAGGCAAAAACCCATCGGCAACTACATCGCTGATTTTTATGCGCCGGCAGCAAAACTGGTCGTCGAACCGGACGGCCTTTGCCAAAGGGAGAAAACGCCCATGGCAGAGCCATCCGCCAGAAAGTCAGCATGATGTTATCCCGAAACCAAGCTGAACTCTTCAGAGGAGTTTGTGCATGTTTGTCATCTTGCATTCGTGCCCCGACCTTAAGAAGCATTAACCTTCACCCACTCGATTACGCGATGACCTATAAATGTTTTGAAGAGGACTCGATGGCGATGCCGCGGTGCTCTCACCGGCTTGACATGGCTACCAGCGATTACGATAGACTCATTTTCTCGAAAGGAGGGCACTCCGATGAGGATCCAGTCGCTTCGGGCCGTGTGGCTGACCGCGTGTCTCACCGCTGGCTTGGTTTTCTCCTTCGTCTCTGCCGGCTTTTCTCAGCAGAAAGGCCAACCGATCGTGATTGGCGCTCCGTTATCGACGCAATATCTCTACGGTTGGGATGCGCAAAGAGCTATGCTGCTCGCCGTGGAGGAGATCAATGCCAAGGGGGGTGTGCAGGTAGGAAACACGAGACGGCCGTTCAGGCTCGAAGTGTTGGACACGCGAGATTTGGAGCCCGGCGTGCCGCTGTCCGAAGCGCTATTGGTGGTTGAAAAACTGATCCTGGAGAAGAAAGCGGATTTTCTCATGGGAGGACCGGTCCGCTCGGAGGCGGCGCTGGCGGCGATGGATTTGGTTGCGAAACACAAAAAAATTTCGATCTTGACCACCGGCGCGCTGACCCCTGCTTATCATCGGAGGATCGCGGAGAATTACAGCAAGTACAAATACCTCTTCAGGATCACCAGTGACGCGGGACAATTATCGAAGGAAGCGGTTGAGCTGTTTGAAAGCCTGAGGAAAGAACACGGCTTCGATCAGATTTTTATCATGGTTCAGGACGTCGCCCATGCTCGTGCTATCGGCGATCTGGTCGGCAAAAATCTAGCGGGCAAGGGCTGGAAGGTTCTTGGGACCGAAGTGTATCCTACCGGCGCGCTCGATTATTCAACGGGCTTGCTGAAAGCGAGAGACCAGAAGGCGCAGCTTCTGTTCGTGTGGATGGATCATCCCGAGATCGCCATTCTGGTCAAGCAATGGAAGGATCTGAAAATCCCGGCGCTGCCGATCGCGGGGATCTCGAGCGCGGTGGAGCAGCCAGGGGGTTGGGCGGGCACCGACGGTGCGGTTGCCTACTGGATCGCTTCTCCAGCCAATGCTGGCAATGCCCCGTCGAAGGCAACGCCGTTAACGATGAAATTTTACGAGGCTTATACGAAGCGATGGCTGGTCGAGCCTGAAGGCTACGGCACTTCAAGCAGCTACACAGGCGTTCATGTCCTGGCGGATGCGATTAGGCGTGCCGGCTCTCTGGATGTCGATCGCGTTGTCACGGCGCTGGAGAAAACCGACATGACCGGTGTCTACGGAAAAATTTCATTCGATCCGAAAAGCCACCAAGTCATTCCGAGCGACGATCCAAAAATGGGAGCGGTTGGCACCTGGTTTCAGTGGCAGGACGGGAAACGCGTCGTGGTCTGGCCGAGCACCATCGCCGTTGGAAAGATGCGAATTCCTCCCGGTGTGACGGCGCCGAAAGGCGCAGCGAAGTGATGGCATGCTGCCTTCGCTCTTGGTTTATGGGCTCATCAACAGCGTCACATTAGCACTGACCGCGCTGGGGTTCTCCCTGACGTATGGCATCAGCCGAGTCGCCAACTTTGCTCACGGCGCGCTCTATGTGCTCGCCGGCTTCGCGGCCTGGTTTTTTCTGAATCGGCTTCAATTCAATTACTACCTCGCGGTTTTGTCCTCCGTGGCGCTGATCGGCCTCGTTGGTGCGGCGATTTATCGCTTGGCGCTTGCCCGCGTGCGCGGCATGCCGCTGCTTGAAATCATCGTGACCTTTGCACTCGGGACGGCGGCTCTCGAGGGGTTACGCTATTTTGGCTTTCTCGGATCGAGCTATAGTCTGCCGCCGTTGATACGCGGCAGCGTGAATCTGTTTGCCGTGCCGGTGGATAGCCATAGGCTCGCGCTGGTGGTTATCGGCGTCGGACTGATTTTTATGCTCTGGCTGTTTACGCATCATACGCGCATCGGCCTTGCGTTTCGCGCTATCGCTCAGGACGAACAGGCGGCGATGATGCTCGGTATCGATTCCGATCGGATGGCGACTCTCAGTCTTGCACTGGGTGCGGCGCTGGTCGGACTGGCTGCTGTCGTTGTCCTACCTCTCGGTTTCATCGCCACCGAGTCAGGGGGCAATATCTTGGTATCATCGATTGCGGTGTGTATCCTCGGCGGCCTCGAAAGCCCCGCCGGCGTCATCGTCGCAAGTCTCATTATTGGCTATGCGCAAATCCTCACGGCGGTTTACCTGGGTCCCCATTATCAGATGATCGTCTCGCTCGCTGCCATCCTCATGACGCTGATCCTCAAGCCGTCGGGATTGTTTGGCAGACAAAAAGAACTAGAGGAAAGAATCTGAAGATGGCGCGGCGCCTGGAAAGAATCGATCGGCCTATCAAAGTCCTGACCGAAGATATCTATGCGATAAGCTCGCTCCGGAACATGCTTTACCTGGCTCTGCCGCGGCTTTTTCCGGCAATCGTCATCCTGGTTCTGCCGCTGCTAACTCCGGGCACGTATATGGAGAGGGTGATGACGTTAACCGCCGTCTACGCGTTGCTTGCGCTCAGTTGGGATTTCATAGCGCTCTCGACGGGTCTCGTTTCCCTTGGGCAAGCTTTGTTCTTCGGCAGCGGCGCTTATTTTGCCGGCGTTCTCAACCTGCACCTCGGATTGCCGCCGCTGTTAACGCTGGCGCTAGCCACTCTTCTTGGCGCAACGCTGTGCACCGCGCTGTTGGTTCCCTGCCTACCTCTCAGGGGAATTTACTTCGCCATGACGACGCTCGTTTATCCGCTCCTGATGACCCGGATCATCGAGGCTACCGCGATTGTCGGCGGGACCGATGGTTTGGTCGGTGTGGCCTCTTTCCCGGATGCCTGGGTCGAGCGTTATCTGATTCTTTTTTTTCTCCTGATCGCAACATTCTTGGTTCGTCGTCTCATGACAACGGATTTCGGACTCGTGTTGCGCTCCATCAGCGACAACGAGCAGGCGGTGAGAGCTTCCGGGATCAACATCACCTTTTATAAGATTGTTGCAGTCTGGATCGGCTCTGCCCTGGGCTCATTCGCCGGCGCCTACTTCACCCATCTTTACATGTTTGTCGGCCTTTCAGCCTTCTCGCTCGATCTCTCGATTCTTCCGATCGCCTGCGCGGTGGTGGGCGGCATCGGCACGCTGGTGGGGCCGGTATTGGGTGCATTTATCTTGGTGCCGCTGGCGGAGATGCTACGGGATTTGGGCACGCTCCGGATCGTGGCCTACAGTCTGCTCTTGGTTGCGCTCGTTCTCTTTAAGCCCGAGGGCCTGATGAGCTATCTCAAACGAAAATATGAACAGGTCGAGCGCTGGGTGGAAGTCTAGCAGAGTTTTTCAATACCCTGCTAGTCTGAGGGCTAACAGTTCCAGCCGTTCAAACCGTTCAAGACGTAGTCCGACATGGATTTGTTGATCTTAGAAGAGATATCGAAGAGCTTTGGCGGCATCAAAGCTCTGGACGCCGTGAGCTTCTCGGTCCAAGAAAACGAAATTGTCGGGATCATCGGCCTCAATGGCTCGGGGAAAACTACTTCGGTGAATGCCATCACGGGGTTCGTCAGGCCCGATTCCGGCCACGTGAGGTTCAAAGGGCAGGAGATCACCGGGCTGCCGCCTCACCGTATTGCTGCGCTGGGGATCGCACGGAGCTTCCAGACCGTCAGGCCTTTCCACAATCTCCCGGCGTTCAAGAATCTCATCGTGCCGCTGTTTTCGCCGCGCATTCGAAAACTTACCGAAAGCGGACGTTGGGGCGATCGCGATGCGGTCGCTCTCGACCTGTTGGAAGAAGTGGGGTTCGAGCGCGATTCCACCGTCCCCTATAAGCCCGCTGCGACTCTGCCGCACGGCTATCTCCGCCGGCTCGAGCTCGCGCGCTGCCTGGCGCTACGGCCGGATCTGCTCATCACCGATGAGCTGTTTTCCGGTCTCAGCAGCTCGGAAGTCGCTAGCATCGTGCCTCTGATCGAAAAGCTGCAGGCGCGGGGAATGACGCTCGTCATGGTCGAGCATCGGCTACGAGAACTCTTTCGTTTGGCGACCCGAGTGATCGTCATGGATCGCGGTCGCAAGATTGCCGAGGGAACGCCGGCTCAGATTGTTGACAACCACAGCGTGAAAGAAACTTACCTGGGCGCAGAGCTGTGAGGTAATGGGTTATTGGAGTGATGGAGGACTGGAGTAATGGATACGGAATACGCAATTCCAGCACTTCCGTACTCCGATGGTTCGTATGCTCGCCATTAACAACCTGATGGTGTTTTACGAGAACGGCCTCGCGGTTAATAACGTGACCCTCGAGGTGCGAGAATCCGAGATTGTCGGGCTATTGGGCTCCAACGGCGCAGGAAAATCGACGTTGATGTACACGATCTCGGGGACGATTCTCGATCGGAAGATAAAAGAAGAGCGAAAAGGCGGTGAGAAGATCACAGTGCTGGGGCAGATTCGCTACAGGGGCAAGGATATCAGCGGTCTTAAACCGAGCCTCAGAGTCAAAGACGGCATCGTGCTTTGTCCCGAGCGCAGGCGGATATTTCCGGAGAGCACGGTGTTGGAAAATTTGAAAATCGGCGCGACGTTGAGAAGTCGAGCCGAGGCTGAACAAACGCTCGACTACGTGTGGCAGCTCTTTCCAGCTCTGTTTGAGTTACGCCAGCGGACAGCGGGATTCTTAAGCGGCGGCGAACAACAGATGCTTGCCATCGGCCGGGCGCTGATGGCTAAACCTAGTCTGCTACTCTTGGATGAGCCGCTTTTGGGTCTGGCCCCCGCGTTTCAACTCAAGGTGATCGAGGCGATACGGAACATTGATCAGCTGGGGATCACGGTTCTGGTCGCTGATCAATACGCTCGGCCGCTGCTGCCGATTCTTCACCGGGGCTACGTGATTGAAAGCGGCTCCATCACGGTCGAGGGAACCGGAAAAGAGCTGATGGGTAATGCTCACGTGAGGGCGGCGTATTTTGGCATCTGAAAAGCAGAAATGGGAGTACCGAGGCTTGTGAAACGTCTCCGCTAGCGGGGTTTTTTACCTGTGGATCCAAGTCTAACCAAAATGATCGAGCAGGAGAGGACGATCCTCGCTGCGTTTGAAGCGAACGCGGAAAAGTTTCCGGAGAGATCCGCTCTGATTTTCCTAGGTACACACTTTAGCTATCAACAGTTGAAGAATCTCACGTATCGATTTGCCGCTGCCGTCCACGATCTCGGCATCCGAGCGCATGATCGCGTTCTGATTTATCTGCCAAATTCCCCTCAGTGGCTCGTCGCTTACATGGGACTGCAGAAAATCGGCGCGGTTCCGGTGCCGGTCTCGCCGATTTATCCGCCGTACGAACTGACCTATCTCTTGAACCACTCGGGCTCGCAGACGGTGATTTGCGCCGACATCAATTTCGGCTACGTCAAAGAAGTATTGGCAAAAACTTCCGTCAAGAGAATCATCGTGACGCGAGTTGCGGATCTGTTGCCAGTGGCAAAAAGAATCTTTGGCAAGGTCTTCGATAAACTCATGGAGGGGTCGGTCAGCCGCGACCCGAACGTGATTTTCTTCAACCGCCTCATGCGACAAAATCTGCCGGAGGCGCCGCCTATCGATCTCGATCCAAGGAGCCACATTGCGCATATTCTCTATACCGGCGGCACGACCGGCTTTCCCAAGGGTGTGCCGCACGGGCATCTCGAGCTTCTCAGCGGCATCATCGGTATTCGCGAGGTCTATCGCGGCTTTATCAAAGAAGCCCAACATACACTGATCATGCCCCTTCCACTATTTCACATGTTTTCTCAGGACATGGTGTTCGCCTTGGGCTTGCATCTGGGCAACACGGTGGTCATTGCGCCCAAGCCCAACACAGATGCGGTGGCAGCATCGATTCAAAATTATAATGGCACGCTGCTCGCCGGTGTGCCGAGCCTTTATCGGCTCATTTTAGAAAATGACCGTCGCGATTTTTATGACATGGCGAGCCTTAGATATTGCTGGAGCGCGGGCGACACCCTCCCCGTTGAGGTATCTTCCCGATGGCAAGAAAAATTCGGCATTCCCATCTACCAGGTCTACGGCTCGACGGAGGCTGTTTGTATGTCCGTGACCCGTCCCGATAGCGAGACGGCGGCGCGCAGCGTCGGGCGCCTTATTCCCACGCGAATCGCCAAGGTCGTAGATCCGGAAACGCTCAAACCCGCGGCGTCGGCAGACGGGGGAGAGTTAATCGTGAGCTCCGATTACTCCTACGTGAGGGGCGGATATCTGGACAATCCCACCGAAACCGCCGCGACTTTCGTTGAGCTTGACGGCAGGAAATGGTGCCGCACCGGTGACTACGTTCGGATGACAGCGGACGGCGAGGTAGAGTTTATCGATCGCAGGGCTGATCTCATCAAGCACAAGGGATATCGAGTCTCTGCGGCGAGAGTGGAATCCGTGCTCCAAGACCATCCCGCGGTAGTTGCCGCCTGCGTTGTGGGAGCGCCGGATCCGATCGCCGGCGAGCAAGTGAAAGCCTTCGTGATTTTGAAGCAGGATGTGAGGGGCGTTACCTCCTACGATCTCACCAAACACTGCCGCGAGCGACTTCTCCCCTACGAGGTGCCCGACTATATCGAATTCAGAGACATGTTGCCCAAATCCAAAGTGGGAAAACTTCTCCGGCGCGAGATGCGGGACGAGGAGCAGAGGAAAGCGGGAAGGTCTGCCGCTTACGAAAGGACGGTTCGATAAAAGCCGTTTTAATAACGGCAGTTCGAAGTACAACGTTCGAGAACCAGCGGCGTCAGGTGTTGACTAGAAACTCGAAGCAGCGAAATGGCACACCGCACGTAACAACCAATTGACAATTCGCTTGAGAGCGAGTCAAACTTGCACGGATCAAAGGGAGCACCGGACGGTCGCTGGCCATGGTAGAGTGTTGAGAATCGGATAAGGGTGCTGACTTGATGTTCGCGATTTACCTAGCAGGCAATGAACCCTGACGCTCTATCCCGAGTAACTGATCTCAGGGTGCTCTTTATAGCGGTTTTCCGGGTCGGCGGCGGAAAACGCACAGATTAAGACCATCGGTTTGCGACCGGTATTGATCATCATATGGCGCGCGCCAGCGGGAATGAG
>DATBMR010000174.1:0-25591 GCA_036554745.1 Binatia bacterium
ACGCATCTATTTGCGTAGCATACAAACCCAATTTTCTCTAATATCCCCATAGTTGCTTCCGCGATTCCATCGCATTGGGGACCGGCACGGTGCCGATATCGGTGCGATCGGCGGTGCGAACGCACGGCTTACACCATCTAAACCATAGGGAACGGTTGGTTTTATGGACTCTCGTGATCAGGGGTAAGTATGCCGGCGGGCAAGGATCCGCAACATATGATGCATGGTTCGACACTCGTAGCCGTAGTATGTTTGGCACTCGCGATGAGCGCTTGCTCAAAGGATGATCAGCGCGGCGAAACCGGCAAGAGCCCTGATTGGCAGCGTGGCAGAGCTGTGTACTTGGCAAACTGCGTGGCCTGCCATAACAACGATCCGGCCAAGGATGGCCCGATCGGCCCTGCTATCAAAAACTCATCGAAAGAACTGGTTGCGGCGCGGGTTTTAACCACGTCCTACCCGCCAGGGTATGAACCCAAGCGTCCGACCAAAGTCATGCCCCAGTTCCCTTTCCTGAAAGAAGAGATCCCTTATCTCGCTGAGTACCTGCGCTGATTCCGGCCAAAGCTCAGGTTATCCCGAGCGTGAGAAGGAATAATATACCGGTCAGCAGAAAGCCCGACCAAAGGGCTCCCTTGATCGAGTCCAACGGTTGCTTCGTCGCCCCTTGTGTGCCGACCAGTGCATTGGCCTCAACCGCGCCGATGATAATGAGAACGATGATCCAATACAACGCCCGCGAACCGGACTGGCCCACCATCGATGGGTAATGGCTGGCGGCGCCCATGTAAAATAACATGGGAATCGAGAAAACCGTGTTGGTTCTCGACGCCAACGCCCCGCGCCGTGCAGAACCGGCGGCGGCAGGCAAGGCCTGCCCTCCCGATGCCACTTGATTGGTCGAAGCGATCACGACCTGCTGGGCGGGCCAAATGACCAGCCATACGTTGAGGAACATAATGATGCCGAGCAGTCCGCCCACCGTGATGGTCAAACCGTAAGGTGATGCATAGAAAAGGCCTGCCCCCATTTCGCTCATTCTTATGATGTAGATCAAAATACCGGCAAGGAAAGTGAACATCGCGCCCCAACGAAACCACCATAGGGCGCGCGGCACGAGTTTCTGAATCGCGCCGGTTCTCACAGCCGGATCGGTTTCGCCAAAAAAGGGTGTCTGCACAAAATTAAAATAGTAGAGAATTCCAATCCAGGTGATGCCGGCCAAAAAATGAATCCACCGCAGGATGAATAACGTAAACTCCATAATCAACTCCCCTCCTTCTCACTTCATTGGATTGACCTCTACGCGAATCGCTAGGCCGTTTTATATTCGTGGTCGCTCATTTTTGTCAAGGAAAATCGGCGATTCGCTCGCGTTGGCGGTGCATTGGCCGCGCTTCAGCTCGCAATCCATCAGCGTGCCAATCGAGCGGACTTTTGAGCAAGTTCTGCTTGACCATCCTGGGGATCTATGCCATTTTCCTGCTAGACTTTCGTCTGCCGCGCGGAGTATCTCTGATTCGCGAAAGCAAAACTCAGAAGCTCGTTACACCCGCTGTCGAGCCCGGCATTGCCCTGTTGCGTGGCGGCGATGATCCTTTCAGCTGCGTCAGCGCAGAATTGCAGCTCGTCGAAGATAACCTGATTCGCGCGATTCGTTCCCGCGAGCGAGACCTCACCAACATCTCCGCGCATCTCGTGCACAGCGGCGGCAAACGAATTCGCCCGATGGTCACGCTGCTAGCCTACTTCGCGTTTGGCGGCAAGCGCATCCAAGACATCATTGATATTGCCACCGCCATTGAGCTGATTCATACCGCCACGCTGCTTCACGACGATATCATCGATGGCGCTGAAACCCGTCGCGGCAAGGAGTCCGCCTACAAAAAGTTTGGCCTCAAATCGACGTTGGTGGCGGGAGACTTTCTCTTTATTAAGGCTTTTGAGTTTGCCGGCAAATTCGATGAAACTGTAGTTCAATGGACCGCCGACGCGTGCACGCTGTTAACCGAAGGCGAAATACTGCAAGGTCTGTTCAACCGGAACCGGGCGGTGACGCTCGACGACTATTTGGAAATAGTCAAACGGAAAACTGCCTCCTTGTTTCACACCGGCGCAAAAATCGGCGCCTATCTCGCGGGCGCCAATCCTGCTCTCGTGGAGGAAACCGAGCGCTATGGCCTCCATATGGGGATTGCCTTCCAGATGGTTGACGACATTCTCGATATAGTCGGTCACCCGGACCTGTTGGGCAAGCCCACCGGCATGGATCTGCGCGACGGCAACCCTGCGCTGCCAATCATTCTGGCAGTGATTGGGGGTGATCTCCTTGTGAGCGAAGCCTTCGATTGCACTAAACCGAGCGAGCACCAAATCGCCGCGGCGCTCGCCGCAATCAAGCACGGAGCTTCGATCCGAGAAGCCCGATCGCTTTCGAAGCGCTACGCCGAAGCAGCGCTGGCATCTGTAAAGAAGCTGCCGCCATCAAAGTACCGCAACGGACTAAAAAGTCTGGTTCAGCTAATCGTCGACCGCGATTTTTAGCCGGGCGGCTCGACTCCTCGTCGCTCGGTTGTCCACATTCCACATGCCGGCTGTAAACCCTTTGCGCGACCGAACCGTTCAAAGCATGTTCGACCGGATCGCAGAACGGTACGATGTGCTCAATCGCGTCATCAGCTTTCGTCTCGATCAGCGTTGGCGCCGCGAGGTCATTAAGGCGGTCCTGACGCAAGGGCGCCCGCGTATCCTGGATATCGGGACCGGCACGGGCGACCTCCTATTTGATGCAGTAACCGCGATGCCGGGAGAAGGATTTTTCGTTGGCCTGGATTTCTCACCTAGAATGTTGCAGCTCGCCCGGGCCAAACGGAGCGGGAACTCGCGCGCCGATTGCACTGCCTTCGTCCTCGGCAGCGCCATGTTTGCGCCCTTCCAGGAAGATTCCTTCGACGGGGCCATGTCGGCTTTTGTTCTGCGCAACGTGTCGGACATCACGTTGCTTTTCGCCGAGACGTTGCGCGTGCTCAAGCCCGGCGCCAAATTTGTTTCGGTGGACATGTTTCCGCCCGATAGAGGTTGGTTCTCGGCGCTTTATTCTGTTTATTTTCATGGGTTGATGCCGCGGATTGGGGCGTTGCTGGCTCGCGATCGCGCCGCCTACCAATATCTCTCCGATTCGGTCCGCCGGTTTCCGCCGCCCGAAAATGTTACCCGCTTGATCGAACAGGCGGGATTTGAGGGCGTCACCCTGCGAAAATATCTACGCGGGGCTGTCTGCATGCATATCGCCCGCAAGCCCCGCCTGCACGCCGCCTGAGCACCACTTCATGCGCGGTTTCTCGAGCAGTTTCCTCATTTTCTTCTATCAAGTCGCCCTCGGGGGCCTTTTCGCGTTGGCCGGTACGCCGTTTCACGAAATCGAGAGAGCATTCTACAAGTCGACCGCGGGCGTCCTTTATGTGATTGCGTTGCTCGGGTTTTGGGGCAAGAGCGCGCTATACGCCGAGGCTCTCGCTGCAGGCATGAGCTGGGGCATTGCGCTCGAAATAATTTTTCATAGCGCATTTGTGCTGAGCTTTACCTGTTACATGATCTCACTGTGGATCGAACGCCCGATTTTTCGGGCACGCAGCTTCGCAACGTGCGTTTTAACCGGCGTGGCCGGGCTTTTCATCAGCGCGCATCATTTTTACAGTTACAATGCACCGCTTGTTTCGCTTGAGACGGTCATTTACCCGTTAATGTTCTTGGTTTCGTCGCTTCTGCTCGGCAGCGTGACAGTGGGCATGCTGATCGGACATTGGTATCTCATCGACACGGGACAAAGCCTGGAACCTTTTATTAGAATTTATAAATTTTTTGTCACGACGTTGATCGTCCAATGCGCCTTTCTAGCAGTGTCCGCCGCAGCTCTCTATTGGCTCGGCACATCCAGCAATATCGCCGCACTCAAGCAACTCTGGGAACGGCACTCGACGCTTTTATTCACCCGTCTCATCGTCGGGCAAGGGGCGCCACTGGTATTGTCATGGATGATCTGGCGCACCTTATTGATTCCCCACACCATGGCGGCCACCGGGCTGTTCTATATCGCTTTGCTCGGGGTTTTTGTCGGCGAGATTCTCGGGCGGCAAATCCTCGCGTTAACGTCACTGCCGTTCTGACGCTAAGAAGGAGACTCCTCGCTCGTTTTCGGGTAAGTCTTGAGTTTAGTAATTCGCAGCCCGCTCGACGTCCAGCCTAAATCGTAGCCGACACGCTCGCCGACGCTAAGTTCGAGCGGCGATTTCGCTTCACCGCATAGAATCACCAAATCATAGGAAAAAGTCAGCTCGCGACCGCTCTCAGTTCGAACCACGCCGATATTGTTGGAGGGAAATAGCTTGGTAATGACGCCTTGGTGATAGAAGTCACCGCGCGCCGAGGTTAGCGGATCTTTTTCTTCCGAATCCATGGTTGTGAAAAGTGGCCGGAACTATCGAGGTAGTAACTCACGCACTGCGACGCGTTGGGCGTCCGGTTGGTTTAGCCGAGAGGATGTTTCTGTGCGGCGATCCGTTGTTGTAACTTCATGAGTCCGTCGAGCACGGCTTCCGGGCGAGGCGGACAACCAGGTACATAGACGTCAACCGGAATGATCCGGTCGATACCTTGTACGGTAGCATAGTTGTCGTAGAAACCGCCGCTCGCCGCACATGCGCCGAACGCCATCACCCACTTGGGTTCGGACATCTGCTCGTAAACCCTTTTAAGTACCGGCGAGAGCTTGTGATTGACTGTCCCGATAACCATCAGGAGGTCGGCCTGGCGAGGGCTGAAGCGCGGCAGGAGCGCGCCAAACCGATCGATATCATACGGTGACATCGACAAAGACATGTATTCCATCGCGCAGCACGCGGTCGCAAACGGATACGGGAATAACGAGTACTTGCGTGCCCAACCGATAGCTTTGTCAAGCCGGGTCAAGACCACGGTTTCAGCAAGAAGCTTGTCCTGTCCAGAGCGCGACTGTAAAGCGCGGGTCGACGGATCCATATCTATATTCTTAGCATCTTCGCCTTGTTTTGCTATCGGTAAACGCGGCTCGAAGCCTCGAACCGTGAATGATCTCGGCGATCAGCGAGGTCTTATCGTTTTACGACATTGACCGCCTGGGGACCTTTATCACCCTGGGCGATCTCGAATTCGACACTTTCGCCTTCGTTGAGAGTCTTAAACCCATCCCCTTGGATCGCACTATAATGAACAAACACGTCGCCACCGCCTTCTTTTTCAATGAAGCCGTAACCTTTGGCATTATTAAACCACTTCACCTTGCCGGCTGCCATCTCCAAACCTCCCCTCGCGTGCGCGTGTTGAATCCCGCCGCAGATGGAATTCGCGTGCCGGCGAGATTAGGAAATGCCGAGTGTCATTGTCAAGAAAAAACTTCTCGCCGCGCGCGCGCCATTCCCTCGCGCGGTGAACATGAATCGCGTGCGGGGCAGCTGATCGGAATTTCTATCAACTTGGCTGCGACGAGTGTTTTTTTACGCGTTGGCGCTGCAATCCGCCCGAGTTACATTAATTAATCACTTACCATATTCTTACTAAACAGTTGATCTGCAACGATTATTTTTTCATATCCTTGACCTTATCCACATTTTCCGTTATACCTGGCATCAGTTGCACACAGCGTGGTCGAGCTAGCCGCATTGGCCCGACCGCTCGATTGGACCTTGCCTGATGGCCATCTATACAGCGTTATCAAAGAAAGATATTAACCGGGTGGTGGATGAGTTTGGGCTCGGCGACCTTGTTGGGTTTACCGGAATACGCCATGGGTCGGTAAATACACACTATTTCGTCGAAACCAAGCGCGGAAAATACTTTCTAAAGATCGACGAGGTTAAAAGCGAAGTTGAAGTTAAACAAGAACTTGAGCTGCTGCTTCATCTGCGCAAACAGAGCTTTCCGTGTCCCCAGCCGCTGAAAACCAAGAGCGGTCGATTCCATCTCGATTTCCAAGGAAAATGCCTGACTTTGTCGCGCAACTTGGAGGGGCTCGAGCTGCCGGTCGAAGCCATCAATTCAAGCCATTTGAGCGCGGTCGGTCACACCCTCGCTAATCTTCACTTAATTGGGCGCAGCTATAAAAAAGGCATTGATAACCGTTTCGGCTTCAATCGTATCGTTGCGATCTATCGTGAGGTGCGACGGCAACTGCCCTCTCATTTGAAGAACATCGTCAGAGTGTTGGATGACGAGTTCACGTATCTGGAAAACTATCTCGACAACAATCTACCCAAAGGGATTATCCACGGCGACTTGTTTGCTGACAATGTCAAATTCAAAGGCAATCGCTTGACCGGAGTGATGGATTTCGAGGCCGCGTGTCGCGGCAAGCTCATATATGATCTCGCGACTGCGGTGAATGCTCTGTGCTTTATCGAGGAGCGGTATCGTATCGATCGCTTCGAAGCGCTGATTTCTGGCTATGAGAGCCTACGGCCGTTATCCTTGCCTGAATGGGACTCCTTCCCAAATGAGCTGCGCTTTTCCGCTTTGCGTTTCACCGTCACTCGCATCAAGGATTTTTACCTTCGTAGCGCGGATGAGAGTCAACGCGTGTACAAAGACTTCAAGGAATTTTACGATCGTTTGTTGATTCTGCGCCGGGAAAAGAGCGGTGGCATGGAGGACATTCTTCTGGCCATGGCAACCGGGTACGATTATCGTAAATATCAGAAGTCCAAACCTTCAAAATAGTCGCCGCCATTAACCGGGATGCCCGTGAGGTTCGACCAGACGATTGATCTTGGTTTGGCTGTCTCGGCGGATTAACCGTACCAGCGCGATGACGGTTACTATTGTCCCAAGTAAGAACAAGACTCGTCCACCGATCAGCACGACGTAAAAGAAGTTGAGCTTCACTCGCGCTCCATTATATTTTTCACGGTCGGCGTTGATTCGCCGGAGAACTTCCTCGTTTTTTCGCTGATCGAGTTCCTGAAAGTTACGATAGTTTTCTTCCAGTCCGGTTCGCACCGTTTTATACAGAAGCGCTTGGTATTTGGATGTTTCGATCGCCCCCACCGCCCAGTTGCCCACTCCCATGATCAGACATATCAGGCCGGACACCAGCAACGTGCTAGAGTAGATTTCGCGAACTTTCATAGAATCAAATCATAACCGGCAATCTTCAGCTTTTCCACCTCGTGACGCGATATATTGCACGGTCTCATAGAGTAGCTTAGGATTTGTTCTGGTATGGCCCGCTACGTCATTGGGGATATCCATGGTTGCGTGGACGAGCTCCGGCGCTTGGTCGATGGATTGCCATTAGTCAACGGCGACGTAGTCGTATTTCTCGGCGATTATATCGATCGAGGGCCGGATTCGCGCGGCGTCGTTTCGTACTTGCTGTCGCTCCAACGGAACCATGAGGAAGTAAAGTTCGAGTTTCTCAAGGGCAATCACGAGGATATGTTACTGTCGTACCTGGGCGTAACCGGGCAGCATGGTAACATGTTTCTTATGAATGGCGGCAAGGCGACGCTCGCGAGCTATGCGCTGGAACCGGGCCATTTGACACCGCGGCATGCACTCTCGGTCATTCCATCGAGCCATATGGAATTTTTTGGCCAACTGAAGAGCTATCTACTGTTGGACTCTTTTCTATGCGTCCATGCCGGGATAAACCCGCAAAAGACTTTGAACGAACAGAGCGAGGATGAGTTTTTCTGGATTCGCGACGCATTCATCTACCGCCCGCACGCTCTGCCCTACACCGTCATTTTCGGTCATACCCCCCAAGCTGCCGTGTTTTACGACCTCCCCTATAAGGTGGGCTTGGATACTGGGCTGGTTTACGGCAACTTGTTGACATGCCTGGAACTAGATGAGAAAGTTCTCTTTCAAATTGGCCGAGGAAGAAAAGACGTCCAACGAACTTCGGTCCAGCAGAAATGGATCGCCTAGCCAACTTCGATGGCTTGATCTTTGTCCCCGATCGACTCTCAAGTTCCATACGGCGGTGTAGCTCAGTTGGTCAGAGCACGCGGCTCATATCCGCGGCGTCGTAGGTTCGACTCCTACCACCGCCACCAACTCCTTCACTTGCGTTCAGAAATCTCTTGTTCGACAAGCTATAATTGACTTCTGCAGTGACAAGGGCCCGCCCGAGCATACTCTACATCACGTCCCATTGGCCGCTGTCTCGCACCTATGGAGCGCAACTGCGCGTCCTGAAAATTGGCAGGCTGTTAAAAAACTCGGCGAGTTGTCCCTGGTCGTTGTAAAAAAAGGGAGTTCTCCAATTGATGATGAAGCGGCAGCTTGTACGAGGTTGGAGTTCAATCTCAAAGCCGTTCTCCGGACCGAGGCATCTAGTGGTGGTCGGTTCAACCGGCTTCGTCACGAGTTTGATCCAGCTTACTTCGCTGCACCGCGGCAACTTTCAGATGAGGATCGACAAAAATTACTGACATGGCGCCGAGAATACGATTTAATCTGGATTCATACGATTCCAACGGCTAATGAGTTGCTGGTCGAGCGCTGGCCTAATTCGGTGTTGGATATCGACGACATTCCGAGTCGTCTCTACTCGACGCGAGCCCAAGCCGGGAAGCATTTTGTCAGAAGCGTATTGGATAAAAGACTGTGCTGGATCTGGCGCCGTCGCGAAGCCAGGCTACTCAGTCGCTTTGACGTTTTGGTCGTTTGTAGCGAGGAAGATCGAAACTATCTCGGCAACAAAAATCGCGTTCACGTGGCGCCGAATGGATTTGATCTCCCAGAAATCGTTCCGATTGATGAACGTAGTATCCCCGCACGCCTGGGATTTATCGGTTTGTTCCATTACAAGCCCAACGAGGAAGGTGTCAAATGGTTCATAGAGGAAGTTGGCCGGCAATTAAGTGCAAAGTCCCCGAAGCAGCGTTGCGTTCGATTGGCTCGGGGAGTGAGGCCTTTGCCCGGCTGGAACACGGAATCGAGGGTTGGGGGTTGGGTCGCTGATCCGGGACCGGAGATCGCCACGTGGGCTGCCATGGTTGTACCCATACGAAGGGGTGGTGGAACACGCCATAAAAATCGCCGAGGCTTTTGCGCGGCAATGTCCGGTCGTGTCCACTGCAGTGGGGGCTTACGGCTATGACGTTGTCGATGGCGAAGAACTATTGCGCGCGGATTCGCCGCACGCGTTTGCCGCAGCCTGTGTGTCGCTATTAAAGAATAGGGAGTTGCGTAAGAAATTGACCGCGAACGCTTTCGTCAAGTTTCAGGAACGTTGGACCTGGGACTCTATCGCCAGTCGCGTGGAAGCGACAGTGCATGGCTGTCTGGACACGCAAGTTGTCGCTAGCTCCGGTAGAGGCTTTAGAATTGTTCGGTAGCCGAATCGATTTTAGCATCGGTGTGCGTAATTCTAAAACTTTGCCGACCACTCGTGCTTTTGATAGCGCTCTCGGATCAGCGCCGCGATGCGCGGAAATGGAACGTCGCAGACTTCATCACGCGCCTGCCAGGTTTTTCGTAATCCGTCACACAGTTGCGCGCTATCGACATTGAGGTTGGTGACGAACCGTAGGTGCGGCCGCCCGCCACGGTACGCTGGCTGCTTGGCCGGCAGTGCCAGACATTTTTCCATCAGTGCTAAATCGAAACTCAACAAAAAAGTTCCGTGCACGAGTATGCAACTCGATTTGCGATACTGGGCATTGCCGGAGAATTTGAGCCCGTTCATTGCCAGATCGCTGATCCCTTTGATGCATGCCGTCTTTGCACCGAACAATTCGTTGATCAGCAGGCGATGACGCTGCAATACGTATTTGAAAGTGTCGGCAATATTTTTTAGCTCGCGTGCGCCGCTCCGGAGAATCAGCGTATAGTTGAGACAACCGGGGCCCTGCAATACCGCGCCGCCGCCGCTGATCCGCCGCAGAATCGGGATGCGATTTTCGTCGCAGAGCGAAACCTTAACGTCGGAGAACAGTCGATTGGAGTGGCCGAGCACGACGAAGTGTTTTTTTGCCTGCCAAACTCGCAAGCAAGCGTCCGTCGAAGAATCTGCTTCTATCAATTCGAGCAAGGCCTCGTCACACGCGAGATTGGCCGAGGGTTCGTCAAAGCTCAGATCAAGATATTTCATTGAGTTCAGTTGATTTTAGTATTTTTTTGTTGTCTGTTAAAATACGTAGGTATGGAACCGAACAAGAAGAACAGCGGCGACGAGCCAGCGGCGCTTGAAGTTCGCGAGAACGGCAGAGATGTTCGTAACGATCGCCATAAATGGGTCGCTTCCCTCGAATACCTGCTCGAATACATTTTAAAGAACGAACAATCTGAGCAGGCCTCTTTGCTGCTCGAACAGCTCAACGACCGGCTGCGCGAGTCGGGGCTCAAGGTCCCTCAGACGGTCAGCACCCCTTACATCAACACGATTTCTCCGGAAAAGGAGCCGTCCTATCCCGGCAATCGCGAGATCGAGCGGCGGATAAAGAGCTATATTCGTTGGAACGCAATGGCCATGGTCGTAAAGGCCAATCGTATCCATCCTGATATTGGCGGTCATATATCAACGTATGCCTCCGCTGCAACGCTCTACGAAGTCGGCTTTAATCACTTCTTTCGCGGTGGCGACGGTGATCGTCATGCCGATATGATCTATTTTCAAGGCCATGCTTCACCGGGTGCTTACGCGCGCGCCTACGTCGAGTGGCGAATTAATGCGCCCAAGCTTCACCACTTTCGCCAGGAGCTTTCGCCCGTGGGCGGCGTGTCGTCTTATCCTCATCCCTTTCTCATGCCGGATTTCTGGCAATTCCCGTCGGTCTCTATGGGCCTAGCGCCGATCATGTCGATCTACCAGGCGCGCTTCGCGCGCTATCTCAAGAGCCGCGGCCTTCTCAGCGGGGACGAGCCGCGCGTCTGGTGCTTTCCAGGCGACGGGGAAATGGACGAGCCCGAATCGTGTGGGGCGCTAACGGTTGCCGCACGGGAAAATCTCGACAACCTGATATGGGTCGTCAACTGTAATTTGCAACGGCTTGATGGCCCGGTGCGCGGCAACGGCAAGATCATTCAGGAGCTTGAATCGCTCTTTCGTGGTGCCGGATGGAACGTCATCAAGGTAATTTGGGGTTCCGATTGGGATCCCTTGCTGGCCGCGGACGACAAAGGCCTGCTGCTTAAACGGATGCAAGAAGCGGTCGACGGCGAATATCAGAAATATTCAGTCGAACCCGGCAGTTATACGCGTAGGAATTTCTTTGGCAAGTATCCGGAACTGCTTGAAATGGTCAATCACTTGACCGACGACCAGATCCGCAAACTATCGCGCGGCGGTCACGATCCCAAGAAAATTTATGCAGCGTACAAAGCCGCGGTCGAGCACAGGGGGGGACCGACTGTCATCCTCGCGAAAACGGTTAAGGGGTATGGCTTGGGCGAGGCAGGCGAAGGCAGAAACATCACCCATCAACAGAAGAAACTGAACGAGCGCGAACTGCGCGAGTTTCGCAGCCGTTTCGATATCCCGCTTCCCGACGAAGAGGTCGTCGAGACACCCTTCTATCGTCCCCCGCTCGATAGCCGGGAAACCCAATATCTGCTCGAAAGACGCAAACAGTTAGGCGGTTTCATTCCACAACGACAGGTTCGCGCCGCCCCGCTCAAGCTTCCCGAAGCGGCCGATTACGCCGATTCCCTCAAGGGTTCGGGCGAGCACTCTCTCTCCACGACCGGCGCGACCGTGCGGTTGCTCTCGCGTTTGCTGCAACAGCGGGAACTCGGCCAGCACATCGTGCCGATCATACCCGATGAAGCGCGGACTTTTGGGATGGATTCGCTGTTTCGCCAGGTCGGCATCTATTCGTCGAAAGGCCAGCTTTACGAGCCGGTCGACCGGGAAACCTTGCTCTATTACAACGAGGCCAAGGACGGACAAATTCTTGAAGAGGGCATCACCGAGGCGGGCGCAATGTCGTCGTTTATTGCCGCCGGCACGGCGTACGCCAATCTCGGGATCAATATGGTCCCCTTCTATTTCTATTACTCGATGTTCGGCTTTCAGCGCATCGGCGATTTGATTTGGGCAGCGGCCGACAGCAAAGCCAAAGGATTTCTATTAGGGGCTACCGCGGGCCGCACCACGCTTAACGGCGAGGGGCTGCAGCATCAGGACGGCCATAGCCATCTCTTGGCCAGCACGGTTCCCACACTGTTGGCCTACGATCCCGCCTTCGGCTACGAGATCGCCGTCATCATCCGAGACGGCCTGCGCCGGTTGTACGCCGAAGGCGAGGAATACTTTTACTACCTGACGCTTTACAATGAGAGTTATCCGATGCCGCCAATGCCGGATGGAGCCGAGGAAGGCATTCTCAAGGGATTATACAAGCTCAAGCGCGGCGAGAAGAGCAAAAAGTTCAAGGCGCATATTTTCGGCAGCGGCCCCATCTTGCGTGAGGCATTGCGAGCGCAGGAGATTCTCGCCGAGCAATTCGATGTGGCCGCCGACGTTTGGAGCGCGACTAGTTACAAACTCCTGCGCGGCGACGCGCTCAAGACCAAACGCTGGAACATGCTTCATCCGACTGCGGCGCCGAAGAAATCTTATATCGAGTCGGTGCTACAGGACGAGGAAGGTCCGTTCGTCGCGGTTTCCGACTACATGAAAATGGTATCCGATCAAATCGCTCCGTGGGTACCGGGTGGCCTCCTGTCCCTCGGCACCGACGGCTTTGGTCGCAGCGATACTCGACCGAACCTTCGGCGGTTCTTCGAAGTCGATGCCGAGATCACTGCCGTCGCTACGCTGTATGCGCTGTACCAAAAAGGCTTCTTGCCTGCGCAAACGGTGGACGAGGCGATCAAGAAGCTCGCCGTTGATCCGGAGAAAACCTTCCCGCATTTTCTCTAACTCTCAGACATCGGCATCCTCTTCATGGACGTCAAACTTCCCCAGCTCGCTGAAGGTGTCGAGGGCGGCACGGTTGTAAGCATCTTGGTCGCCGAAGGCGACGAGATCAAAAAAGATCAACCGATCATGGAGCTTGAGACGCAAAAAGCGGTTGGCTCCATCCCGGCGCCCAGCGGTGGTGTGGTCACAAAAATCCACGTCAAACAGGGTATGGAAGTGAGCATTGGCCAAGTGCTCATCTCGGTGGAGAGTAGCGCTGGTGCACAGACCGCTACACCCACCGCTAAACCGCCCGAAGCAGCAAGCACCCAAGGAGAGTTCCCGGCAAAGCCGCAGTCGCAGGTAGCCGCCTTACCCACTGAGGGAGCCCAGACACCGGACGACTACCGCTATCAGTCACCGGGTGGCATGCCACCTCCCGCGCCACCTTCGATCAGAAAAATCGCGCGCGACCTCGGGATCGATTTGACACGCGTCAAAGGCAGCGAAGCGGGCGGCCGCATCAATCTGCACGACGTGCGAAATTATATCCACCAGCTGCAAGAGATCGCGAACAGGAGAACACCGGCTGCCGCCCAGCCGGGGACGGCACCGGCCGCGGTACCAAGTGAAGCGGTCGATTTCGGCAAGTGGGGACCGGTGCGGCGAGAAAAGATGTCGCCGCTCCGACGCACTGTCGGCCGACGCATGGTCGAATCGTGGACAACGATTCCTAAAATCAATCAGTTCGACGATGCCGATATCACGTCCCTGCTCGCCTTGCGCAAGAAATACTCTGCGAGCTTCGATAAAAGGGGCGCGCATTTGACTCTGACATCGTTCTTGCTTCTCGTCCTCGGGCGGGCCTTGAAAAAGCACCCGCGTGCGAACGCTAGCCTCGACGAATCCACTTTGGAGATCATCTATAAAGATTACTGCCACGTTGGTGTGGCGGTTGACACTGAGGCCGGCCTGATTGTGCCGATCGTGCGTGACGTCGATCAGAAGAACCTGCTGCGGCTCTCACAAGAGCTTCATTCCCTCACGGAAAAAACCCGGCAAAGGAAAATCTCCATCGAAGAGCTTCAAGGCGGCACTTTTACGATCTCGAATCAGGGCAGCATCGGCGGCAGCCACTTTACCCCGATCATTTATGCGCCGCAGGTCGCTATCCTCGGCGTTGGACAAGGTCAAGCGAAACCAGTCGCGTTGGAAGGAAAGATTGCGATCCGCACGATCCTGCCGCTCTGCCTCGCCTACGACCATCGTGTTTTGGACGGCGGCGATGCCGTGCGCTTCTTGAAAGATGTGATTGCCGGCCTCGAATCCTTCGACGAAGCTGATTTGAAGCTCAAGTAAGAACTCTCTCATGGAACCGTCTACCACCGAAATAGTTGTACTTGGCGCCGGACCGGGCGGTTACGCCGCCGCTTTTTATGCCGCCGACCAAGGCAAACACGTTACTCTAGTCGAACAGAATCCCCGCCTCGGTGGCATCTGTCTCAACGTTGGGTGTATTCCATCAAAGGCCTTGCTCCACGCCACCGGGATCTTTCGCGAGATTAAGGAGTCGGCGCACCGCGGCATCCAGTTCGGCCAGCCGAAGATCGAACTGGAACAGCTCCGCGCGTGGAAAGAATCGATCTTGGAGAAGCTTGGCCAAGGCATCAAAGGATTAGCGAAGCAACGCGGCGTGCAGCTTGTCCATGGACGCGGCCATTTTGAAGATTCCCAAACACTGCGTGTCGAAACCAACGAAGGGCAGAAATTCATACGTTACGAAAAAGCGATCATCGCGGTCGGCTCCAAGCCGGCCATGCCCAGCGCGTTTGATCTCGGCAATCCGCGGATTATGACCTCGACCGAAGCGCTCGAACTACCTGACGTGCCGGAAGACCTGCTGGTGGTGGGCGGCGGCTACATTGGCATGGAGCTCGGCACCGTATACGCATCGCTGGGCAGCAATGTCGTCGTTCTCGAGGCATTGCCGTCGATTCTGAGCGGCGTGGATGCCGATCTGGTCCGTCCGGTAACTCGGGCGGCGCAAAAAGCGTTCAAAGAAATTCGCGTCAACACCAAAGTTCTGAAAATGGCCACCGCGGGCAAGCAAATCAAGGTGACGATGGAAATTGACAAGCAACCGCGCGAAGAGCTTTACGATCGTGTTCTCGTCAGCGTTGGGCGCGCGCCGAATCTCGCCGATCTTGGTCTTGAGAACACCAAAGTCACCAAAGACGACAAGGGGTTCATCCAGTGCAACGCCCAGCAACAGACCGAAGATCCCAGTATCTATGCCATCGGTGATGTCAACGGCGGCGCTCTGCTTGCCCATCGTGCGAGCAAGGAAGCGCGCGTCGCGGTTGAGGCCATGCTCGGTGAGCCGAGCGCATTCGAGAATATCGTCATTCCCGCGGTCGTCTACACTGATCCTGAAGTGGCGTGGTGCGGACTGACCGAAACCGAGGCCAAAGAAAAAAACATCGAGGTCGAAGTCGCGAAGTTTCTCTGGGGCGCCTCAGGACGCGCACTCACCCTCGATCGCCCGGACGGTATGACCAAACTCATTGTCGAACCGGAAACCGAACGCATTCTCGGCGTCGGCATCGTCGGCGTCAGTGCGGGCGATCTCATCAGTGAAGGCGTGCTCGCCGTCGAGATGGGCGCCACCGCGCGCGATC
Organism: Binatia bacterium; assembly: GCA_036554745.1. Lineage (GTDB taxonomy): Bacteria > Desulfobacterota > Binatia > UBA9968 > UBA9968 > DP-20. The sequence continues at coordinate 15,562 of DATBMR010000174.1, forward strand.
TCGCCGATTCGGTCCACCCGCATCCGACGCTTTCCGAAACGCTGATGGAGGCGGCGGAGTCTTTCTATGGCACGGCAACCCACGCGCTATCACGGCGCAGCTCTTAGAAGCGACCCGTTTGCCGCCGAGTGCCGAGCGGCTAAATATCGCGGGAAACCCCACCAGAACTTTGATTCACAATTCGGGATCTTCGAGTCCGATTTTGGTTGGAGCATATCCAATTAGGCAATGCTGCTACGTGACTTTTTTGGCGACGGCGAAAAGCGCTGTTTAAGGTCGCGAGTTGTCACAGTCAAAAGCTGACGTTCCGATGGGGAGAACCTCGATCGCCCAGGTCAACACGCTGTGCAGCCTAACTCCATCGCTCGATCCTGGACAGTGTTAAATCCGATCGGCGGCGCTTGCTAGCATCCTGTCTGCTGCGTTGAGCGCGCCCGGGGGCTTTCTGGCAACTCCCTCTTGGATTCAACCGTGCACCTGTGGCAGATTGTCCCAGGCACAAAAGTCCCGCGGGGAGCGGTGGAAAAACTGCGGGACGGGAAGAGCGGGGTCACAGTTTTGATTAATCACGATCGATTGAAAAACTTGCTTATCGAGCTGATCAAAATCGATAGCTTGTCGCGCCGCGAGCATGACGTTGCCATGCGCCTCAAGCGCGAGATGGAGGAGCTCGGTGCCACGGTCTTCATTGATGACGCCGGCGAAAAGGTCGGGGGCAACACGGGTAATTTGATCGCACAATTTCGCGGCACCGTAGCCGACGCGCCGCCGCTGCTGCTTTCGGCGCATATGGACACGGTGGTCCCCGGAGAGAATATTACGCCGATCTTGGACGGCGATATCCTACACACCGATGGACGCACCGTGCTCGGCGGTGATGACAAGAGCGGCGTCGCCATCATCTGTGAAGCGCTGCGGATTATTAAAGAAAATCGTTTGCCGTGTGGCGATGTTGACGTCGTATTTACGATCTGCGAAGAGGCTGGCCTGATCGGCGCCAAGTGTCTGGATGTCAGCCGATTGCGCGCACACACCGGACTGGTGCTCGACAGCGATTCTGTCGGTTTCTTATTCACTCGAGCGCCGGCCGCTAACCGCCTCGAGTTTCGCGTTTACGGGCTGGAAGCTCATGCCGGGGTGTGTCCGGAAAAAGGTATTAACGCCATCCAAGTCGCGGCCGAGGGCATCGCCCAGATGCGACTCGGCCGCATCGATCATGAGACCACCGCTAACATCGGCGTGGTCGAGGGCGGCATGGCGGTCAATATTGTGCCGAACCAAGTCATTCTGCGCGGTGAGGCGCGCAGTCACAGCGAGGAAAAGCTCAATGCACAAACCGAGCACATGAAACGCTGCCTCGAAGACGCGGCGCAGCGCCACATTCTTGAGATTGACGGGAAACCGCATAGGGCGAGAGTCGAAGCAAAAATCGATCGCGATTATGATCGCATGCATGTGCCGGAGAGTGCTCCCATCGTCAAGCTCGTGCACGCCGCCGCGAGGAACCTCAATTTGGAAGTGAAGACACTCGCCACCGGTGGCGGCTGCGACGCCAACGTACTCAATCAGAAGGGTTTGGTGGTGGCCAATTTATCCACCGGCATGCGTGAAATTCACACGGTCAACGAGTGGCTCGACTTGAAGGATCTCAATCTATCGGCTCGAATCGTACTCGAAATTGTCACACTGAACGCGTCAGGCCAGCCGGCGAAGCCTTAGCATAAAGAATCGGGAGTGAAAGGCCTCCACTGACACATCTTTTACGCGTCTCGGTGCGCAAGCGTTAGGCAACCGGCAGCGTTGCGCGAGTCGACCTAGAGACATGCAACCAGAAGAAATCGGACTCCTGCTTAAACAGGAACGCGGCCAGTTTCTCGAATTTATCAGCGCATACGAACATCGCCGTGCAGCGGGGCAAAAGAAGCGTGAAGAAGATCTGTCACGTGAGATCGCCCGGGTCCTCTCCGCTATGGCCAACGCGGACGGCGGTGCGGTGCTTGTTGGGGTCGAGCCGGACAAGAGCGTCACCGGCATCCCCTACGATCGTGACGAGTTGCACGCGCTAATTCAGGCGCCGCAGAATTTACTACGGCCACCGCTGAATCCGGCTTGTGAAAAAGCCCGCTTGGGAAATCTGCAATTGCTCAAGTTCGAAGTCGCCTCCGGCCTGGACATTTACCGCATCGCCGGCGGCCGTTCCTTCTACCGCGTCGCCGGTGAAACCCTGTCGCTGCCTGCCGAACAGATTCATGCTCTCAAAGAGTCAAAAAAAAATGTTTTTTACGAGCGTCAGCACGCGCTCAATGCAACCTGGTCCGACCTTGACGCCGATCTCGTGCAGGCTTTCGTTGACAAAGCGCAGCCCGGTAAGACTCCGCAGGACGTGTTGAGTCAGACGTATCACTTGCTGGACCAATCGCGGCCGCTGGTCTGCCCTAACATGGCGGCGCTCCTGCTGTTCGCGAAGGAGCCGACGCGCTGGCATCCACGCGCCGGCATCGACTTTGTCAAATACGAAGGCACCGATAGACAACACGGCAACTCGCTCAACGTGATCAAACGAATCCGCTTCGAGGCGCCGCTCGTCCGGCTGATCGATGAGTCCGTTGGCCGGATCAAGGAACACATCCGCGAACGCACGATCTTGCATGATCTCTTTTTCCGCGAGCGGCTCGAGTATCCGACCTTCGCCTGGCAGGAAGCGCTGGTCAATGCGGTCGCGCACCGTGACTACGGGCTTACCGGCGCATCGATCGAAATGTGGATGTTTGACGATCATATCAGCGTGCGCAGCCCGGGACTGCCCCCGGCGCCGGTGACGCTCGATCAACTGCGGCGACAGAAAAGCATTCATTTTTCGCGAAATCCCCTAATCGTGCGTGCGCTCGCCGATACCGGCTATATGCGCGAGATGGGCGAAGGTGTGCCGCGCATGTTTCAGGAAATGGAGAGCTACGGCCTCCATCCGCCCGAGTTATCCGCCGAAGGCTTTATTTTCACGATCACCTTGCGCAACGCTCCGGTGTACGATGACGCAACATTAAAATGGCTAAACCAATTCCGCCACAGTCAAGTTAACTTGCGGCAACGGCGGCTGCTGGCCTATGCTTACTGTCATGGCAAAACTTTCTCTACGGCGGAATACGAAAAAATCGCGGAGGTCGATCGCGACACCGCCTATCGGGAAATTCGCCTGATGGTGAAAAATGGCATTGTCGCGCCGCTCAAGCCTAAGAGTCGCAGCTACCGTATCGTGGAAAAGCTTTAGCCCCGGCATCCCTAACTTTCGAATTCCGTGTTCGGTTTAAACGGAGGACGGTAATCCCGGGCCAGGATGAACTTTTCTCAACTGATGGCACTCGCCAGCGGCCATGTCGAAGCGCGGATCGTTCAGACGGCGCTACGATTGGGCGTCTTCGATGCGCTCGACGATGGGGCTCAGGCCGCGCCATCGGTGGCGACGAAACTCGATCTCGAGTCCCGCGCCACCGAGTTATTGCTGAACGCGCTAACCGCGCTCGATGTCCTGCAAAAGCGGGCCGAGTTTTTTTCTTTGTCACCGGTGGCCGAACGGTACTTGGTGCAAAGCTCGCCCCATTTTGTCGGCGGCATGATCTTGTTTGAGGACTCCCTGTGGCAATGCTGGGAAAAACTTCCGGGATCCGTACGTAGCGGCGCTCCCGCGCGCCCCGCCAATATGTATCAGGACGATCCGAAAGAGACCGAAGTTTTCATCGATGCCATGGATTCTCTGGTCAAAGCCCGTGGCGACGCCGGAGTTTTGATAGCTGCACTGGATTGGCAAGGAGTTGAAGACCTGCTCGATGTTGGCTCCGGTCCGGCCACCTATCCGATCGCTCTTTGCAAGGAATTCTCCAACCTTCGCGCCACCGTGTTCGATCTGCCCGGAACCTTGAAGATCGCCGAGCGTCGCGTGATCGACGCGGACATGACGGGGCGCATCAGGCTCGTCCCGGGTGACTACCGCAAGGACGAGATTCCAGGCCGTTACGATGTTGTATTTCTCTCAAACATCATTCACGGCGAAGACGAAAAAAACAATCAAATACTTATCCGCAGGCTTGCGGAAAATTTAAAGCCCTTTGGCCGGATGGTTATCAAAGACCATATTCTCGACGACAGCCGTGCCCAGCCCGCGGTGGGAGCGGTCTTCAGCCTGCTCATGCTGCTCACTACTTCGGGCGGGCGTTGCTACAGCTTCAGCGAAATTAGTGGCTGGATGAAACACGCGGGTTTGCGCCAGATACATCAGATTGATCTCCCGCCGCCGCTCACTTCATCCCTGGTGGTCGGAACGAGGTAGTTAGTTTCCATAGCGGCCGTGCTATACTCAGCAACATTTCACGGCAAAGGTTAGGTGTATTCCATCGACGAGCAGGAAAGAAAGGCCCGAGAACAGGCAGTCATCGAGAACCTCAAACCGGCTTGCCTTTGCAACAAGATCCGCAAGGGCATCGTTCTAAAAGCCATCCAGGCCGGGGCTAAAACGTTCGAGCAGATCAGCAAGCGTACCGGAGTCGGTACCGGCCCTTGCGGCGGGAGGCGGTGTGGCACGATGGTTCGCGGTATGCTGGGTGAACCGGTGGTAAACTGTAACGACTGCGGCTGGCCAGTGCTCGTCAGTCCATCGCCGCAAGTCTGTCCGCGCTGTGAATACGCCAAACAGGAAGGATAACGGCGTGGCACCGGGTAACTAAACTGGCCAACTTTCCAACCCGTAAGCTTGCTGCCAGAACATATACTCGTAGCGGCTGCTCAGCATGAAGTGCTCAGTCATGCGCTTCTTCTCTAGGCTGTGCGCCGCCATGCCGAGTTGATTCATCAGTCCAATTTGCTCCCGGACGGGTCGCCAAAATGTGTCGGCAGCATAGGTTTCGATCCACTGGCGATAAATCTTGGGCCGGGACGGGCGGTTTCGGTAAAGCCGCCGTCCTACCTCACCGTAGATCCAGTAGCACGGCAGGACGGCGGCGACCAACTCGCCAAGACTGCCGCCGCGCGCAACCGACTGCAAATGACCGATATACGCCTGGGTGATCGGCCCCTTGGGCACCCGGTCCAGCTGTTTCGCCGATAATCCGAGCGTCTTACCAAAAGCCGCATGGAAGCTGCGCTCAACTTCGACAGCGGCGAGGGCGTGGCGACAAAACAGTTCGAGCGTTTTTAAATTTGGCGACTTCGCCCCGCCAAGGCAGAGCACTTGGGCGAAGTCGAGCAAGTAAACATAATCCTGCAATATAAAATAAGTGAACCGCTTCATCGGCAACGTGCCCGCGTGCAGCTCCCGGAGAAAAGCGTGTGTTTCGATCGCGCGCCAAATACGGCCGCTACGCCGCCTCAGTTGAGAGCTGAAATTTTCCGGCATGAATTAGCCTTATCGAAAATTGGTGATCAAAAAAAGGCTTTTAGATAAGGCCCGCAATGACCCGGATCGCGCGATCAACAAGCATGCTGCGAAGACTAATCGCCATGTATTTTCCCACCGCAAATCGATCGCAGCGGCATTGTTATAGGTACGGTTTTGCGCTAGTGATGATGAAAACCGCTGATTCGACGCATTCGCGCGTGATCCGAACATCGGATTGCCCGTGCTCTGCACGGCTCGCTCTCAGCAAGTCAATGGCTACTTAATGACTGCGCTCGCTTCGTTCAACTTTGGATCGATCATGACCACGTTCCAGCCCCTCCCAGGACACACATCGCGCGGTCCGCTCATCGATCTTGACCGTCGCACGCTGATTAAGCAGATGCGCGATTTTCGCCGACGAACGCTCGATCTGGTCGAGGATCTTGACGATCGACAAATGATCGGACCGCGCGTCCCCAGTGTAAACCCACCACTGTGGGAAATTGGCCATATTGCGTGGTTTGCCGAATTTTGGCTGCTGCGCCAACTCAAGCGCCTCTCCCCCCTGCGCGCCGACGGTGATCAGCTCTATAACTCGACGGAAGTCGCCCACGACACCCGCTGGGACCTCTTGCTGCCGTCACGCCCACAAACGCTCAGTTACATGAACGAGGTCTTGGAACGGACAATCGAAGTCATCGACCGTGCCGGTGAATTAACGCCCAATGAATTCTATTTTTGTTTGCTCGCCCTCTTCCATGAAGGCATGCATGCCGAGGCGCTCGCTTACACCCGACAGACACTCGCTTACGCCGCACCGCGGTTCGCTGGCACGATCTCCGAACCTCCGCAAGGCGGGTTGCGTCTCGGGGACGTCGAAATCGCCGGTGGGACGTATCTTGTCGGCGCCACTCCGGATTTCCCATTCGTCTTCGACAACGAAAAATGGGCTCACAGTGTGGTGCTAAAACCATTCCGCATCGCCCGGACGCCGGTGACCAATGGAGAATTTCTCGCCTTCGTCGAATCCGGGGGCTATCGAGAGCAGCGTTATTGGAGCAGCGCGGGCTGGGAGTGGCTGAAAGGCGGCGGGGCGCCCGAGTTGCAACAATCGTTCGCCAAATTTTTTAACAAGTCCCTGAGCGAGGTAACGGAGTTACCTGAGTTTACCAATCGTCTGGAACAGCCGGTCTATTGGCGGCGCGAGGCGAATGGCCGCTGGTTGCAACGAGTTTACGATCGATACCTGCCTTTGATGGAAAACTGTCCGGCCGTCCACATCAGCTGGTACGAAGCCGAGGCTTATTGCAATTGGGCAGGACGACGCTTACCCACTGAGGCCGAGTGGGAAGTGGCGGCTTCAGCGCCAAATCACGATTATCCCGGATCACGCCGCCATTTTCCCTGGGGCAATCAAGCCGCGACGGCGGCCGAAGCCAACTTGGATTGGTGCGCCGGCGGAATCGTTGAAGTCGCCGCCTACCCCGCCGGCGACAGTGCCTTTGGCTGCCGCCAGTTGGCCGGCAACGTTTGGGAATGGACGGCGACGGATTTTGAGCCGTATCCGGGATTTAGCACCGATCCTTACAAGGAATACTCGCAACCTTGGTTCGGCACCCACAAAGTGCTGCGCGGTGGTTGCTGGGCCACCTCAGCGCTGCTCATTCGCAACACTTGGAGAAACTTCTACACCCCAGATCGGCGCGATGTTTGGGCAGGATTCCGCACGTGCGCCCGGTAGACGGCAGTTCGTGTACATTCAACTAGTCACTCCCGCGCCGTTGCGCATCAACAATGGCAATCGCATCACCGCCCTGCGCTGGGCCGCTATTTTCAAGAAGCTCGGCCACCGGGTGCGGGTAAGCCAGAGTTACGATGACCGGGGGTGCGATGTCCTGATCGCCTTGCATGCGCGGCGCAGCGCCGACTCGATCCGCCGTTTCCACGAGCTTCATCCCGATCGGCCGCTCATCGTCGCGCTCACCGGAACGGATCTCTACCGCGATATTCGACACGATCGAAAAGCTAAACAATCGCTTGAGCTCGCGACGCGGCTCGTCGTCCTGCAATCCAAGGCTTTATACGAGTTGGCAGGCCATCTACGGCGAAAAACTCAAGTAATCTATCAATCGGCTGAGCGGCCGCGAAAGAGCTCTCGGCGTCCCAACGGAGATTTTCGAGTTTGCGTGGTTGCGCACTTGCGCCAGGAGAAAGATCCATTGCGCGCCGCGTTTGCGGTGCGCCGCTTGCCTGCGGCCTCGCGCATTCAGGTGACGCACATCGGTCTCGCCTTGGACAGTAACCTTGGCACGCGCGCTCGCGCCGAATCGACACGTAACCCACGATACCGTTGGATCGGTCAGCTGTCGCACGCGCGAACCCGCCAGGCGATCGCGCACAGCGACTTGGTCTGCATCAGTTCGAGGATGGAGGGAAGCTCTAATGTACTTTCGGAAGCGTTAGCTGCGGGGATACCCGTAGTGGCTGCCAAAATTGCCGGTTTGATCGGAACTCTCGGCAACCATTATGCCGGTTACTTCCGGGTGGGCGACACCGAAAATCTGCGAGCCTTGTTGCTCAAGGCGGAAGCTGACGAAAAGTTCTATCATCGATTGCAGCGTTATTGTTCAGGATTGGCGAATCTAGTCAGCCCTGAGCGCGAACTCAAGGCCTGGCACGCCGCGCTCCAGCCATTTAACGATCAGCGCACTCGGCATTGAAACAGATCTATCGCTCCTCTTTTTCGTGAATCCAGAACCTTACCCAAGGCAGCAATAGATATGCCGGCAGCGACAGTAAAAATGTCAGAGCAAAGTAATCACCATAGCCGTATTTCTCCGCGCCCAAGCCGCTGATCCCGCCGATCAACCTTCCGGTCAGGGAAAATACCGAGGACAAAAAGGCATATTGGACCGTTGCATGCTCTTTTTGGCAGACGTTCATGAGAAACGCGAGAAACGCCGCCGTGCCGAGGCCGCCGCTCAATGATTCGACCATGGATGCACCGTACAAACCGAAGCGGCCGAGATTGAACCACTCGACCATGGAATAGCCGAGATTCGATGCTGCTTGCAGCAAGCCCAAAAACCACACGCCGTGAAATATGCCGAAGCGCGAGATGAATGCGCCGCCCGTCAGCGCGCCGACAAGGCTGAGAACGATGCCGAAGGTGGTCGGAAACATGCCGATCTGAAACATCAGATCATCCTGGACCGGCCAAATCGTCTTGCCGTAGTCAACCCAGAAAGGTTTGACCATTGGGCCGATGGCGAATTCACCGAGTTTATACGTTAACACGAACAGGATCAGCGGAATCACCTTCCAGGTTCCCGCCCAGCCGACAAATCCCTGCAGCCAGTGCTGGCGCGCCTCCTCAGGCAAACTGAGTCTCGGGATCTTCAGCGCCGCAAATCCAAGTAGCGCAAAAACGATTCCGGCAAGCGTGAACAAGGAACTCCAAGAAAGAATGGCAGCAAGAAAAACCAGACCGCCGCCGGCGATAACCAGCGCCAAGCGATACGCGGAGGCGCGTACGCCGTTGGCCGCCCCCTCTTCACCGCGCTCGACCAACCCGACGGAATAGGAATCGATCGCGACGTCTTGTGTCGCCGATAGCGTCGTCAACACGAGGATCAGCAGCAAAACAATGGCGCTGACCGCCGCGACGTCGACGAACGGCAGCACAAAGAGCACGGCTGCGACACCGAGCATGCAAACGAATATCCAGAAGCGCCGGTCGCCGTAACGATGCACCAAGGGCGACCAAAAGACCTTCAACGAGTAGGGCAGTTCCAACAGCCGCAGCCCACCAATCGCGCGCAACGACACTCCGTGAAGGCGAAAATAAACTGGCAGGACCTCCCACAAGATGGCGGCGGGCGCGCCCTGGATGAAATAGAGCATCGCCACCACCCCAAGCTTCTTCTTTGTCGCGGCCGTAACATGGCCCGCCCCTAACCACTTCCAAAGGTATGAAATCATAAGAATCTTGAGCGGTTCGCGTGGCGATCTACGCTTTACGCGCTGGATCGCCGAACTGCCCCAAAATCAGACTTCAAGAATACATCGTTTTGGCGCCAAACGCCGCATAATTTTTCCCAACGGTCGGGAAACGGGTCAGACATAAACGTCACGCAGGATTAACTTGGCGGTAATCCTTTCGTAACCTGTCTTTGATCAGACTGCGCGCGATGAATCTCGCGCGACCGTACCAGTCTTTCCTGGAAATTAAGAATGTTTCCCACTTCTATGGCAACAAGAACGCGCTGCAGAACGTTTCGTTGAAGGCACAAAAAAGCGACGTGCTAGCGCTGCTCGGGCCGAGCGGGTCGGGGAAATCGACCCTTCTCGCAGTGATCGCTGGCATTATCAAACCGAGTTCCGGCCAAATCCTGCTCGGTGGCCGCGATCTTTTGCAACGTCCGCCCGAAGCGCGCGGCCTCGGCATGGTGTTTCAAGACTTCGCGCTGTGGCCTCATATGACGGTGGCGCAAAACGTCGCCTTTCCGCTGCGTGTCCGTAAGTATCCAACGAACGTCCTCAGGCAGCGAACGCAAGAAGCGCTCAAGCGCGTCGGTCTAGAGGGGTTCGGTGGCAGTCGGCCGCACGAATTATCCGGCGGACAGCAACAAAGGGTGGCGCTGGCTCGCGCCGTAGTCGCTG
>DATBMR010000197.1:0-4933 GCA_036554745.1 Binatia bacterium
CCGAAAGGAGATTAACCGTGAGTCTTGATCTATTAAAAGAAAAAGGAATCGCTCTGGATAAACAAACGTTTAACTGGCGCGATATGGTACGAGTTCCAACGAGCAAGTTGGATGATGATGCGTTCACCCGGGTGCGGGTCATTTTGATGAACGGCATCGAATCCGAGGCGCTGCGTTTTCAACACGCTTGCGCACGCGTAAACAAAGACCTCCAGCTCGCCTTGGCGCGCGTGCGTCGCGTCGAGCAGCATCAACAAACGATGGTCAACTGGCTACTGCCGGCGGATCTCTCACCGCTCGAAACGACCATCGGGTTCGAGCAAGTCGCCATTGAGGTTACCGCCAGTGTCGCCCAGCATGAGCCGGACCCGTACCTAGCGCAGGTCTATCGCTTTGGCCTGCTCGAGGACTTCGATCACATGTACCGCTTTTCGGCGTTGATGGACCGGGTCATGGGCTGCGACGCCAACAACATTCTCCAGAGCTACACCGATATCTTACCCGGACGTCCCACTGCGGTAGAGCATCGCGCCCCGGAAGATGATCTGAGACAGTGCTACGACCGCGGTAAAGCGGCGCCGATCACCAAACTAAACGCCTGCACGATCATGGCCGGGGAACACCAGACGCACGACTATTATATGACCATTGGCCCGATGTTCGCCGATCCGATCGCGCGTCAGCTTTATGCCGAAATCGCCTCGATCGAAGAACAGCATGTGACCCAGTACGAGTCGATCATCGATCCCGAGGAAACCTGGTTGGAGAAATGGCTGCTGCACGAAGCCGGCGAGATCTACAATTATTACAGCTGTCTCAGTTACGAGACGAACCCGCGCATCAAGTCTATTTGGGAGCGTTTCCTGGATTATGAGTTAGGCCATTTGCACTATGTACTCGATGTATTCCGCCAATCCGAAAAGCGCGATCCCGCGGAATTGCTTCCCGAGTCTCTGCCGGAGCCGATCGAGTACCGCAGCCAGCGGCAGTTTGTCCGCGAGGTGTTGAGTAAAGAAGTCGATCTGCGCGCTCGTGGCACCAAGTTCATCGGCAAAGACGAGGAAGAGCCAGACTCGCCGTCCGTGCATTACCGCTCCCAAGTCAATGCCGATGGGTCGCCATCGGAGACGGTTGCGGCCGGCTACCGCTGGAAGCCCGGCACCGAGCTAGCGGAAGAGACGCCTGACATCCAAAAGCTGCAGAAGAAAGTCGCGTAAAGGAGGAACGATGGCAGCGCACGAATCGGAACCAAGCACAATGTCAGAGAGTGAAATGAACCTATTCAACCGTACTGGAGTCATGATTAATCCGGAGATGAGCGCGGAAATGATCCAAGCCGCCAAAAACATGAAGCCGGCCCCGGGGGACATTTCGGAATTGGCGGCCGAGCGCCTCGACTACATCAGCGAGGCGATTCCGATCGGCTCCTATCCGGCGCCCGTCGACGGCCATGATGCGGCCGAGGCTGAAAAACGCGCGGTGCTGCTCGATAAGCTCGGCGAGCGGCTTGCCTTCGAAAGGCAGGGCACGCGGCTCTACCAAACTTTCATCCAAAAGCTCGAAGCAATGCCGGCTGAGGAGGAAAACGGGCCGACCAGCGACGAGCTGCGCCACATCTGCGACGAGGAGTTGGAGCACTTCAGGCTGCTGCAAAGGGCGATCACTGACCTGGGCGGCGACGCTACCGTGCAAACCCCATCGGCCGATGTTACCGGGGTGTTGTCGGAGGGAGTGGTAAAAATCGTCTGCGATCCCCGTACGACGATCGCACAGACGCTGCAAGCCGTGTTGACCGCTGAGCTGGCCGATAACGACGGCTGGCAGATGCTGCAACAGTTAGCGGCCCAGCTTGGCCATGCCGAACTGGAAAAACAATGTGAAAAAGCGTTCGAGCAAGAACAAGAACACCTCGAAAATGTGCGCTCCTGGCTGTCAGCAATCACCATAGGCGAGGCGCTGGGGTCTGAAGAGTTGGAAGAAGATGAAGACCAATCGAGCGACAGCGATGAGGAGGAGGCGGGTCGGCGTCGAACCAAAAACCGCGCGTCAAAATCCAAGTCGAAATCAACCGCGCGGCGAAAAAAACGCAAATAGATCGGCGCGCAAAAGCAGAAGGAGAACATCCTGGAAGCGACAGAAGACCGGTTCACGAAGACCGTCGAACAATACACCGGCGCCGTTCCATCCTCGGCCCATCCCGGAGTCGCAGTGGCCGCCATGACGGCGTCGCTTGCCATTCCAAGCGGCGGGCCGCGGCAAGTGGGGAAATTTTATTGCGCAATGGTCCCGACCTGGTTGATCATTGGCCTTTACAATAAGCTGGTTAGACTCGAGGGGCACGACCGGTACGACCGCGGCTGACCACCTCGAAAGAAGCGGGTGGCGCGGCACGCGGTACATGTTCAGTTCACGTCCGGATATGGCCGGGATGATAGCAGGTGCTGCCGCCGCTGAGCATGACGCCTCAGTAAAAGATAAAAGGCATTTTTATGGAACAACGAAAAGAACAGTTCGAATGCAGTTATTGCGGACAGAGATTTAATTTCAAAAAAGACGCGGAATCGCATGAGAAAGAATGCTCCAAGCATCACTAGGCGCGTCAATTCAGTTCGACTTCGATGTTGGCGGGTCAGTGCACCGTTTGTCTGGTGAATTGGTCCGGCAACAAGCAGCCCCCTATGGAAAGCAGAGCCAAGATCCTCGGTCACCCGGTGCACCAGATGCTCATCGTCTTTCCGTTGGGTTTGCTCGCAACTGCGGTTATTTTTGATTTCATCTTTCTCGCCGGCGGCGGACCCACAATGGCGGTCGTGGCCTATTGGATGATCGCCGCCGGTATCATCGGCGGCCTGCTCGCCGCCCCGTTCGGCTGGATCGACTGGTTCGCCATACCTCGAGGTACCCGGGCGAAGTCTGTTGGATTCTGGCACGGCTCCGGCAATGTCGTTGTGGTGCTGCTATTCGCAGCCAGTTGGCTGCTGCGCCATGAACTGCCTGAACGCCCGGAAGCGCTCGCGCTCGTGCTCTCCATCGGCGGCGCCGGCTTAGCGCTCCTGACCGGCTGGCTCGGCGGCGAGTTGGTGGATCGCCTGGGCATCGGCGTCGATGATGGCGCCCACCCGGACGCGCCAAGCTCACTGTCGGATCGGGCGAGCCGCTGAGTTTCGAGCGCCTTCAGCAAAAGCTGAGATGCCGCCAATATCCTTCCTCAAAGACATCGTCAATCAATGGCTCGAAGATGAACCTTTTTCGCTTGCGGCGGCGCTCTCGTATTACACCCTTTTCTCGCTCGCTCCGCTCCTGACGATTGCGATCGGTATCGCCGGTTTTGTGTTCGGCCGGGATGCCGCACAAAATCAGGTTGTCGAAACGTTACAAGGACTGGTCGGTCGAGACAGCGCCCAAGCGCTTCAGGCGATTATCGAAAAGGCGGGCTACAGGCCCAAGGCGGGAGCGTTTTCCACCGCCTTGGGAATTTTGATGCTTCTGTTCGGCGCCGGCGGCGTCGTCGGTCACCTTCAATTCTCGCTGAACAAGATCTGGCGAGTTGCGGCGAAGCCGGTCCAGACCGTCTGGGCCTTCATCCGCCAACGTTTCGTCTCTTTTGCAATGGTTCTGGGAGTAGGTTTTCTTCTGGTGGTGTCGCTGCTCGTCAGCGCACTCTTGAGTGCGCTCGCCACTTTGATGACCGGCGCACTTGGCGATATTGCGATCGTCGGCCAATTGCTCGACTTGGCAATTTCGCTACTGGTTGTCACGCTGCTTTTCGCCATGATCTACAAGTATCTGCCCGATGCGCGCATCGCATGGAAAGACGTGTGGATCGGTGCCGCGCTAACTTCTTGTCTGTTCGCGCTCGGGAAATGGTCGATCGGGCTCTACCTGGGCAGCACCGGCGTAACCTCTGTTTACGGCGCCGCAGGCTCGCTGATTACGGTGCTACTCTGGGTCTATTACTCGTCGCTCATCTTCTTTTTCGGAGCGGAGTTTACCCAGGTTTACGCCCGCGAATACGGGTCGGGACTCCTTTCCAGCTGTAGACACGGAAGCCACGGCCGCTCAAGCTGAGAAACGCCCCACGGGCGGCAAACGGACCCTAAACCTTTAACGCGGCCAAAACCTGTGGCTGTCGTACCCGCCACAACCTCCAACAAGATCGCCCGCCGGTTTTTTAGTGGCTATAATCCTATCGATCTGTTAATCTGGCCGCCGATGATTTCCGATTTGCTAACTATCGGCATTTTGTGGCACGCGATCCAGACTTTCCCCGGCTTCCTGGAAACGGTGGGCTATCTGTTCGGAATGCTCGCCGCCTCTTTTACGCTCGAAGCTTACTGGCAAGACGACGCGGAATAGGTCGCTCGGTCAGCGAACTATATCCGCCCGCTCAGTATGGTGCCTGTGCAGGGACCTGACGCAGTTCGATCCTCCCCTTGGAATGGGCGAGGATCAAAACCGAAGCTGTTAACAGACTAGGTAGGGAGGATCTCTGCGATCGGCCCTCAGCGCGATCTCACTCGCTATCTGCGCCCGCGCCGTTAAAAGCAACACTCACACTCGTCTACCGACGGCGAAGCGGTAAATCAGCAACAGAATTATCGATCCGATGACCGCCATAATAAACCCCGCGGGCTCGTCAGGAGCGTAAAGGCCCAGCGCCTGACCAATAAAGCCGCCCAGCAGCGCACCGGCAATGCCAAGCAAAATTGTGATAATAAAGCCGCCCGGATCGCGTCCCGGCATGAGCAGCTTCCCCACTATGCCGACCACCAGGCCGAACAGTATCCATCCTATGATGCTCATGATGACCTCCTCAGCAATTTTGTCGAGCTACATCCCGGTCGTAATGCGAGCAAGCGTTATGCCAGTAAAAAGCGTCCGCTTTCGCAGAAAATTCAACACAAGCGTCCCATATCTGAGAACCCAAGGCCGT
>DATBMR010000209.1:0-17006 GCA_036554745.1 Binatia bacterium
CGGCTCGATCGTGGCTGAAGTTATTACATTGACGCGCGGGACGTTTCAAACCGAGTTGCCCGACACTATTTCCCTGGCTCCAAACGATGACAACAAGAGTCGCTATCGTGCAGACACAACGAGATGGCCAAGGTTAATTCGCGCGGCTCATTTCGCCGCAAAGCAGTAAATCCGGCCGGCTCCTCCGCGCGGAGCGGTATCGGCGCAGCTACCATTCTCATGTGCCGAGTTCCATATGCCGTATCTCCCGGACGGATCACCGCCAGGCCCCAGGCCGTCGGAGTGCCCCACCTGCGCTTGTTGGTCTGGAGACTCGGTTGTCCAGTCATTGCAAGTCTTTCCGGCCATGACTCGACCGTCGGCGGTCGAGCCGGTCAGAATGTCATGCGCATTGGGTTTTGGTGAATTCGGCCACTGGCCAGGAACCCGTTGGCCGCGCTCGTCGAGAAATACGTCGGCGTCTCCTTTGCGGGCGTGCAGCTCGTCGAGATCCTTCGCGACAACGACGCCTTTAGCGTTCGACCACGGCCCGGTGCCGATGCGACTGCGCGCGTCGGTCGGCTTGTTGCCGTTGTCGGGATCCCGCTCTGCGCTCAAGTAGGCGCGCCAGGTCTTGTTCCCGAGGCCAACTGCGCTCGCCAGCTCCTGGCAAATCCGATCTGCTCCGCGCAGCCCTCCCAGGTTGGCCGTCTTACTCCCTGTGCTGCTGACAAAAAAGCTCATGGCAGGACTGGCCTTGGCGCTTTCAGCGCCAAGGCTCGGGTCGCTATGACTGCTGACGACGGCGAGCGGCGCCAGCGCGACGAAAAGAAAAATATGTTGCTTCATGAGCTTTTCCTTTCGTTAGAGAATAGTGCGCAACTCGACGGCTTGAACCGTTTGAACCCGCCGCGGCATCACGGTTTAGAGATACTTTGTCGGACGCCGGATCGTGCGCCACATGTGTGCGACCGGGCTGTTGTCGAAGCCCAGGCCCTCCTCCGGCTGCTTGAAGTTGCGCCCGACGATGTCGACGAATGGTTCCCAGCTCACAACGGCGTTGGGGTCGAAGGAATAAATGTCGTGAACGGTAATCATGCGTGCGGTCATGTACCACTTGTGATTGCGGGCGCGGTTGTACGCTTCCTTGATGTAGTCGTCGGGCTCGTAGTCTCGCCCGAAATGCTTGACGTACATTTCCGGATACGAGTACCCGACCGACTCGTCGGGGAAGAACCGTAGCGCCTGGTGCGCGCGCACCGCCCAGCTCACCTCTTCGTCGACGTAGGGCTCGATCAACTGCGCGCCCCAGTAGCCGTGATCGCTTTTGATGAAGATGGCATTGGCGATATCGTGCAGGAGGCAGGCGAGAATCGTTTTCTCGGACATCGATGCCCTCAGCGCGTGGGTCGCGCTTTGCAGCAGATGGTTGGTGCCCTTGGCGCGGTACGTGAAATAATCGAGCAGGGTCGGCTTGGCCGGCATCTTCGGCAGCCGCGGATCGTCGTCCATCAGCTGATACTTGCCGTATTTAGCCGGGAGGTCGGAACCCATGTTGACCGGACCGAGCTTGCCGTCCGCCATATTGAACAACGCCGATTTCGAAATCAGTACGTCGAGCTCGTCGCTCATCTTCCGCTCCAAGGTATCCGCGCGCTCATTCAGCGATAGGTTTTCAGCCATGGTTGATCCTCCTTATCGACTCGGCTGACTATGATTTTCTCACTCTACTCCGGCACGGGTTAACCGTGCAACACGTAAACTCCCACACTCCAGCCGGTTTTGGGCTTGAACTTGCGAATGTAAACACCGATAAATCGAACGTGAGGGGCCGTGAATGGTTTCAGTGATAACTTCGCCGCAGCTCTACTCGGAACTGGATCTGTTTGCGCCGGGCGTTGGCGCGGGCGCGTTTGTGTTTTTGTCTCAAGACCCGCGCGCTTCGAACGGTGCGCTGGAAGACGCCACCGTGTCCGGTCAAGCGCGCCGTGCCTTGGACAATTTAGCGATCGGTTTAAAAACCGCCGGACTGAATCTTTCGAGTATCGTCAGCTTGATGGTTTATTTGCCGCTCTACGAAGGCGCTACTGAAACGGCAGAGGTGCTGGCCGCCGTCTTCGGCAATCAGAAAAACCTTCCCGCGATCACTTTAGTCGGTGTCGCCGGTCTCGACGCAGGATGTCGGGTGAGGATCGATGCCATCGCCACCACAAGCCCGGACCGTGAATCGTTTCGTCACAAGGATCTGCCGTTGGCGGTAGGCAGCCTGTGCCACGGCGTACGCGTCGGCAATTTCGTCTTTCTGTCGGGAGTGGATGCGACGGACGGCCATGGCAACAGCGAGTTGCCGTTGACGATCGAAGTGCAAGCCACCGAGACGCTTAGCCGGATCAGAAGACTTTTGGCAACGCAGCATCTTTCGCTCGGCGATCTTTGCCGCACTTTTATGTTCATGCCCGGCACCAAATATCGGCCCGGCTACGGTGAGGCGCGCAAAGCGGTTTACAGCGCGATCTTCGCGGACGACGAGTTCCCGCCCAATTCCGGGATCTATATCCCAACGCTGGGAATCAACGTTCTGCTGCGTTCGGTTGCCGTCGCCTATCGCGGCGTCAAGACGATTGTGGCCAGCCCAAAGGTCAGAAAAGCCCCCGGGTCGTTTTCCCAATCGATGCGCGTCGGCGACTGGCTGCTGATCGCCGGGCAAGATGCCGTGGGTTTCAATCGCGCAGTGGAGTCGGAGCACAGCTTTGAAGGGCAGATCGAGGCGACCCTGCGCCACCTGAAAGACATCGTCGAAGAAGCCGGCGGGACTCTCGATGACGTCGTAAAGACCACCGTCTATCTCATCGCCGGTCAAGACCGATCGCGCTTCGCCAAGGCGTATAACGACTTCTTCCGCCGCTACCTTCGCTCGTCAACCATGCCGGCCGGATTGACCATGGAGGTGCAGGAGCTCTCGCCGCGCTGTCTGGTCGAAATCGACGCCGTGGCGTTTTTGCAGAAGTCTCCCGCCGCAGCTTAGATTCGTTTTCCGTTATTCAAAAACGTCTGCATTGATAGCGCCTATTTACTCGTTTGGCCAATCGGGGGCCCAGAATTAATGATCTATCTGAGTAACAGCAAATGTATGAAGGCCAAAGGGCCGTAGCTGATGACACCGCCGAGGCAGGTCCAAAGGTCAAGTGCGAATGATATTTTTGTGGCGCCAAACATCGATCTTTGAGGCATCCGGCATCGATGTATATCGCGGTAGGTCTACTGCATGAGCACGGCGATCAAACGGACGCGAGTCGTCATCGGGCTGGGAAGCGCACAGACGCTGGCATTTGGATCGACCTACTACCTGCCCGCTATCCTCGCGGAACCGATAGCGCGCGAGTTTGGCGTATCGAACGGAGTTGTCTTCACCGCATTCTCGGGCGCGCTCATCATGGCTGCGGTTCTCGGGCCGCTCGTCGGCCGGCGGATCGATCTGTTCGGCGGCCGTGACGTACTGACCGTCTCGAGTTTGGTTTTCGCCGTTGGTCTCGCAACGCTCGGTGCGGCGCAGGAAACCGTGACACTATTTGCCGGCTGGCTCGTTATCGGGATCGGCATGGCGATGGGCCTCTACGAGGCAGCGTTCTCCACGCTCGCTGGCATCTATGGTCGAGAGGCGCGCGGCGCGATCACCGGCATCACGCTGCTGGCAGGTCTGGCGAGCACAATCTGTTGGCCGATCTCCGCCTACCTGGAGACCGAGTTTGGCTGGCGAATGGCATGCTTCGTCTGGGCCGGCACGCACCTCGTCGTTGGCCTCCCTCTCAACCGCTTCCTCGTCCCGGTAGGCATCCAGCGCGCTCAATCTGCGACAAACGAGCCGGCGCACAGACTTCCCGGTGGATCGAGAGTCTCACATAAGCGCGCGATGCCATTGCTTGCGTTCGTGTTCGCGGTCACCTGGTTCACCAGTACGGCAATGGCGGCGCACCTGCCGCGTCTCTTGCAGGAGGCAGGCGCATCGGCAGCCGCCGCTGTCGCAACCGCCGCGCTGGTGGGACCGGCGCAGGTTGCCGGACGCCTTGTGGAGTTCGGATTTCTTCAGCGCTTCAATCCGTTGCTGTCAGCGCGCCTCGCGGCCATTGCTCATCCCGTGGGCGCGCTCGCAATTCTCGCATTTGGCGCACCGGCGGCAGTCGTCTTCACCGTGCTCCACGGTCTAGGAAACGGCATCTTAACCATCGCCAACGGAACGCTACCGCTCGCGATCTTTGGCCCCTCCGGCTACGGCCTTCGTCAAGGGTTTTTAACTGTACCGGCACGCTTCGGACAGGCCAGCGCGCCGTTTCTCTTTGCCGTACTGACAGAACGTTTCGGTACCTCCGCGCTGCTTCTGTCGGCCGCGCTCGGGCTCGCCTCATTGGCCGCCCTGCTCTTTCTCACCCCTTCATCGACGGCCGAGCGCGTCTAAAACTACGAGCATCGCCTCACGCCGACTACTTACCTGCGCCGACAGCGTTGAAGCTGCAACCGCCCAGCGAGCGGGCGTGCCGTCGTGTTTTGATTTTTTAACCGGACTCCGTCTGGTTAGATCTTGCGGATTATTCTGGCAAACGCTTGAATTGAAGGATGAAGCTGCCAAATGGAGATCGAGCTGATCCGCGCCGCGCAATGCTCCCGCCGGGCTACTCGATTCGCCCATCAAGTCAAACCCTAGACTCTGGCGGCGGTGCCGAGGAGAGAATCAATGGGGCAACAATAATTTCAATTCGCCTATCGAAAACGCGGTCGCTAAATCAATCGCATCTCGGGGGTGCTGCAACCTCAGTGCGCTTTCCGAATGGCGTGCGCCGAGGCTGCACGATTCAAACGAAAATATTCCTTCCCGTTGTGATACGCGATCTTTTCCTTGGTCGTCCGGGAAAGGTCGGGATGATTCCACAGGTACTTGAGGTTCTTGGGAAACTCACCGTCCCAGTGGGGAACGTCGGAAGCGTAGAGAAAGTGATCGTCGCCGACATACTCGATGGTCTGGGGCAGTAGTCGCTCCTCGGCCTCGAGACTGAAGTAGACCGGGGACTCGCGCACAACTTCGCTCGGTTTCTTCTTTAGATGCGGCGCCTCGAACTCACCGCGCAATTCCCAGTGCTCGTCCATGCGGTCGAGCCAGTACGGGAGCCAACTGGCGCCGATCTCGAGAAAGGCCATGCGCAGCTTGGGGAAGCGCACTGGCACGCCCTGAAAAATGATGCTGGTGAAGTGGAGGAAGATGCCGACCGGGAAGGTATAGGTGTGCACCTCGGCAAACGTTCTGAGCGCGCCGGCGCCGACTTCGGCCGAAGAGCTGCGGTTGCCGTGGACCGAGAGCGGCACGTCGAGCCGCTGCGCCTCTTCATAGAGCGGGTCATACATCGGATCGCCGAGCGCCGTGGGAAGTCCCATGGACAGCAGCTCGAAGCTCACCAAGCCCAATTCCGTGACCGCCCGGCGCAGCTCCTTGGCCGCTTCCTGGGGCCACTTGAGCGGGAGCACGCCGACGCAGTGAATGCGGTCGGACAGCGCGTTGTATTCCTTGGCGAAGTGATCGTTGGCCGCACGGCAAGCGGCGACGCAAAACTCGGGCTCGCGCAGCTTCGGGATGTTGCCGGAGCCGGTTGGGAAAAGCACCGCCTCTTCGATGTTGTATTCGTCCATGATCTTGAGCCACAGTTCGACCTGTTGGGCGGGAGTCATGTCGCGCTGATAGCCGGGGTAGCCAAGGGTATCGAAGAGGTCCGTGTCGAACGGCTGATCGGACGGCCACAGGCCGGTGTTGCGGCGGTTCCACGGTGGCTCGAGATATTTCCGGATGTCGCTTTGGCGTTCCAACACATGTCCATCGGCGTCGATTACCGGCGGCCAGTCAGCCATGTTCCTTCCTCCTTCAGTTGTCCTTCGAGTTCACGGCGCCGGATCGTATCACCACGCCAGGATGTGTCAACCTTTTTTGGGCCTGTAGGAAAGGAAGAGACAGCCCTATTTCCGCTTCGATGCGCAAACTGCCGGTGGTTGTAGCGAAGCATCCGCCGCGCGTCATCGCACCGGTCGCGTTCGACAGAGTACGGGCTCTCACCTCAACGGGCACAGGGTTACCACATTCCGTCCGTGCGGCAATCCTCACCAGTGAGGCTTGCTGTTTTTTGACAAAAATCCGAGAACAACCGCGCCGTCTTATATCTGGGACAGCCTTAGCCGATTTCCGCACTTCTGACCGATAGCGGAATTCATCCGACTTAGAATTGTCAGTGTGCAACCGCGCCTAGCGTAAAGCGGTGCTAAACAGCCCGCGCCGATCTCAATGGCATGGACGTTGCCTGTCCTTAGTGTAAAGCAGGGGCCGGAGTGGGGACTGAGGCGTCTTCTCGGCTTAACGTTTTCCGCAAAGAGCGTTTTCTGATTTTGTGAAAGGATCATTATGGAACCATTTCACTCGATAGGGGACTTCCTTGCGCGTCTTTTGGGTCTGGTTGGGCTTAGCTCGGGAGGGGAACGGGGTCCTGAACCGGGTGACGGCGCGGTTATTCACCATTCCTCCGGCGAAGCCGACTTCGACGGTTTACCGGGAGACGAGCTACGTCCGGTGAAGGACGCGGAACGCGATCAGCCGTACCCACCGAAAAGGTCCGCCGATTAGCACAGTTGAATTTCGGCGATAAATGTAATCTTCTCCGGACATTCCTAGCGATAAACGGAGCACGGAATCAAAAGGAAACAGCATGGAATCTTCTCATAATTCATTTCGTGTGACATTGCTGGGCACCGGCGCGCCGCCGCCGCGCATGGATCGGTTCGGTCCGAGTACGCTCGTCGAAGCCGGCGGCAATAAATTCATTTTCGATGCGGGCCGGGGCGCAATGCAGCGTTTGCATCAGTTGGGAATTCCTTTTGCCGATATCGATGGAATGTTTCTGACCCATCATCATTCCGATCACGTCGTGGGCTTCCCCGATCTCTGGCTCACCGGCTGGATCGGACGGCCTTGGGGCATGCGGAGTGCGCCGCTGGAAGTCTGGGGGCCGGAGGGGACGCGGCAAATGATGGAGCATCTACCTCAGGCGTTCGCCGTCGATATCCGCGTGCGGCGCCGCAATTATCCTGCGGAGGGCGTTACGCTAATTGCGCACGAAATCAAGGAAGGCGTCGTTCTCGGCGCGGACGGCATCGAGATCAGCGCCTTCGAGGTTGATCACGGCGGCGAAGACCTCCCCGCCTTCGGTTATCGCATCGACTACGGCGACCGCTCGGTGGTGCTGTCGGGCGACACGACCTTCAACGAGAATCTCATCCGGCACGCCGAGGGCGTGGACGTGCTCGTGCACGAAGTTACCGCCGGCGGCGGCGCGGCCGAGAACGCCCGGCAACTCAAACGCATCGCCGCCAATCACACCACGCCCGACCAGGCCGCGGAAGTGTTCGCACGCGTGAAACCCAGGCTCGCGGTGTTTAACCATCTGCTTTTGTTCGGCACTGCGACGCCCGAAGATCTGGTTCCGATGACGAGAAAGAAGTATGCCGGCCCGTTGATCGTCGGCGAAGATCTGCTGCAGATCGAGATCGGCGAGGACGTTCAAGCAAGGCGGTTCGAGTGATCGGCGGTGTCAGGTTTTCGTATAGAGTTATAGCAGGCTTCGAAAAATGGAACCCGGCAACGCCGCCCCGAGAAATCCGAGGAAAAAGCCTCGGGCGAGGGGTGTTGCCGCGACAGATGCGGTGGGGACAGCCCGTCGATACGGCTTGCACCGGCACGCACTTGGATTCGTCAAAGAGCGGCCAAACCTAAATGTTTCTCCGCCGATTTGATCGGTATCGAGATCGGGCGCAGTGTTGGTTCACCCACACGATGTAAATTGCGCAATTTCATGCTTCGATATACATCAGTGCTCGGACAGCATCACCGAAAGGCCTAACTGATCGAGATAGGGCATGGAAAAGCGGCGGCTCGGCAATACCGATATGAACGTCAGCGTGCTCGGCTTCGGCGGATCCGAGATCGGCTATGAGCGAGCGCCGCTCCCATCCGTGAGCAAATTGTTAAACGGCGCGCTCGACGCCGGGCTCAACGTCGTCGATACGGCCGAGTGTTACGTCATCAGCGAGGAACTGATCGGAAAAGCGATCGGCGGCCGGCGCGCAGACTATAATCTCTTTACCAAGTGCGGCCATGAACGGGGATGGAGTTATCCGGACTGGCGCCCGGCGTCTCTCTGGAAATCGATCGAAAGAAGTCTCAGTCGACTGAAGACCGATCACGTCGATTTACTGCAGCTCCACAGCTGCTCGGAGGCCGAGCTGCGCAAGGGCGACGTCATCGAATTTCTGAGGCGAGCGCGCGAGCGCGGCTATACGCGCCACATCGGCTACAGCGGCGATGGCCAAGCGGCGCTCTATGCCGTCAACTGCGGCGAGTTCGATACCTTGCAAACATCTATCAACATCGCGGACCAGCAAGCGCTCGATCTAACATTGCCCGCGGCAACAACACGCAACATGGGCGTGATTGCCAAACGGCCGCTGGCGAACGTCGCTTGGGAGAACGGCGATCGGCCGCCGCGGGATGGTTATGGCTACCCGTATTGGCAACGGCTGCAGAAGCTAAAATACGATTTTCTCCGCGACGATTTGGACCGCTCAGTGGCCACTGCGCTCCGCTTTGTGCTCACCATCGCCGGTGTTCATACGGCGATTGTCGGAACAACGAAGCCCGGCAGGTTCTCCGAAAATGCCGCGGCTTTGCAGGCCGGAGCGCTGCCGAAGGAGCTCTTTGAAAGCATTCGCAGCCGCTGGGGCGAGGTTGCCGGCTCCGATTGGGCAGGGCAAGTTTGACAAGAGGCTGTCTGGCGCCGCAATGCATCTCGCGGTCATTCCGCTGATATGCCTCGAGTCGACGGCGTGGCTCAGCAGTTCAGTCAACACAAATGTTTCCGAATCCTTTTCTTCCAGAGATGAGCTTCGACATCCAGGCAGAGATGTGCGGAAAAGATTTGCAGAAAGATTTCTCCCAAAGGCGAAAAGACAAATCAAGCGAAGTCCGACATTGGTAAACCGCGCGTTGCGGTTGGCTGGCCGGGCGGTTAATAGCAGCAGCGGCGTCTGGGGTGGCAGTCGCGATTTTCGTTCTCACGCTTTGCTATGCTTGCATGGCGGCCCGCCAAGGCAGTAGAGTCCGTTTACGAATCTGGACGTGGAGGAGTAATGCCATGGCGAAACTCGCAATCGCGTTCTTTGCGGCGGCGTCTATCTTGACAATTGCTCCGGTCGCTGCACAGCAGCAAAAACCGCAACTGCGCGAGGGAGATGGCAAGGTGCTAGTGCAAGGCACGTGCACCGCGTGCCATGAGATCAACCAGATCACGAGAAGCTCCGGCTACAGCCGCGAAGGGTGGAGGGAGTTGATCGGGACGATGATGAATTTATCCGGAACGCCGGCCGGCGAGACGATTACGAAATATCTGGCCACGCATTATCCACCGAACGGCCAATTGAAACCCAAGTTGATGCGTGGCGAGGCTTCGATCGCGTTTCGGGAGTGGACGGTTCCCACGCTCGGCCAACGAGCGCGCGACCCGGTGCAGGCGCCGGACGGCTCCATCTGGTGGGCGGGGATGTGGGCGAACCTCATCGGGCGCATCAATCCTGCAACCGGTGAAATCGTCGAGTACACGTTGCCGGAGAACGCCAAACCCCACACCGTGACTCCCGACCCGCAAGGCAACATCTGGTACACTGGAAACAGCAACGGCACGATCGGCAAGCTCGATCCGCGCACGGGTCTGATCACCGAGTACAAAATGCCGGATCCCGCGGCGCGCGACCCGCACACGGCGGTCTTCGACAACAAGGGCAACTTGTGGTTCACCTTCCAGCTGAGCAATATGATTGGCCGCTTGGTTCCGGCCACCGGCGATATCAAGCTGGCGACCATGCCGACGCCGAAATCGCGTCCCTATGGCATCGCGATCAGCTCCGACGGGAGCCCATGGATCGCCTGCAACGGCAGCAACTGTTTGGTCAAAGTCGATCCGGAGACGATGGCGCTCCGCGAGTACAAACTGCCGGATCCAAAGACAACCGTGCGGCGTCTCGACTTCGCGAGCGACGGAATGATTTGGTATGTCAACTCCTCGCTCGGGCGCCTGGGCCGGTTGGATCCAAAGACCGGCCAGACCAAGGAGTGGCCCTCGCCCAGCGGGCCAAAGTCGCACCCCTATGCCATCGCGGTGGTGGACGGCATCGTTTGGTACAATGAATCGGGTCAGCGGCCGGATGCGCTCGTTCGCTTCGATCCTGCGACCGAGCGATTTCAAAGCTGGGCGATTCCGTCCGGCGGAATCTATGCCGGTATCGTCCGGCACATGAGGCCGACGCGGGACGGCAACCTGCTGATCCACCAAAGCAGCACAAACCGCATCATTTTAGTGAATCTCAATCACTCCAACCGCACGCGACAAGCGCGCAGGTAAACATGCGAAATGCGCGAGCGTCTTCAACCGATGCTATCGCCGTATGGGCGGGCAGTGACCCGCCATGTTCGTAACATATCGGCGCGCGGCCGCCGTACGCTCCATCGGTCTGCTATCTCACGGTGAAACAACGGATCGATACGCCAAGCGGGTCGACTTCGCAAGCAGCTTGCGCATGGCACGCCGTTCCTGCTGTTGCTCGTCGGTGACTTTGGGGTATTCCAGTTTTAGTTGCCGGAGCGTGTCCAGGAGAATCTGCGATATGATCAGCCGGGCGTTCTTCTTGTCATCCGCCGGCACAACGTACCAGGGAGCTCGCGCGTGCTAGTGGCGCTCAGTCAGTCCTCATAGGCTTGCATCTATTCTTTCCAAAACTCTCTTCCACATCCCTGCGGCTGAACTTCCAGTTCTTGTCCGGCTCGTCGATGCGCTCAAGAAAACGCAAGCGCTGTTCCTCCTTCGAAAGGTGGAGAAAGAATTTCACGATCCGAGTGCCGTTGCGATGAAGGTGCGCCTCCAAGTCGCAAATCGATCGGTAGCGCCGTTTCCACAGCTTTTGGCCCATTGCCGCGTCCGGAACCCCCTCGGCTTCGAGTAGTTCAAGATTCACCTTACGATCAGGACCTCCTCATAGTAGGAGCGATTGAAGATGCCGATGCGCCCGCGCTCCGGCAGGGAGCGGGTCGTGCGCCACAGAAAGTCATGGTCCAACTCTTCCGCACTCGGATGCTTCAAGCTAAAAACTTGGCAACCCTGAGGATTGACTCCGGACATCACATGTTTGATGGCGCGTCCTTGCCGGCGGCATCCATGGCCTGAAAGATCAGCAACACCGCGTAGCGATTCGAGGCGTAAAGCACGCTTTGCAGATCGCCGGTTTCTTCGATGCCGTCTTGAAGGATTTTTTTAGTTGCTTATCCGTTTTGTAATTGGGCTGCACCTTGTTCGGCCACTTTTTGAGAATGGCAGCTTGCCCCTCACGCACGCGAAATTCGTCGGAGTTGACCTTCATAAAGGCCCTTTCGTGGCGGCTTCGCTAGAGCTTAACCGAGCTCGCTTCCGAAAACTTAGCTCCAAACGATCGGGTAGCGCCAGATTTTGCAATCGCAAAACTCGACCGCGCATCTCCTGTCACAGGCGGTAACGTCTGACGGGCGAAGTCTCCCCGCTGACCCCCGTTCACATAAAATTCTCATCCCTGTCACATTCTATTAACTCTCAGCCGTTCCAATGGTCCTCAGAAAACTTGCCGGAGGAGGATCGACCGATGGATTCATGCTTTAGTGTCAAACAGGAGGCGGCGGCGATGCGAAGATTGCGACGTGTGTTGTTCCAAGTTGGTTTGGCCGTTGCATTAGTCTGGATCAATCTGTTGCTTGCGCGCGCTTTATACGCGCAGGAGAGCGTACGCTTTGCCGTGACCGACATCGTCGGGCTCGAAGAACTGCACGCGGAATACGGCGCGTTTCAAAAGGTCCTGAGCGCCGCCACCGGCCTCGGCATCAAGTTCTTCCCGGTGAGCAATCGCACCGCGGCGGTCGAAGCGCTCAAGTCGCGGAAGATCGATCTGGTGCTCACCGGACCGGCCGAGTACATCATATTTCGCGCTCGCACGAACGCTTACCCGATCATCGGCTTCTCGCGGCCGGATTACTTCGCAGCGCTGGTAACCATGGCCGATAGCGGCATCACCGGCGCCAAAGACCTCAAGCGCAAGAAAGTCGCTTTCGGCGACGTGGGTTCCACGTCCAAACATCTCGCGCCCATGCAACTCGTGAAGGACGCCGGACTCGATCCTCTCAAAGATATTCAGGCGCAGCACGTCGCCGCCAACGTGGGTTGGGAAGCGCTAAAACGCGGAGACGTCGCTGCCTTCGGCATGACCTACAGCAACTTTGTCGTGCTGCGGGATAAAGAAAAACAATTGGAGCCCGCGGCGTTCCGGGTGATCGCGCGCGGCCCGGACCTCCCTAACGATCCATTGCTTGCCGGCGCGCATGTCGACAAAAAAATTGTCGAGACAGTCCGTCAGGCTTTTCTCAACCGGTCACCGGAGCTGATCAAAGCGCTCTTAACCGGCAAAGACACCCAAAAGTACAAAGGCATGAAGTTTCTCACGCGCATCGAAGATCGGGACTATGACTATGTCCGCGCCATGTATGCAACCATCGGCCACACGCAGTACGCGCAATTTGTCGGAGGCAATTGATGATCAGCATGCCCGCGACGGCGCTTCTATCCGGCGCCGCGCTGAAAGAGCGTCGCGTCCGGAACGGACTTGGTGATGCCGCCGTTACCGGACCGCCTCAAACCATCGATGTGGCGGCGATCGGGTTGAGCAAGAGCTATGACGCCAAAGCCAAGGTTCTCGACAATATCAGCTTCGCAGTCCCCACGGGTGAGGCCGTAGCTCTCATCGGCCGCAACGGAGCGGGAAAATCGACTTTGTTGCGCTGCTGTGTTGGCCTGGCGAAGATCGATGAAGGCAGCGCGTGCCTATTTGGCGAGGAGCTTTCGACGTTGCCGCCTCGGACGATGAGGGAGTTTCGCGCCCGAGTCGGCTTCGTATTCCAACAACACAATCTGGTCGGGCGGCTGTCGGTGCTTTCGAACGTTCTCCACGGCGCGCTATCTCGGACCGCCATCAGGGGTTGGTGCCACCAGATCGCTCCGAGCATTGAGAGAGAACAAGCGCTTCGCTGTCTTGAGCTGGTCGGCATGGCCGATTTTGCCTGGCGCCGGGCTGATCGGCTGTCGGGCGGCCAGTCCCAGCGGGTGGCGATCGCCAGGGCGCTCATGCAGGAGCCGCGCGTCGTTATCGCCGATGAGCCGGTGGCGAGCCTCGACCCCAAAGCCGCCGAGGAAATCATGACGCTTTTCGCCGGTCTGATGGAGAAAAGCCGCATCACTTTTTTGTTCAGCTCGCACAACCTGCAGCACGCGCTACGCTATTCGGTGCGGCTTCTTGGGCTCTGCGACGGCTCATTGATTCTCGACGCGCCGGCAAAGAGCCAAACGATTTCGAGTTTACGGGAGATCTACGATCCCGTAGTAACCGATGCATAATTCCTTGCCGCCGCGTTTTCAGCTTCCGGGCCTTGGCGCGTTTTGCGGGTTGGTGATGCTCGCCTTGTTTATTCATTCAGCGGCGAACGTCGGCCTTTCTCCCGGCCAACTTATCGCCGGGCTGCCGCATATCGGGCGCATCCTCGGAGACATGTTTCCTCCCGACCTGGAAAAAGTCGGCCGGGTAGGAACGGCTATCGTCGAGACTTTTCAAATGGCGCTGGTCGGCACCTCGCTCGGAATCGTCGTCAGCTTCTTTTTGGCGATCCTGGCAAGCCGGCTCCATAGCCCGTTTCGGCCGCTCTATTTTCTCGCCAGGATCCTCGTATCGCTTTTCCGCACCGTCCCGGACCTTGTCTGGGCGCTGTTGTTCGTTGTGGCCGTCGGCCTCGGCCCATTCGCCGGAACCCTCGCCATCATGATCGATACGATCGGCTTTTGCGGCCGTTTTTTTGCCGAGGCGATGGAAGAAACTCATCAAGGCCCACAAGAAGCGTTGCGCGCGCTCGGGGCCCGCCCGGCCGACGTGGTTTTTTGCTCGGTGCTGCCGGCCGCTTTGCCTTCCTTCATTAACAGCTCGCTCTTCAGTCTTGAAAAAGCGACCCGCTCTTCCGTAATTCTCGGACTTGTGGGAGCCGGCGGGATCGGCATCGAACTCAAGGTCGCAATGGAGATGTTCAACTATAGTCAGGCCGCGACCGCTATTTTAGCCATTTTTGCCTTGGTCATTACGGTCGAACAAGTCAGCGCGGCCATACGCCGCCGAATTATTTAAGCCGGAGAGGAGTTCATAATGATTCTCGAAAAACAGCGAGTAGTGATCGGCATGATCGACGGCTTCGGCATCGATTATTTTGACGCCAGCCCGATGCCGGTGCTGCGGGCGATGACCAAAGACGGCCTGTTCAATACTGTCAATGCGGTTTTTCCAACCGTGACCAACGCCAATAACGTCTCGATCTGTTGCGGCGCTTGGCCGAAAAGCCATGGAATCACTGGGAACTCGTACTTTGACGAGGCAAGCGGTCTAGCGGACTACATGGAGAGCGCGGACTTCATCCGGGTTCCGACCATTTTAACCCGCGCCGCGGAGCGCGGCTTTCGCTCCGCTCTCCTCACGTGCAAGAATAAAACCATCCGACTTTTGAGCCAAGGCGCAACCATCGCCGTCGCCGCGGAAACTCCGCCCGTCGACTTTGTCGATCTGTATGGAGAGCCGCCGCATATTTATAGCCGCGAGATCAACTACTGGCTCTGGACGGTTGCCATCGACATCCTCAAACGCCGCGAGGATATCAGGTTGCTCTACGTCCACACGACCGATTTTCCGATGCATACTTGGGCACCTGAGGAAGCGGAATCCAAAGAACACCTGGCCACGCTCGACCGGCTCATTGGCGAAGCGCAGCAAGCGGCGCCGGATGCGGCGTTTCTGATCACCGCCGACCACGGCATGAACTATAAGAAGCGCTGCTGGGATTTGACCAAAGCTTGTAAAGCGCGTGGTGTGGCGCTGCGGTTTGCCTTATCAGCCGAAAAGGACCGCTATGTGAAACATCATCGCACTTTCGGCGGCGCTGCGTGGGTATGGCTCAATTCGAGCAAGGATCAAAGCCACGCGATCAAGACGATTGCTGCGCTCGAAGGCGTCGAGGAAGTTTTACCGAAAACGGCGGCGGCGGAGCGATTCCATCTCATGCCCGAACGAATCGGTGATCTTGTCGTCATCGGCGACCGTCACACGGTCTTCGGCGATCTCGAAATAGAAAGCGAGGTCCTGGAGCCCACCTACCGCTCGCACGGATCGCTGCATGAAACCAGGATTCCTCTTCTGATCTTCAACGGCAAGGAGAAATTACCGTCGGCGGACGAGTTCACGGTGAACCTCGATCTTACCCGCATTCCGTTCCGCATACCTGCTGCCAGGTAATGGTCGCGCCGTTACTTTCAGCATCAGCCCGGTGAACACAACTCGCAGATTTTGATCAACGCTTGTTGGAGTTGGGCAATGGCCGGGGTCCCGAGGTCGGTCTTTACCTTGGACATTCAGTTTGAAACACCTCCTAATTCGGCGTTGATCCACCGGTCTTGCGCGGTTCCTTGAGCTCAATAATGAGCACGTCGGTATCCGTCTCGCCGATGTTTTCTCCAATGTGAGATTGCGCGTCCGTCCACATCACTGCTCCGGGCTTGAACTCACGTTCCGCGGTCTTCCCGCCGGGGAGCGTCAAGCGGCGTTTGAAGGCACTGCGTGAAACAACCACAAAATCCGGGTGCGCATGCATCGTCGTTTTGTCTCCGGGCTTGTCTCTATATTCGAGAACGCGCACACGCTCATTCTCGAGAATTACTCTGTATTTGTCGGAATCGGTTTTCGCCGGGTCTTGAGCCCAAGCCTCGCCTACAGTCATGAAGACGAAGAGCAAATGAATAAGAACTTTTATCATCGAGTCTCCTCTAAAATTCGCTTCTAAAGTTACAGCAACTCTAGCTCGGTCGTAAATCAGTCGCCTTGGGCGTCGGCAAAGACTCGGGCACGCTCTCAGCTCCGATTATTTCCTGCCGAAGCGCTGAAGCATTCGCTTCAACGCTACGCGTCTGCTACAGATGCAGGAGCATGACTTAACAAGCGCAACCCCGAATCCAGCCTTCCTCGCTGCGGATCACAATAGCTTCCTCTGATCCGTTCGTGATCCCGTCCCGCGCCCAATGCCATCCCGGGGTCAGAAAATGTCGCGGGCGGCGTTTCTCGCCGCAATTCTCTGGGTCAGCCGATCCGCGAAACGCCACGCTTCGGTCGCGATATTAGGATAACTGAGATAAGAACGACAACTAGCACGGGCATGGCGTATTCTAGAAAGGCGTGCGCTACGCCACCCACCAAACCTTTCTCTTCAAACGCGCCGGTAGTCACGCGCCACGAAACTTTGTAATAAAAGGAGAGCGCAGACAGAAATGAGAGATCTTTTGTGATCGCTGTCATGCGCACGATGCGAATCACATAGAGCAATAAATAAACAGATGAAGCCAGTAAAACACTGGCACGCCAGTAGGCGAAATTGAAGATTACAGCCAAGCAGGCGAGCAAGCCGAAGAAGCCGGCAATGAGCATTGAGGTAAGTACATCAGGATAGTAAAGCGCGACGTACAGCGAGTAAACCGACCATAGGGCAAGCGCAAACCTCCCCTGCACGCTTGCGAGCGGATGGTTATGATAATGTTCGGACATGCGTTCTAACTTATCCTTAGGCTGCGCCACCACCACGCAACAGAGGAAAGTGACAGACGTGCCTCACTCTACTAAACTACTAGCAGGTTGCTGAAAAACTCTTTCAGAGTCCTTCGACAGGCTCAGGACGAGCGGACCAGAGCTTGAATTGCCTGAAGAAAATCCGTGCATGCTGAGCTTGTCGAAGCATTCGCAACCGTTTTTCATCAACCTGCTAAGGAGTTCATTGGTTAGTAGACGTACCACGAGCG
>DATBMR010000261.1:0-8387 GCA_036554745.1 Binatia bacterium
ACTGGACGTCAATTCGGCGGATCTACGAGAGAGAACCCCTGTGGCTGGAGGCCTATGGCGCTCCGGACTCTAGCGGACGTGGGCGCGGTTCCCGCAGGGTTCCCGGTTCTCAAGTGACCTCAGGCTGGACGTCGACGGGCCGACTGAGAATGAGAAAGCCCTTGGGGCACAAGGGCTTTCGGGGAGAGCGGGCGACCGGGGTCGAACCGGCGACGTCCAGCTTGGGAAGCTGGCATTCTACCGCTGAATTACGCCCGCCCAGGGTGAGATCGAACGGTGAATAGAAATCTATGGAATTAGCCGGAGGTTGTCAACGCGCCAAACATTATGAATGGCGCGCCTTGTCACGCATCATCGCCAACAGATTCGCCGCCGGCATCTTGGAAACCATGATGCAGATCAGTTCGCCTTCACGATGCATGACGGCGTGGAAGTCACCGTCGGTGAAAGAATAAAAATTGATTTTTTTCGCTGCATCGAAGAAGACCGTAGCAGCGGGCGGAGCGTCCGATTCGGTCCCGAGAAATGTGAAGCAGGTCACCGTTGGCCCTTCGCCTTGATAGACGGTCACGATCACGTAGCGCCCATCAATCTTTTCGACGAAGCCGGCCACCGGATAGAGCTTCATTATCGACAGATCGAACCCCATCGGTGCGAACCGGCCGCCGACAGCTTGCACCAGTTGTTTTTTGAGAGCCTCCGTATCCTGGACACGGATCAAGCTCTTGCTGCCGCTCTCGATCGCCGCATGGGCCGACAACGTCGCCAGCGCGACGTTTGTTTCATCAACGCCGCGAAACATGAATGGATAGATCACCAGGAGCAAGAGCGCCACTGCCAATGCCGGTCGCACAAAAGGAGTCGCCAAGATATCTGTCAGCTTCGCGCGCGCGCGGCTCCAGGCGCTCGGCTTCCGGATGGCTTCTTCCACCGCCTGCCGCAGTGTCGCTGGCGCCCTGATCGACGCGCTCATAAGCTTAACCTGCTGCTTGATCGCGCGCTCTCGCTGGTACGCCTGCTGACATTGCTGGCACGCGCCGATATGTTCCTCGATCGCGACGCGCTCTTCGCGCGCGAGCTCGTTGTCGACCAGCGCGGTGATCCATTCTTGAGCTTGTTCGCAATTCATCGTTAGCGACCCGCCCCGATTCAAAGGACGTACCCCACCAGAATGCCATGCAACAATTTTCGCCCGCGCGACAACCGCGAGCGCACCGTGCCGATCGGGCAGGACAAGATTTCCGCCGCCTCCGCGTAGCTAAAATCGCCCATGTCGACAAGCACGATCGGCGCGCGGAACTCCTCGGGTATTTTTCTCAACGCATCGTGCACTTTGATCCCCAGTTCTCGCGCCAGTACTTCGTTTTCGGGCTCTAGGGAGGGCGTCGGCAAGGTTTCCCAGAAATCTCGCCGTGGTTTTTCTGGATCGACCAGATCCTCGGCCGCCACGATGCGCTTATCCCGGGTATACGAGTCGTAGAAAAAATTATAGAGGATCTTGGTCAACCAGGCCTTCATGTTGCTGCCCGGCGTGAATTGAGTACGCGAGTTGAGGGCGCGAGCGCAGGTCTCCTGAACGCAGTCCTGTGCTTCGGTATCGTTCTTAACCAGGTAGTAGGCGACGCGGTAGAGGTGATCCAGGTGCGTCACAATGTCCGATCCGAAACGTTCCCGCTCGATATCGCTAGGGTTCTTCAGCGCCACGGCTCGGGCATTGTAATGAACGCCGTTGCCCGAGTCCAACCATCCGAGCACATATAGTGAACGACCAGCTGGGCGCAAAAGTTCCCCGCGCGCTTACTGCCCCTTCATGGCTTGCGGCGATAGGCCAGCTGTCCTATATCTTGAGCACTATGCGATACCGAACTCTTGGCAAAACTGGCTTGCGCGTCAGCATGGTTGGCCTCGGCACCATGGTTCACGCCGGCCATTTCGGCGCTATGAAAGACTCCGAATCGCTCAGCGCAATCGAAACAGCCCTCGATCTAGGGGTTAATTTTATCGACACCTCGGACGCCTATGGCGCAGGCTATTCCGAAACCCTGCTAGGAAACGCGCTTAGGGGACGACGGGATAAGGTTATCCTCGCGACCAAGGGCGGCAACGTCATGGTCGGGCCGAATCGCGGCAAGCGCATCTTTGAGCCGGATTACATCAGCCGGGTAATGGACGAGAGCTTGAAGCGGCTGCAAACCGATTATATCGACCTCTATCAACTGCACAATCCGACCGTCGAGGTGATCGAACGCGGCGAAGTCTGGGACGTGCTGGAACGCGCCCAACGCGTCGGGAAGATCCGCCACTATGGTGTTTCGATCAATACGATGGAGGAAGGCGTTGCTGCTGTCAAAGACGGTCGCACCGAAACTATTCAAGTCGAGTATAACCTGCTTGCGCAGGAGCCGAAGGAAGCCATTTTTCCGTTGGCCGAAAAGGCGCAGGTCGGGATCATTGCGCGCGTGCCACTTAAGCGCGGCATCTTGACGGGAAAGCTGACGCAAGCTGATGAAGCGCGATTTCAAGGGGAGGACGTGCGCGCGCGCAGCTTCAAAGGTGAAGCATTCGCCAAGGAACTGGCAAAAGCGGATCAGCTGAAATTCCTGGTGCACGGCGCGGTAAAGAGCCTCGGCCAGGCGGCGATCGCGTTTTGCATCGCCCATCCGGCTGTCAGCGTGGTCATTCCGGGGGCGCGCAACGCCGATCAGATGCGCGAGAACGCGGCCGGTGCCGACGTTGATATTCCCGCCGCCGACTTGGAGCGAGTCGCCGAGCTTTGGCGGCGCGGCTTCAAACCGTGAGATCGGTTCAAAAGGTTCAAACACTTCAAGCCGTTCAAAACGCTCAAATACCTTACAGAAGCGAGATCGTCTTGAAAATCATTTCCAAGTGGCCCGGCAATCAAAAACTCGCGGTAATGGTAACGGTGATGTTCGAAGTATGGTCGGAGGGCAAGGCGCCGCCTTACTCGCCGATGACAACCTCGCTCAA
This sequence comes from Binatia bacterium, assembly GCA_036554745.1. Taxonomy (GTDB): domain Bacteria; phylum Desulfobacterota; class Binatia; order UBA9968; family UBA9968; genus DP-20. The sequence goes on from DATBMR010000261.1 coordinate 2,989, forward strand.
GCCGGGCACCCCCGATCTTTTGGGTATTTCCTGGTCGCAGTACGGCGGCAAAACCGGCATCTGGCGCTTTATGCGGATTCTCGACGACGCGGATATCAAAGCGACCGTTTGTCTCAACGCCAAAGCAGCGGAAGATTTTCCCGAGGCGGTCAAAGAACTGGCTAAGCGCGGCCACGAAATCGCCGGTCATTCGTATACCCAGGACCTTGTCCTTCCTTACCTTTCGTCGGAGGAGGAAAAAGAAGTTATCCAAAGATGCAAGCGCATTATCACTGGCGCCGTCGGAACCGCTCCGGTCGGTTGGTTCAGCCCGGTGGCCGCGGCGACCGCACATACCGCGCGTTTACTCGCCGAAGAGGGGTTTCTGTGGCATGGTGACTACAACGATACCGATCTGCCTTACCTGGTCGAAACCGGTCACGGCAAGCTCGTGGCCATTGCGCATAGCGACTTTACCGACAATCGCACGTTGCGTTCGAGCCCGCGCGACTTCTACAATGTTTACAAAGACACGTTTGATTACCTCTACCGACACGAAGCGCCGTCGCTAATCAACTTGACCGTGCACACCCACTTCGGCGGCCGGCCGCTGATGTCGGCCATGCTTCATGAGCTGCTGCGTTATATGAAAGGATTTCCGCAGGTGTGGTTTGCCCGCCACGATGAAATCGCGCGCTGGACGCTGGCCGAACTCGGATAGATCACTCGGTCAAGTTCAAGTTTCATATTAGCGTCGGCTAGTAACCAACTTAAGAGTCGCCTTGGCTCTGAACCTTGAACTTTGGAACGTTGAACGGGTGTTTCAGGCGTCTAGAACTCGCGGCGAAAAAAACCGCGTTGGCCGCGAGCTTCTTCGACTCCAACCTCCAAGCTACGGATCTTGGCCGCCGGAAACTTCCGGCGCACTTGCCGGCGAATTTGATCGGCCACATGTTCCGCCAAGAGCTCGGTGCTGGTGTTCGCCAGCGGCAGTAGAATAACGTCCTGTCGCGGCAGGATGATTTTTTGCTTGCGGTAACGAACTTCGACTTCCTGAGATCGTGTGCGTACCGTAATCGCCGGACTCGCTGCTTGGATCAATGTGCGATGATCCAAGTCGTCGCAGATGCGTTTTACCAGCGGCTTGAACGTAATAAAATCGAGCACCACTCCGGCACTGTCGAGTTCTCCTTCCAAAGTCACGGAAACCTGATAGTTATGCCCATGCAGAGGTTCCCTCTTGCCATTGGAGAAGATCAAAAAATGCGCCGAGGCAAAATTGAAGTAATCCTTGGCGACTTCGATGCTGAAAAATCTTGACATTCCTCGGACGGTAACCAAAACACTCTGGCGTTTCAAGTTGAAAGACGTTGAGGCGTCGCGATAAATTTTTTTCCAGATCGCTTTTTTACTTGAATCGCGAGGATAGAAGAGTTAGGGAAAGGGACCGGGATGAAGACGCCTATCTGCGAATGACTAGACAGTTGTGGCGATTCGTCAGTCAGGGGTTGCGGGAGCCAGGTCTGGAATTCTAGTTATCGAACCATCGAAAATTCCTCGTAGCGATTTTAGATAAGGGGCAATGCCGGCGTGGGTGGTTGAACGTAAGACAAGCCGGCGCGCTGCAGAGATTGCGCACTATGATTTCCTCCGTCGTATTAGCTGCGGGCCATGTAGGTGAGCAAGACTCATTCGCGCACGTCCATAACAAGCCCGTGCTGCAATGGGTCCTGGAGTCCGCCCTGGATTCGGATCTCGACGAAATCATCTGCGTAACCCGTGATTTGGCCAACGTCCGGCGCGAGATCAGGGTGAGCAACAAACGGCTTTGTTGGATGGTCAATCCCGCGGCAGACCGAGGACAGAGCAGTTCTGTGATTACTGGATTATGGGGGAGCCATCCGGAAAGCGCGGGTGTCATGTTCCTCGCGGGCGACCGAATGCCGGTCGATAAGGAGCTGATCAATTCACTGATTCGGCGTTTTGAACAGACCGGTGCCTGGATCGTGGCACCTGATTCCGGCGGGCAAGCCGGGAGTCCAGTCTTGTTCCGCCGTGATTTGTTTCCGGAGTTGCTCAAGCTGAAGGGAAATGAGACTGAACGAACGCTGCTGACACGGCACGCAGCGCAAATCGTGCTGGTGGAATCGCGGGAAGCATTCTTGCTGCTCGGTGGATCCGCGAATCAAGGACGGCACCCGTGAAGAGCCGATCTGATCATCGCGGCGTTGCAATTCCAACAGCGTCCGAGATTGTTTTCAACCCATCGCGTTCAAGCAACTGCAACAACCCCCGGTTAATACGTTTCACCGCACACGGACCCTCGTAGATCCAGCCGGTATAAATTTGCACCGCGCTCGCGCCGGCTTTGATCTTCTGATAGGCATCCTCCGCAGTGAAGATGCCACCCACTCCGATAATCGGCAGTTGGCCGTGAGTCACTCGATAGATGTGGGAAACAAACGAGGTCACTTTGGCGGTGATCGGCCTACCGCTCAGCCCGCCGGGCTCGCCGCGATGGGCCGACTTCAAGTCATCGCGCATGAAGGCGGTCGCATTGGTCGCAACGATGCCGCTGAGTTGTGCCGCTTTGATCACCTCGATAATCTCATCGACTTGGGAAAATTCCATGTCGGGAGCGATCTTGACGAAAACTGGCTTGGTAGCGATCGTGGCGCGTCCGGCCAAATAGCGATTTCGTTCCTGGACCGCCAACAATAGTTCGAGCAATAAATTTTTTTCTTGCAGATCACGAAGGTTGGGGGTATTGGGCGAGCTCACATTCAAGGTAAAAAAATCGCCGTGCGGGAAGAGCGTTTCGAAGCAAGCAAGAAAGTCGGCGACCGCGTCCTTGGTTTCGACGATCTTCGTGCGGCCAATGTTCATGCCGAGGGGGATTTTTGGCAGGCCGCCGCGCGCGCGCATGCGAGCGAGCTTGGTGGCGATCGCCGCCGCTCCCTCGTTATTGAACCCGAACCGATTGATCAGGGCGTCATCTTCAGGCAGTCGGTAGAGCCTAGGCTTTGGGTTACCGGGCTGCGCCTGTGCGGTAATCGCGCCGATTTCCATGTAGCCAAAGCCGAAACTTGCCAGTGTCTTCGGCGCGATCGCGTTCTTATCGAAACCGCCGGCCAGGCCTACCGGGTTCCTGAACGTGAGCGGTCCCAGGCTAACATGCAGTCGATTGTCTTCCACTCCGTAAAACTTTTCCAAAAGAACGCAAAGAAATTCTAAGCGAGACAAGAGCGCCAGAATTTTATCGTGGCTTTCTTCAGGATCCTTGCAAAAGAGCAGGGGACGAACGAACGATTTGTAAACCATTCCCATGGATGGTGTAGCGAAAAATCCGTCGCAGAGCCAGTGTTAGGTTCTGCTCGTGCAGAGAAACTTTCCGCTCGAGTGAGAAGAAAAAGAAAAGCCGTTTCAAAGTGGCGCCGGCAAAAGCGCGCGCTAAATCGCACGTGGGCGCCGGTTTAGCGATACAGATCCCGAAGAAGGTTGCTCTTTTCGAGATTGTCCAGAAAACGCGTCTCGATGAATTGTTCAGGTTTTACATCACGCGCCGCCGCAACCGTCTTGGCAAGATCACTCAGCGCGTTTCTCATTCCTGTCATGTTAATATAGGGAGCTTTCTCCAGAACTTTGCCAACGTAAAGCTCATAAGCCTTTTGAAGGATAGCCGCATCCTCAATTTTGGTGTACTTGGCGATCGACTTGAAGGCCATCGCCTTGTCGGTTTTAGCGCGGTGAATGCCTCTGACATAGGCACGCATGAATCGATCGACCAGATCGGGCTTTTTTCTCATGATCCCGCCCTGCACAACCAACGACGGATTCGGGAAGGCAAGATCCATGTCCGTAATATTGACCAGCTCTTTAAAGCCCATTTTCTCTACGGCAAATAGGGTCGGCGGAGATACCAGGCCTGCATCAATGGAGCCGCCTTGCAGTCCGCCCATGATCGAGCTCATCGCACCCATCTGCAGAATATTTACATCTTTTTGCGGATCAAGATTGTGCTTCCTGAGGGCAAAGCGGGCCGAGATATCCGTGGCAGAGCCAAAACGCGTTACACCGATTTTTTTTCCTTTGAGGTCTTCGATGGTCTTGATTTCCGGTCTGACATACATAGAAAAAATCAATTTGTTGGTACTATTTCCAACAATCTTGAGATCAGCCCCCTGTAGGGCGGCGGCCATCGCGGAGCTGCCGTTCAATGCGGCGATGTCAACCTCCCCAGCGGTCACCACCTGGGCGAGCTGGCTGCCGCTGGGGATGAGAATGATCTGGTCTTCCAACCCTTCTTTGGCGAAGTACCCTGCATCGTGAGCGATCCATATGCCCAAGTAGGAACCGCTGATGGAGCTGTAACCAATGCGGATGCGATCTGCGCCGGAAGAATGGGGAACGATGGCAAACAACAATAACAGGCTTAAAATTACGATTTTCTTCATGGTCGAATCCTGATTTGGGCACTTGCGCCATTTCTCTATTTGAGCGGCGAACACGCACACGGAACCATAATCATATTTTCCTGCTTCACGAGAAATTCCCGGGTCTGAGGGGGCCAACCTTGCACGGTCTTCGATGCTTCGGCACGCAAGCGGTCGCGCTCGCCCCCATCTTTGTAGGCCCAGACGTGAATATACTGGTTTAGCGGGCCGATCAGCGTATGGCCGGCGAAAACCAGCGGTGAGACCTTCGTGCGTCTTGGCATGACTTCGCCAAACCGTTCCAGCACCGTCGGCATCGTTCCCGGTAAGTACGTGTAGATCCGGAACTCATAGGTGTTGCCGATGTTTTGCGGCTCCAGTTTAGGGGAGAAAGGCGCCGGCTGAATGATGCGGTTTTCCTGCTCGATAGTGAATTCCTGAGTCTTGGGCGGCCACATCCCGGTTTTCCGTGCTTCTGCGGCAATCCGGTCTCGATCTTCGAAGCTTTCGTAAGGCCAGAGATGCACGACTCGGTTCAATCCGCCAACCTCCGATTTCCATAACCCGCCTAGAGGCGAGATCCTTGCGCGCGCGGCAAGGCCTTCGGTAAAGCGCTGCTCGAAACCTGCAGTGGCGCCCGGTTTCAGTAGATAACTACGCATTTCAACGATCATGAGACATCCCTCCTTCGCTTGGATTCATACCCTTTCCCACAAACGCACCGAGAAATGCAACAGTCAGAACGGCGTGCGAAAAATCTGTCAACGTCCGCGGCGACCTTCGTCCACGACGCACCAGCTTCGTCCACTGCTGCTGCTGCGCAGTTACTAATGAGTTCGTTATTTAGCGACTATGTGGATGGGTGACGACCCCGGACCGAGCCCTTCCGATCGCGGTCAATGGGTCTGTGCCTTGTAGGCCACCGCCCCTTCCTCTCCATGGGTGAAAATACCCAGCGCCTGGGCCTGAAAGTAACCTTCCCGCTCC
>DATBMR010000277.1:0-13060 GCA_036554745.1 Binatia bacterium
CCGTAGCTCACGCGCCACTGGACCAAAAATGCGTGTGCCAATCGGCTCCTTTTGGTTATCAATCAGCACTGCAGAATTATTATCGAAGCGAATATAGGTCCCGTCCGGCCGGCCCAATTCCTTCGCAGTGCGGACCACGACAGCCTTCATCACGTCACCCTTTTTGACCTTCGCGTTCGGAATCGCTTCTTTCACCGAAACGACGATGATATCCCCGATGGAGGCATACTTACGTTTGCTGCCGCCCAGCACTTTGATGCATTGTACCCGGCGTGCTCCGGAGTTATCGGCGACGTCTAAGGTTGTTCGCATCTGAATCATGACTCAGCCCCAAAGCCCGCCGCCAATTTACCTCTACGCGCCAGCATTTCCGGTTTCTCCGGCGGCGGTCTCGGCGCGTTCAAGAATTTTGCTGATGCGCCAGCGCTTGTCACGGCTGAGCGGGCGGCACTCGACGATCAGCACCCGATCACCCACGTGACACTCGCTCTTCTCGTCATGCGCCTTCACCCGGGTGCGCCGCCGCAGGATCTTCTTATACTTCGGGTGCATCACCGTCCGCTCCACCGAAACCACTACGGTTTTCTGCATGCGGTCGCTGACCACTAGACCGGCCCGTTCCTTGGTTAAGCCTCGGGTAGCCATGTTCAGTCCTTGTGCCTCCCGGACCGCTCGCGCAGTATCGTCTCGACGCGCGCCAAGTCGCGTTTAGTGTCTCTCAGCTTCATCGGATTTTCCAATCGGCTGGTGGCGCGTTGCAGCCTCAGGTGCCCGATCTCCTCGCGCAACGACTGCCGCTTTTGAATCAAGTCGTCGGCACTCATCTCGCGCAGTTCTTTAGCTTGCATGCACTCGCCCTTTGCGTTCCACGGTGACGGTCGGGATCGACAGCTTGTGCGCTGCTAGCCGAAAAGCCTCTTTCGCGAGTGGTCCCTCGACACCCTCCATCTCGAAGAGGATCCGGCCCGGTTGGATCACTGCGACCCACATTTCCGGGGCGCCTTTACCCTTTCCCATACGTGTTTCGAGCGGTTTTTTGGTCAACGGCTTATCCGGAAAAATCCGAATCCAAACCTTGCCGCCTCGCTTGAGATAACGGGTTAGGGCAACTCGCGCCGCTTCGATTTCCCGGGCGCTCATCCAGCCGCGCCCGATCGCTTTGAGCCCGTAATCGCCGAACGCGAGTGTCGATCCACGATGGGCCGTGCCGCGCCGTCGTCCCTTCTGTACTTTTCGATATTTAACTTTTTTCGGTTCGAGCATTTTGGATCAACCCTGACGGCGCCGACTCAGCCGCCCAACATCGCCTTTTGCTGTTCTTCTTCCGCCGTCAAGACCTCACCTCGAAATATCCAAACTTTGACGCCAATAATGCCATACGTCGTGCGCGCCTCGGCGAAGCCATAGCTGATATCGGCGCGCAGCGTATGCAACGGCACCCGACCCTCGCGATACCACTCGGTGCGCGCGATTTCGGAACCGCCCAGTCGACCCGCCGATTGGATCCGTACGCCCTGCGCGCCCATGCGCATGGCCCGGGAAACGCTTTCTTTCATGGCGCGGCGGAACGCGACCCGCCGCTCCAACTGCAGAGCGACGTTCTCCGCGACCAGCTGGCCGTCGAGATCGGGCCGCCTCACCTCATGAATATTGATATAGCTCTCCCGTTTTGTCAGCTTGGTAATTTCTTCTTTCAGCTTCTCGATCTCCGCTCCTTTTTTGCCGATCACGATACCCGGGCGCGCCGTATGGATATTGATCTTCGCTTTGTTGGCCGCCCGTTCAATCTCGATGCGCGAGATGCCGGCATGATAAAGCCTACTCTTAAGGAATTTTTTCACCCGAAAATCTTCATGCAGCAGTTTGGGATAATCATGGCGGGCAAACCACTTGGAGTCCCAGGACTCAATCACGCCGAGCCGAAAAATCTTCGGGTGAGTTTTCTGACCCATTGGGCTTAACTCCTTTCCTCCGCTTCATCGAGCACGATCGTGATATGGCTGAGCCGCTTGCGGACCCGGGTCGCACGCCCTTGAGCGCGCGAGGTGAAGCGTTTCCACATACCCCCTTCGTTGACCTGCGCTTGCTTCACGAATAGACGATCGACGTCGACGCTCTGGGTATTTTCCGCGTTCGCCACGGCGGTGCGCACAGTTTTCGCGACGATGCCGGCCGAGCGTTTGGGCGTGAACTTGAGAATGTTTAGGGCCTCCTCGACGTTCTTGCCGCGAATCTGATCGACCACCAGCCGAACCTTTCGCGGCGAGACGCGAATAAATTTTGTAACGGCGCGTGTCTCCATAGAAATTACGGCTCAGCTGGAAATTTTTGCATCCTCAATTCCTATCGTCTCCCCTACCACCGCTTAAGTTTTCGCCGCCGGCGCCGGTGGCGCCGCTGGCGCAGCCCGTGGCGCTGCCGCCGGTGCACCAACGGTTTCTTTCGCTTCCGCCTTGCGATCGCCGGAATGAGCGTAAAAAGTTCGCGTCGGCGCGAACTCTCCCAGCTTGTGCCCGACCATGTTCTCGCTGACAAAAACCGGAATGAATTTCCTACCGTTGTGGACACCGATCGTATGTCCGACCATCTCCGGAGTCACCGTCGATCGGCGTGACCAGGTGCGAATCACCTGTCTTTGTCGCGACTCATTCATCGCCATGACTTTTTTAAGTAAATGCGGGTCGACAAAGGGTCCCTTTTTTACCGAACGTGCCATCGCTACCTACCTCTCCTGCGTTGCACGATATACTTGTCGGAGAAATGGTTCTTGCGCGTTTTGTACCCTTTAGTCGGTTTGCCCCAGGGAGTCATCGGATGATTGCCTTTGGAGCGCCCCTCGCCGCCACCGTGCGGGTGATCAACCGGGTTTTTCGCGATCCCGCGCGTCGTCGGACGAAATCCCAACCAGCGCATTCTGCCGGCCTTGCCCCACGAAATATTTTCCTGGTCGGCATTGCCCACTTGACCTACCGTGGCTCGGCACTCGGACAAGACATAGCGAAGCTCACCGGATGGGAGCTTGAGCAGCGCGTAGCTGCCTTCTTTGGCCATCAGCTGAGCGCCCAGGCCAGCGCTCCGCACCAATTGTCCGCCCTTGCCGATCTTAAGCTCGATATTATGAACCACGGTGCCGACCGGGATAAACTTAAGCGGCAACGAATTACCCGGCTGGATATCCACATTGTCCTCGCCGGCAATGACCGTCGCTCCGACCTGCAGACGCTCAGGTGCCAAGATATATCCCCGTTCGCCGTCGGCGTAACAGAGTAAGGCGATGCGCGCCGAACGGTTGGGATCATATTCGATCGCTAAGACTTTCGCCGGCACGTTGCGCTTGCGGCGCTTAAAGTCGATCAGCCGGTACAGACGTTTGTGGCCTCCGCCGCGATGATCCGCGGTGACCCGGCCGGTGTTGTTGCGCCCGCCGCTGCGGTTTAAGTTTTCCCGCAACCCCTTTTCCGGTCTGGTCTTGGTCAGTTCTTCGAATCCAAGCCCGGTGCGAAAGCGCATCCCCGCCGAGGTCGGTCGATAATTCTTGATTGCCATTTCCGATGCCTTATATCGTCAATTTATGCGCCGCCGAAGAAGTCGATTTTATCGCCTTCTTTAAGGGTCACGTACGCCTTTTTCCAGTCGGAGCGTCGCCCCATGTTTCTGCCAATGCGGCGCATCTTACCCAGGTAGCGGGCCATGCGCACTTGGACCACCTTCACGTTGAAAATCGTCTCCACGGCGCGCTTCACTTCGATCTTGTTCGCGTCCGGCCGCACCTTAAAGAGCACCTGGTTGGCGCTTTCGGTTAACAGCGTTCCCTTTTCCGAGATCAGCGGCGCTTTGATTATGTCATGCGGGCCCTTCATGCGGTCAACCTGTCCTCCAATCGTTGCAGCGCGGTCTGAGTCATAATCAAATGGTCGTAACGCAGCAAATCGTACACATTGATGCCGTCTACACGCAGTACCTTGATGTGCGGCAGATTGCGTGCCGAACGCTCGATTTTGGCGTCGGGTTGTGCAATGAGAAATACGGCGCTTTGGACGTTCAGTTGTGCCAACGCATTCACCATGAGCCTGGTCTTCGCTTCCCCGATGTCAAACTTGTCGACCACGATGATTTTGCCGTCGCGGTTTTTGAGGCTCAGGGCGGAAAGCAGCGCTTCACGCCGGGCGGTGCGCGGCAATCGATAGGAATAGTCGCGCGGCTGAGGACCAAAGGTCGTCCCACCGCCCACCCAAATCGGCGAACGAATGCTGCCGGCGCGCGCCCGGCCGGTGCCCTTCTGCCGCCAGGGTTTCTTTCCGCCACCTCGAACCCAGCCCTTCGACTTTGTCGCCGCTGTGCCCGCGCGCCGGTTGGCGAGCTGCATGACGACGGATTGTTGCAGCAGATGGGGGCGCAGCTTGGCGCCGAATACAGCTTTGTTGAGCTCTGGCTGAATGACGTGAACTTCCATCACACTGCTTACCTTTTGACCGCCGGCCGCAAGATCACGACCCCGCGCTTTGCTCCCGGCACCGCGCCGCGCACCAGCAACAAGTTTTCCTCGGCGCGGATCTCGACAACCTCGAGGTTCTGCGTTGAAACCCGTTCGTTGCCCCAGTGGCCCGCCATTTTTTTGCCTTTGCGCACGCGCCCGGGATAGGAACGGTTGCCGATCGATCCGCCGTGACGGAAATACTCGTGCGTGCCATGGGAGCCGGGAAATCCGCCGAACGACCACCGCTTGATAACCCCGGCGAAGCCATGTCCCTTCGAAACACCCGACACGTCAACCCGGTCACCGACTTTGAAAAGATCGCCGGCCTTAATCTCTTGGCCGACTTCATAGCCGGATGCGTCCTCGACGCGAAATTCCTTTAAAACTTCGAAAGCGCCTTTTCCGGCCTTGGCCATGTGGCCCTGCCCGGCTTTATTCACGCGTTGTGCCTTCTTGCTGCCGAAACCTACTTGAACAGCGTTGTAGCCGTCACTCGTGGTTTGTTTCTTTTGCACCACGATGCACGGACCGGCCTCGACGACCGTGACCGGAACCACATTGCCTTCGGCGTTGTAGAACTGCGTCATTCCAACTTTTCTGCCAATCATTCCTGTCAACATCGTATTCCAGTCCGGCCGATTCGGCTTGCTCCGCTCCTATTGGAGCTTAATCTCGACATCGACACCGGCAGCGATATCGAGCTTCCCCAAAGCGTCGATGGTTTGTTGAGTCGGCTCAAGGATATCAAGCAGCCGCTTGTGAGTCCGAATCTCGTATTGGTCCCGCGACTTCTTGTCGACGTGCGGCGACCGATTTACGGTAAATCTTTCAATGCGTGTCGGCAGCGGAATCGGACCTGCCACGCGCCCACCGGTGCGTCTGACCGTTTCGACGATCTCTCCCACCGATTGATCGAGCACACGGTGGTCGTAAGCTTTTAGCCGGATCCTAATCTTTTCGTTCATACAGCTTCTTCCGACTTGCCTTCGAACTTCGCGATGATCCCTTCGGCTACCGCAGCCGGAACCGGCTCATAATGCGAAAACTGCATGGTGTAGGTGGCCCGGCCCTGGGTCATCGATCGAAGGTCAGTAGCATAACCGAACATTTGCGCGAGCGGCACACGTGCATCGATCGCCTGGGCGGCGGGTCGGGAGTCCATGCCGAGAACCTTGCCGCGCCGTGAACTAATATCGCCAATCACGTCTCCCATGAATTCCTCCGGCACCACGACTTCCACAGACATGATCGGTTCGAGCAGCACTGGCTGAGCCTTGCGTGCAGCCTCTTTAAACGCCATCGACCCGGCGATCTTAAACGCAATCTCCGATGAATCGACATCATGATAACTGCCGTCGAAGAGCGTCACCTTGACGTCGACGACTGGGTAACCGGCGAGCGCGCCGTTTTCGGTCGCTTCTTTCACGCCCTTTTCGACCGCCGGGATGTACTCCCGCGGAATCGCCCCACCCTTGATACCGTCGACAAATTCGAACCCGGCACCGGGCGCCTGCGGTTCAAGCTTAATCCAGACATCGCCGTACTGGCCACGCCCGCCCGTTTGGCGCACAAATCGTCCTTGCTGCTCGACGCTCTTCCGCACGGTCTCCTTGTACGCGACTTGCGGCCGGCCGACATTGGCGCCGACATTGAATTCGCGGAGCAGGCGATCGACGATGATCTCGAGATGCAACTCGCCCATCCCCGATATAATCGTCTGACCGGTTTCTTCGTCGGTGCGAACCTTGAATGAAGGATCTTCGGTAGCGAGCTTTTGTAGAGACAAACCCAGCTTCTCCTGGTCCGCCTTGCTTTTTGGCTCGATCGCAATGGAAATCACCGGGTCGGGGAAATCGATCGATTCCAGAACCACCGGCTTGTTTTCATCGCAAAGCGTGTCACCCGTGGTCGCGGCTCTTAAACCAACGGCCGCGGCGATGTCCCCGGCGTAAACTTCCTTGATCTCCTCGCGCTTATTGGCGTGCATTTTGAGCAAGCGGCCAATTCTTTCTCTCTTGCTGCGGGTCGAATTGTACACGCTCGAACCGGCAGTGATCGACCCTGAATACACGCGAAAGAACGTCAGCGTACCAACGAACGGATCGGTCATAATTTTAAAGGCGAGAGCAGAAAACGGCGCATCATCTTTCGCCGGACGCTCGGCCGGGAGGTTGGTTCCAGCCTCGACTCCCTTGACCGGCGGAATATCGAGCGGCGAGGGCAAATATTCCACCACTGCATCCAGCATCGGTTGTACGCCTTTGTTGCGAAAAGCTGAGCCGCAAAGCACCGGCACAATCTTGAGAGACAGCGTCCCTTGGCGAATCGCCCGACGCAATTCAGCTTCGGCGATCTCTTTGCCCTCGAGATATTTCTCCATCAGCGCTTCGTCGCTGTCGGCGGCCGCCTCCAGCAGTTTTTCCCGATATTCCTCGGCCTGAGTCTTGAGATCGGTGGGGATCGGCTCTTCGTGAAATTTCGCGCCCAGACTTTCATCTTCCCAGACGACAGCCTTCATGGTTAGCAAATCAACGACGCCGGAAAATTTCTCCTCCGCGCCGATCGGGAGCTGCAATACCACCGTACGTGCCCCGAGCCGCTCTTCGATCATTTTAACGACTCGGAAAAAATCTGCCCCCAGCCGGTCCATCTTGTTAACGAACGCGAGGCGCGGCACGCCGTATTTGTCGGCCTGACGCCAGACGGTCTCGGTTTGCGGCTCCACTCCGCCGACGGAACAGAATACTGCCACCGCGCCGTCGAGCACGCGCAGGGAACGTTCAACCTCGATGGTAAAATCCACATGGCCCGGCGTATCGATAATGTTGATCCGATGATCCCGCCAAAAACAGGTCGTCGCCGCCGAAGTAATCGTGATTCCGCGCTCCTGCTCCTGAACCATCCAGTCCATGGTCGCGGTGCCTTCATGAACCTCGCCGAGCTTATAGCTGATCCCCGTGTAATAGAGGATGCGCTCGGTGGTGGTTGTTTTGCCCGCATCGATATGCGCCATGATCCCGATGTTGCGGGTCTTCTCGAGAGGAACGGTTCTTGCCATTTCTTTACTTTACTGCGCCCGGAAAAAAAGGAGGCGGATAATCCGCCTCCCTTTCACCAGTCTCATTTCCCTACGAATTTACCAGCGATAATGCGCAAAGGCCCGATTGGCCTCTGCCATCCGATGGGTGTCTTCCTTCTTCTTAATCGCTGTGCCGCGATTATTCGCGGCATCGATCAACTCCGCCGCCAATTTTTCCTCCATCGACTTTTCTGCGCGTTCACGAGCCGCATCGATCAGCCAGCGCATGCTCAGTGAAAGTCGCCGCTGGGGTCGGACCTCCACCGGCACCTGGTAGGTTGCGCCGCCCACTCGGCGGGAGCGGACTTCAACCGCTGGGCGGGTATTTTCGATGGCACGTTTGAAAACACCCAACGAATCCTCTTTGGTTTTCGCAGTCACGATGTCCAACGAGCGATAGAAGATCGATTCGGCTACACTCTTCTTGCCGCGGGCCATGATCGTGTTGACGAACCGAGCGACAACCTTGTCCCCGTATTTGGGATCCGGCAAAATCTCCCGTTTGCGGACTTCACCTTTGCGCGGCATAAACCCTACTTTGGTCTCTTGGCGCCATACTTGGAGCGCCCCTGACGCCTTTCCTGCACTCCGATGGAATCTAACGTTCCGCGAATGATGTGATAACGCACTCCCGGAAGATCCTTGACGCGACCGCCGCGAATCAATACGACCGAGTGCTCCTGCAAATTATGACCGACGCCGGGAATATACGATGTGACTTCAATCCCGTTGGTCAGCCGGACACGCGCGACTTTCCGCAGTGCCGAATTGGGTTTTTTCGGCGTCGAAGTATAGACGCGCGTGCATACGCCGCGCTTTTGTGGGCAACCCTGCAACGCCGGCGCGGTGTTCTTCGGGCGTTGTTGCTCGCGGCTGTCGCGCACCAATTGACTAATGGTCGGCATAATCTCTCGTTCGCTGTTGGATTTTGGGAGCTATTTGCGGTGTCAACTCCCCCAAAGAAATCCTGTTTCTAACAAAATAACCAAACGATGTCAAAGCTATGTCCCCGTCGCTTCGGAAATTCCGCCACCTTGGCTTTCGGGTTCATCGGTCTCAATCTCGGCTTTGGCGTACTTTGCCAGACCCGTGCCCGCCGGAATCAAGCGGCCCATAATGACGTTCTCTTTTAAGCCGCAGAGCAAATCCACTTTGCCCTGAATCGCCGCCTCGGTAAGTACTTTGGTGGTCTCCTGGAACGATGCCGCAGAAATAAAGCTCTCGGTTGAAAGCGACGCCTTGGTAATACCAAGCAGCAGTGGTTCGGCGACCGCCGGCTTGCGGCCGTCGCCGAGCACGCGCTGGTTTTCTTCATCGAAGCGCCATTTCTCGACCTGATCACCGACGAGAAAATCACTGTCGCCCACTTCCTTGATGCGCACCCGCCGTAGCATCTGGCGCACGATCACCTCAATGTGCTTGTCGTTGATCCGCACACCTTGAAGACGATAGATTTCCTGCACTTCGTCGACCAGATACTTCGCCAGCGCCTTTTCACCCAAGATATTCAAAATATCATGAGGATTAGATGAGCCGTCCATCAGCGCCTCGCCGGCGCGAATCTTATCGCCGTCGTGTACGCTGATGTGTTTGCCCTTGGGAATGAGATACTCGCGCGGTTCACCGACTTCGGGGGTCACAATGACTTTGCGTTTGCCCTTCGTGTCCTTGCCGAAAGAAACCGTGCCGTCGATCTCGGTGATGACGGCAAACTCTTTTGGCTTGCGCGCCTCAAACAGTTCGGCGACTCGCGGCAGACCGCCGGTGATATCCTTGGTTTTGGTGGTCTCCCGGGGAATCTTGGCCAGAACATCCCCGGCAAAAACCGTCTGTCCTTCCTGAACATTGATATGGGCGCCTACGGGCAAGAGATAGCGTGCTTCCGCCGTGCCCGATAGCCGCGCGGTTTGACCTTCGACGTCTTTAATCGAGATCCGCGGTCGCTTATCGACATCCTTGGAATCGGTGATCACCTTCGTTGACAAGCCGGTTCGCTCGTCAACTTTCTCTTCCATGGTGACCGCTTCGATCACATCGCCAAATTTAACAACCCCGCTGACCTCGGTAAGAATGGGAATGGTGTAAGGATCCCACTCCGCCAAAAGCTCCCCTGCCTTGATTTGCACGCCGTCCTTTTTCTTGAGCTTGGCGCCGTAGACCACTGGATAACGTTCGCGTTCGCGCTCCCGGCCCTTTTCGCCTTCCGGATAATCAACGATGGCAATTTCTCCGTTCCGGTTCATCACCACGAGGTCACCGTCTTTGTTGGTGACAGTGTTGACATGGATGAACTTAACGAAGCCATCGTTGCGCGACTCCAACGTCGTTTGCTCGGCACGGCGACTCGCCGTCCCTCCGATGTGAAACGTCCGCATCGTCAACTGCGTCCCGGGCTCGCCAATCGATTGCGCCGCGATGACCCCGACCGCTTCACCGAGATTAATCATATGCCCGCGCCCGAGATCGCGGCCGTAGCACATGACACACACACCCCGACGAGACGCGCACGTCAACACGGAGCGGATCTTAATCCGCTCCAGACCCGCGTCTTCGATACGCTGTACCAGTTCTTCGTTGATCTCTTGGTTGGCCCTGACAATGATGTCGCCGGTGAACGGGTCCTTGATATCTTCTAGAGCAACCCGTCCGAGCACCCGGTCGCCAAGCGGTTCGATGATTTCGCCGCCCTCCATTAACGGTGTCATCTCAATGCCGTCCATGGTGCCGCAGTCATCTTCGCCGATCACCGCGTCTTGCGCGACGTCGACAAGGCGACGCGTGAGATAGCCTGAATTGGCGGTCTTTAACGCCGTGTCCGCCAGCCCCTTGCGCGCGCCGTGAGTCGAGATGAAGTACTGCAACACGGTCAGACCTTCGCGAAAATTCGCCGTGATCGGCGTCTCGATGATTTCACCGGAAGGCTTCGCCATTAGGCCGCGCATGCCGGCCAGCTGACGAATCTGCTGCGCGCTGCCGCGCGCGCCCGAGTCGGCCATCATAAAGATCGGATTGAAGCTGGGCACGGAAATTTCGTGCCCCTGGTCGTCCGTTACCTTCTCCGAGCCAAGATCGCGCAACATTTCGTCGGCGATCCGATCCGTGACCTCCGCCCAAATGTCGACGACTTTGTTGTAGCGCTCGCCATCGGTGATCAACCCGTTTTTGTATTGCTCCTCGATTTCGCGAACGTCTTCGTGAGCTCTGCTCAAGAGCTCTTCTTTGCTTGGCGGAATGACCATATCTTTGATCGAAATCGAGATGCCCGCTCGCGTCGCGTTTTGGTAACCGATATCTTTGAGACGGTCAGCGAGAATGACGGTTGCTTTGTTCCCGGCCAGACGGTAGCTGACATCGATCAGATTGGCCAGCTCCTTTTTCTTCATAACCCGGTTGACTTCTTTGAACGGAATCACGGGTGGCACGATTTCGTAGAGCAACACCCGACCCGCTGTCGTGTCGACGCGCTCGCCCTTGATGCGCACGGTGATTTGCGCCTGTAAGTCGATCTCCCCTTGATCGTAGGCAACACGCACTTCCGTCGGATTGCTGAATAGACGACCGCTGCCTTTGGCATGGAGCCGATCTCGGGTCATGTAGTAAAGCCCGAGCACGATATCTTGCGTCGGCACAATGATCGGCTTGCCGTTGGCCGGCGATAGAATGTTATTCGTAGACATCATCAAAGCGCGCGCTTCGACCTGCGCTTCAACCGACAGCGGCACGTGCACCGCCATCTGGTCACCGTCGAAATCGGCGTTGTAGGCCGCGCAGACCAGTGGATGAAGCTGGATCGCCTTGCCTTCGATCAGAGTCGGCTCAAAAGCTTGAATGCCCAGCCGATGCAGGGTCGGGGCCCGGTTGAGGAGCACGGGGTGCTCACGAATCACTTCGTCGAGAATATCCCACACTTCGGGCAGTTCGCGCTCGACCATTTTCTTGGCGCTCTTGATGGTCGTAACGTGACCGCGCTCCTCGAGCTTGTTGTAGATAAATGGCTTGAACAGTTCGAGCGCCATCTTTTTTGGCAGTCCGCACTGGTGCAACCGCAGCTCTGGACCGACGACAATGACGGAGCGACCGGAGTAATCGACGCGCTTGCCGAGCAAGTTTTGACGGAAACGACCGGTCTTCCCCTTGAGCATGTCGCTCAACGACTTGAGTGGGCGACGATTCTGGCCCGTGATCGCCCGGCCGCGCCGGCCGTTGTCGAACAGCGCATCGACCGCTTCTTGGAGCATGCGCTTCTCGTTCCGAATAATCATGTCCGGGGCGCTCAACTCCATCAACCTTTTGAGCCGGTTGTTGCGGTTGATTACGCGGCGGTAGAGATCGTTTAAATCCGAGGTCGCAAATCGGCCTCCATCGAGCGGTACGAGCGGGCGCAGATCGGGTGGAATGACCGGGATGACTTCCATGACCATCCATTCCGGACGGTTGCCCGAATTCCGGAACGCATTCATGACTTTCAACCGTTTGGCCATTTTTTTGCGGCGGACTTCCGAATTCGCATCGCGCATTTCTTGACGCAAATCCTCGCAAAGCTTCGCCACGTCGATTGCCTTGAGCAGCTTGCGAATCGCTTCGGCGCCCATCTCCGCGACGAATTTGCCACCGTGCTCTTCGACCGTCTTGCGATAGCGCGCCTCGGTCAAAAGCTCCTTGTACTGCAGCGGCGTTTCGCCCGGATCGAGCACGATGTAGGACTCGAAGTAAAGAACCTTTTCGATTTCCTTGAGCGACATGTCGAGCAGCGCGCCGATACGGCTCGGCAAGCTCTTGAGAAACCAGATGTGGACGACCGGAGTCGCGAGCTCGATATGACCCATACGCTCGCGGCGCACCTTCGACTGAATCACTTCGACGCCGCATTTTTCACAGACCACACCGCGATGACGCATGCGCTTGTACTTGCCGCAATTGCATTCGTAATCCTTGGTGGGCCCGAAAATCTTGGCGCAGAACAAACCGTCGCGCTCCGGCTTGAACGTCCGATAATTGATGGTCTCCGGTTTCTTGACCTCGCCGTGGGACCACGAACGGATCTTTTCTGGCGAAGCAACCGAGACTTTGATGGCGTTAAAACTTAGCGGATTCTTCGGTTTTTCGAATAGGTTAAAGAGGTCTTCCATAATGCACCACCTCCGATTTGAGCGCCCGACCTGAACGCGCGCCGGTTACTTTTCCTCTACCAACTCCACATCGAGGCCCAGGCTCTGCAGTTCCTTTACCATGACGTTAAAGGACTCCGGCAATCCCGGCTCGAGCAAATTATCCCCCTTGACGATCGCTTCGTACATGCGGGTCCTACCGACCACATCGTCCGATTTAACCGTAAGCATTTCCTGCAGCGTGTAGGCGGCACCGTAGGCCTCCAACGCCCAAACTTCCATCTCACCCAAGCGCTGACCGCCGAATTGTGCTTTGCCTCCCAGCGGTTGCTGAGTGACCAGTGAGTAAGGACCGGTCGAGCGCGCATGAATCTTGTCATCGACCAAGTGATGAAG
>DATBMR010000020.1:0-72265 GCA_036554745.1 Binatia bacterium
AGCCAGCCGCGGCGGCCGAGGAATCCTAGGAAAAAGCCCCACGCCAGGATCGTGGCGGCAAGCAATGCAACGAGTTGCATCCCGCGCATCGAGCTTTCGGAGAGCAATCCCACGGGCAGCGCCAAAGCGGCGATGGGCCAACTGACGCCGCGAAACGAAGCTCCTCCTTTCTGGACTCTAACCAAGAGCTCGATGACCTTTTCTCTGGACGGCAAAATGGTTTCACGCGCATCGGGCTGCTTACGCTGGACGATCATTTGCCAGAGCGCCTTGAGAACCGACCGGCCGATGGTATCGAAGACGATCGCGTTGACTCTGGTCACCCACAAGCCGTAGCCAAAGAAGAAAACGAGCGCGTAAGGTATGTGGAAAACGACATGGGCTGCGGTCGAAAGATCTCCGGCGATGGTCGCTACCCAACTGCCGAGACTCATACTTGCAACAAACGCAACGATCAAAGCGATGATTTGCGTGCCCTGGCTTTGAGGCCGGTAGAGGCGGCCGTAGGCCGTTTCCAGTCCAGCGTCCGGAATGTCGTTGTATACTGAAATTTTTTCCATTCAGTCCCCATGATTATACGACACAACCGCTGAACTCGTAAATTAGAAAGGACTTTGCTTGGTCCGGGAAAGAGACACGCGCTCGGCGCCTGATTGAAGGGTCCGTACAGCGCGCCGCCTAAGTGCAGTGCTTGGAAAGCGCCACACAAAGTAGCACAAAATAACGTCCGATCGTGTTGGGGAAGAAGCGTAATATTCAGGCGGAGGCAACGGCTTTGATGCCCATGATGAATATGTACGACGCGATTCGCACGAACTTGCCGGCAGAGCATAACGCGGCACCTCGCCTGGACCCCGTTTCACCTTGATGCGCAGGGGGGCGTGCTCGGCGAGCAACTCCCGAGCACGCCTTCCCGGCTTTGTTCTTCACTGAAAGCTGAATACCGGTTGAGCCCAATAGCGAAGCGGTAGCAGACAGCTAAGATGGTTTAAGCCGCGCCAAAAGAGCAAACGTCGAGGTCGAGACGCGTGAAGCAGTATTTGAGCTTTTTGATTCCCCCAGTACTCCGTTATTCCAAGCGCTTAACCGCCTGATCGCAGGCTGCCATAGAGCCGCTCGGGAGTGACCAGAACTATGCTTCGCTCTTCATCGCGCATCTGCTTAGCAAATTCTTCGTCCGACCCCTTGGGCGCTCGACCCATGGCGGCATAAAGGTCCTTGAGGCGCTTGATGTGCACCGGCGTATCTTGCCATGGCTCGATGGACGCAGCGCCTTCGACGGTGACATAGCGCCGGGTGTCGAGTTTGATCACCGTGACAGCCGCCCGGCCGGTCCGTTGGATGTTCTTGAGTTTAACGGTGTGCGGCCGCGACGCGAATCCGACCTTGCCATCCAGCACCGCGGTTGAAACGACGGTCGCCTGGGCGCGGCCCTTGGGCGTGACGCTGATCGCGACACCGGTGTGATTCTCGTGCAACAGGGGGAGTGCTTCTTTCCATTCCATCTAATCGTTCCTCCGAACGTCGAAGTGTTGTGCGTTAAATGAACTCGGCACCTATAACGCTGCTCGCCGCGATGAGTCAAGCCGGAGCGCTCCGCCATAATGGTTCAGTTAGCGAAAGATTTGTCACGGAGTTCATCGTGAGTAGATGGCGACATGACAGTTCGATTCTTTAGTTGTCATTCCGAGCCGAGGGGAGGAATTCTTTCTCGTACGAGACAACCTCAAGCTGAACCAATACCCGGTTGTTCATCTTGAGGAATGCACTGGACTGAAAGCGGACTCTTCGGTTCGGTCAAAGTGACAACTGTGGCCGCTCGTCTCACGACCCACAAAGAACGTGGCGCGGCGAACTCAATCACGGCTAGATGAGTTCTCGGCTTCGCGCGGTTACGTAGAACTGCTTCCTGGCGATCAGCTCGGCGCCCAAACCGAAAAGGACCGCCAGAGGAAACACGAGCCAGCCGATAACAGGAATGATGGCAATCATATAGTAAATGATCAGTCCCAAAACAAAGGCCGAGGCGCGGCTCGAGGCGGGCCGGAAACGAGCGAGGATCGATTCACCGATTCTGCCGATCACGTAAATTCTCGACCAATAGAGCAGCACGAAAAACACCGCCACGAGAATCAGAGCGAGAGGGATCGCAACCACCGTCGCGAACAGGAGGGCGCACACCACCGGCAGCACGACTACGGTGATAAACCCAACTCCCAACGAGGCCCACGGCCTTTCGCGGAGCGTAGTGACCACGGATTGATGAAATCTCGGAAGCAGACGCACCGAGAGGAGCCCTAGGATCAAAGTGGACAAAAAATTGATCGACACAAACACCAGCCAGGCGAAGAACGCCGCTGGAAAAACCCGCGGCCGTTGCGGCGGGACGTGTCTGAGGATTTTTCCCTGGATACGCGCTCCATCGCCGACAAAGGCTTCCCGGCCGCTCCAGTAGTTAACGTCGCCCTGAATGTCGGCCTTGGACGCGATCCGAAGTGTCCCCACCGCCGCGTCCACATCGCCGCCGACCCGATTCGCTAAAATCAGAGTTCCCGCCGCTATCTTTGCCGCGCCGCCTACCGGCGCGGATAGATCGACGCTGCCGCCGGCGGCGACCAAGCCGCCACGGACGGCAGCCGCGGAGGCGATTTCCACGTTGCCGCCGGCAACGGTCAAGTTTCTCCCGACACTCCCGGTGATCGTTACCTGACCGCCGGCAGCCCGCACATCTTGCGAAACGGTCCCCGATAAACTGATTCTGCCGCCGGCAACGAGAACATCCCCGTTCACCCGGCCGTCGATTACCACTTGGCCGCCCGACGCAAAAAGATCGCCGTTAATCGTCCCGGAGATCTCCACGGTCTCGCCAAACGCGAAGTAGTCGCCGTCCATGACCTGTGACGGACCAACGGTTACGTGCGTGCGCGACCTGCTTGGGACGCCGCGGTCCTGCGCAGCCCCAGCCGAGAAGAAAAATATCATCGCGACGATACTCGCGGCAGCGGCGAATACGGTTTTCAACGAATATCCCTTTCTATTTTTAGGCTAGCAAAGGCCGAGTGGTTGGCAATACCGTCGAGATTTTTTCTCGGATTCAAATCCGCGTTGGTAAAGGCACTGACAGCGGGGCGCCGCGCGAGCAAGCCGGAAGCGTTGTTTCACCCCGGAGGCTCAGATCGGGAAGTTCCAGTGATAGTCTAGGTGCAGTCCGGGTCTTCGCGGCGAGCTCCCATTGTCACCGGCTGGAAAACTTTTTTTGATTGCGATAAGTGAACTGCTAACCTTTTCGACACCGCGGCCACGCTGCGATCACGGGAATGATGCGGAGTGATGGTAAGTCTGGCTGCTTTCTCTAAACCAACGGTATCAGATCGATAATGATCACCGGAGCACTGGAAGGATTTACCTGTATCGACGTCAGCGGCCACGTCGCGGGTCCCTACGCCAGCAGCCTCCTCGGCGACCTCGGTTGCGAAGTGATCAAAGTCGAGCTGCCTGACGGCGGCGACACCCACCGCGGGCGCAATCCCAAGTACGAAGGCTACGGACCCAGTTTTCGCGCGCTTAACCGCAACAAGAAGAGCGTCACCCTCGATCTCGGCCGGAAAAAAGGCGGCGAGATCGTGCGCCGGCTTTTGGCGACGGCGGATATTTTTCTGGAAAATTTTCGCCCGCCCACGAGAGCCAAGTTGGGGCTGGACTACGACGAGCTGGCAAAGCTGAATCCGAAGTTGATCCACTGCTCCATCTCGGGCTACGGACAGAGCGGGCCATACCGCGACAAGCCGGGCTTCGACACGATCGGGCAAGCGTTGAGCGGCATGATGAGCCTGGTCACCGATCTTGACGATCCGAAAGTTGCCGGCGTGTCGTTCGTCGATCATGCCGCAGGGATTTTCGCCGCTCACGGCGTCATGGCGGGACTCTTGGCGCGGACAAAAACCGGTCGCGGCCAATTCATCGACGTGTCGCTGCTGCAAGTGGCGATCGCGTTCATCGAGTCCCACGTAGCCGATTATTTGAACGGCGGCGAGGCGGTCTCGCGTACAAATTTTCCCAAGGGGCGAATTTACAGCCTAATCGATTGCAACGGCAAACCGTTCATGGTCCATCTTTCCGGCCACAACGAAGCCTGGGAAGGCCTGCTCAAAGCCGCGGAACTCGACCACCTGATCGGCGACGCGCGCTTCGAAAATCGCAAGCTTCGCACGGATCATCACGAGGAGATCGTCCGGATACTGCGCGCGCAGTTCGGCAAAAAACCGCGCGACTATTGGCTATCGAGACTCGATGCGAGCAGTGTTCCCAACGCGCCGATCAACACGATCCATGAGGTTTTTGACAATCCCCAAGTCAAGCATCTCGGCATTCCCAAACAAATCACCCATCCCAAAATGGGCGTGAGCAAGCTAGTCGGCAGCGCGATTAACCTGTCGGACACTCCGCCAAAATTTTTCCGGCCGGCGCCGCTGCTGGGCGAACATACGGAAGAAGTGCTGACGAAATTGGGCTATGACGGCAAGGCGGTAAAACAATTGCGAGAAAGTGGAGTGATATAAGATTTTCATTTAAGCGTCTGGCGTACGTCGGATTCTCAACCCGAGAAGCTGGACGAGAAAAAAAGGAGTGAGCCATGGATTTTAATGTTTCAGCGGATCCACCGCAGGTTGTCGACTTTCGCAAAGAAGTCGCCGCCTGGATGGCCGAGCAGTTCAAAGGCCACGAACACCTGCGCTGGTCGGCGTCGTGGTCAACGCGCGAGGATGATGAGGAATACAAGTTCCGGCGCGGCCTGGCCGAGAAACTGGGCGCCAAAGGCTGGCTCTTTCCGATCTATCCAAAGAAATACGGCGGCGCCGAGCTGACGGTGGATCACCAGCTGGTGCTCGAAACCGAGCTATTCAAATACGGCCTGAATCTTTCGCATGTGTTCTACACGTTGGCGCGCATCGTCGCGCCGGTGTTGATCCGCTGGGGCACGGAGGAACAAAAAGCCGAGTTTCTACCGGCGATCACGCGCGCGCAAATCTGCGTCTGGCAGGTGCTGACCGAGCCTCACGGCGGCAGTGACATCGCCAACTGTCAAACCAAGGCGATTCGCGACGGCGACCACTATGTCGTCAACGGCCAGAAGGTCATGGTCGGCCATCATTTGCCGCCCGATTATCTCTGGACGCTGGTGTGCACCAACCCCGGCGGCAAGCGCCACGAAAACCTCGCCTGGCTGCACATCCCGGCCAATCTGCCCGGCATCACGATTCAGCATATGCATATGATGATGGGCATCAAGAACGCCGTCTTCTTCGATAACGTAAGGGTACCGGCGAAATACTTGATCGGTGGCGAGAACAACGGCTGGAAGGTCGCCAGCACCCACATGGAGCTCGAACACGGCGGCGATGGCCGCATCGCCGCCGACCCGCTGGTCGAACGCGTCGTCGAGTACTGCCGTAACACGCACGTCGAAGGCAAGCCGCTGATGGAAGACCCGCGCGTGCGCGACCTGATCGCCGATATGACGATCGAACTGAATACGCTGCGGCGCTTCAACCAACTGATCTATTGGCGCCGCTTCGCTAAAAAGCCGCATCCTTACGGCGGCCCGCAGCAGCGCTACTACCAGCGCATGCTACGACTGCGCAATGGCGAGCGGCTGCAAGCGATCATGGGGGCGGACGCACTGGAGCAAAATCTATCCGTGCATGAAGTGGTCGATTTCGAATACGCCGTGCGCACCGGCCCGGGCCAGTTGCATGGCGGCGGCACGCTCGATACCGACCGTTTGATCTTCGCTCGCCGGCTCGGACTCGGCCGGCCGACCACAGAAAAGGCGCCGGAGACCGACTAACCCACATGAAAGGCTTCCAGGTCGATTGGAACACTTGGAACCCGTTGCAACCTTTGGAACAGGGCGGACGTTCTCGTTCCAGTCGTTCCGAAGTTCCAATCGTTCCAAGGCTAGGAGAACACGATGGACTTATCGCTGACCGAAACCCAGGAAGAATTTAAAAAGGTTGCGCACGACTTCGTCAAAGCCGAGGTTCCGCCGCACGAGATGACCCAGTGGTACAAGAACAAGCAGACCTTTCAGCCGCAGCTCCTTAAGAAAGCCGCCGAGATCGGCTGGCTTGGTATGATGCTGCCCGAACAGTACGGCGGTTCCGGGGTGTCGATGATGGATTGCGCCGTGGTGTTCGAAGCGCTCGGGCATGGGCCGGTGCCGGGACCGCTTTTCACCTCCGGCGTGCTCAGCGCGCAGATGATTTTCGAAGCGTCCACGGAAGAACAGAGAAAAGCGCTGCTGCCGAAGATTTGCGACGGCTCGGCGATCGTCGTGCCCGCGATCACCGACAAATCCGCTCATTGGGGAGCGGAAGCGGTCGAGACTCGTCTCAGCAAAACTGCTAGTGGCTACATCATGAGCGGCACCAAACGCTTTGTTTTCGACGCGGAAGCGGCGACCAGCTTTCTCTGTGCCGCGCGCACCGAAGAGGGCAAAGTGGTTTTTCTCACGGTGGACGCCAAGAGTCCCGGCGTCACCATAAGGCCGCACATCGGCTTTCTGGTCTCGATGGCCGAAGTGCGCTTCGACAAGGTTGTCGTAGTGCCGCATCAGCTGCTCGGAGCGAGCGGGGCGAGCTGGGCAAGTTTGGAAGCGGCGCTGGATAAGGCGCTGCCGATTCTCTCCGCCTACCAGGTCGGCGCTACCCAGGAAGTGTTTGATATGACATGTGAGTACACGCGCACGCGCGTCGTTTTCGGACAGCCGATCGGGCGATTTCAGCGCGTCCAGGATCACTGCGTCGATATCTCGATCCATCTCGATATGGCGCGTTGGGCGACTTATGAGGCGATCTGGCGGATCGACAGCGGCATCGACGCTCGTGCCGGAGTCCACGAGGCCAAGGCGACCGCCAGCGACGGCTACTACCACGGAACGAATTACGCGCACATGGTCTGGGCCGGGCCGGGAACGGATTATAGCCACCCGATGATGGCACACAGCGTGCTCGCGCACACGCTCTATCAGTATCTCGGCACCCCCGGGCACCACAAACGATTGATGATGGACGCGCTGTACCCGAGGGCGAGCTAGCCGCCGGTGAAGGAACGCCTCCGCGGTCTTCGATCTTTAATCTTTAATCCGTGAATCCGCTCGCGGCGTAATTTCGAAGACCACCCGATCCATCTGCGGCGGTGAACTGCGCAACGTGAGGATTTGCCGGCGCAGCTTTTCGTCAGTCACCCGCTTAGCCATGCAGGACAGCTTCTCGCCTCTGATCGTCAGTTCCACTGCCGGATTTTTCAGCATATTCTGGCACCAGTGCTTGCCTTCCACCCGGCTCGATGACGCAAAGAAACAGCCCCCTTGGTAAATCAACCGAAGTTCCACGGTTCTCGGTTGCCCGCTTTTGCGGCCCACCGTGGTCAAGTCGGCGACGACGCTGGATCCATCTGTAAAATTCATTGAAACAAATATAGGGCGGCCGCGACATCGAGACAACCGTCGCCTTGACTCTTTCGCTCGGCGGGCGATACAGTTGGCGCAATCAAGCGTTATCTGTAGTAGAGAACAACGCGGAAGGGCGAATGGCACAGACACAATTGACGCAAACGGCAAGAATGATCAAATACGGTGACGGCACTGCCGCCGTCCGCGCTTTCCCGAAGGCGCGTGGCAAGCGGCCAGCGGTGATAATTCTCCACGAGCGTTACGGTATCGATCAACATACAAAGGATTTGACAACAAGATTGGCTCAAGCAGGCTTCGTTGGCTTGGCGCCCGATTTGTTTCATCGCTTCACCGGCGACCGCAAGGCCGTGTTGCGCGGCGAGCAAAGAGTCGATCTCACCGATGACGGCGCGCTGGACGATTTGAATGGCGCCGTTGACTATTTGAAACGACTCAAGGAAGTCGATGAAACGCGTATCGGCATTATCGGCGTCTGCCAAACCGGACGCCAGCCGGTCCTGCTCGCTGCGAAGCGCAACGATATCGCCGCTGCGGTCGTACTCTACGGCGCCATCGGCGGCAAGGAATGGCTCGCCAACGAGCTTCGGCCGACGCCGATCGAAGAGCTGATTCCGCGAGTGAATTGTCCGATATTGGGAATTTTTGGCGAAGCGGATCATATCATTTCGATCGACGACGTCGTGCGCTTTCGCAACGCATTGGAAAAAGCCAAAAAGAATTGCCACATTCGTATCTATCCCGGCGCGCCGCATGGGTGGCTCAACGACACCATGCCGGGTCGCTATCGCAAGGAGGCGGCCAAAGACGCCTGGAATCTGATGATGACCTTTCTAAGGAAATGCTTCGCCGGTGGTTGGGACGAGGATCAAATCGTTTGCCGATACGAGAGCGCTTACTCCAAAAGCTACGACTTTGCCAAAAACGTTCGGCTCGAGTAAGGAGAATCCCCCGACATGTTCAAAACGAAACGGGGCTTGGCCACGATTCAATTGATCGGTTTGTCGATGCTCGCTCTGATGGCGAATCCGCTCTCCGTGGCATCGGTGCGGGCGGAGCGCATCAATATAGCGACGCCGAGCCGTGGACTATTCGAGTTTCCCGTCGTTGTCGCCATGCGCAAAGGTTTCTTCAAAAGTGAAAACCTCGAGGTCGACAAAATTCAGATGCAACCGGCGCTCGGCGTCAAGGCCCTGATCTCTGGTGATGTCGGCTATCTGCTGGCGTGGGGATCTGCGCTGCGCGCAGCGGTCACCGGCGTACCCATCAAAGCGGTGGTCGGTCTTGCCAGCCGTCCGCTGCACGTGTTGATCGCCCGGCCGGAAATAAAGACGCCGCAGGATCTCAAGGGAAAAATCATCGGTGTCGACTCGGTAGCCGGGACTGTGGACTATTTGTCGCGAGTGGCGGCACGCCATTTCGGCTTGGAACCGGAAAAAGACGTCAAGATCATCGTTACGGGCGAGAGTCCAACGCGATTGGCCGCGCTCCACGCCGGCGCGATCGATGCAACGCCAATCGACGTTGCTTTCGCAGTCAAGGCCGAAGACGAAGGATTCCGGCGGCTGGTCTATTTGGGAGATTTGATCGAGTTGCCGCTGTCGGGTATCGCGGTAATGGACCAAACGCTGCGATCTCAGCGGGAACAAGTAAAAAGAGTCGTGCGCGCGACGGTGCGCGGCACCCGTTTCATGAAGCAAAACCGCAACGAAACCGTGCAAATGCTTTCCGATTATCTAAAAATCACGCCGGCCCAGTCCGCCAGAGCGTACGATGCCTCGATCCACTCGTTCACCGACGACGGCATCATCTCGGATAAGGGCGTTCAACTGGACGTGCAACTCACCAAGGAACGGCTGAAACTAACCAAGGATATTCCGCTCAGCCGCTTGGTGGATTGGAGCCTGGTGAAGGAGATACAATAATAAATAGTTCGGCCGTTTTTACGACGATTAGAGGGACGAATGTTTTGTCCAAATTGCAGGTCCGAGTACCGCTCGGGTTTCACAAGGTGTAACGATTGTGACGTCGGGCTGGTAGATGAATTAGCCGCTGAAGAGCAGGCGGAGTTTGGCGCATTGGTCGAAGTCCTAAACATCGCGGACGCTGGTCAGATTCCACTGATTAAATCGATTCTTGAAGCGGAAGAAATACCCTATCTTGCGCAGGGCGAGAATTTTAACTTGGGCCGCAACATCCCTGTTAGATTTCTCGTTCCCAGAGAGTTTTTGGAGGAAGCAAAGGATATCCTGGCCGATTTTCTCTAAGCAAATTTACGGAGAGGCTTTGCCGAACGGCTATCATGTGACTTCTGGCGCAGACGCGTTAAAGTCCGGGTGTTGAATCGTCGTTTTCAGTGCTCCATTCCTGACAGAAAGCCTTTCTCACATCGCATCTCGTGAAACTGTCGCGCTCTTTTTACGAACAACCTACGATTGACGTCGCCAGGCAGCTCTTGGGAAAGTACCTGGTGCGTAAGCATCCGACAGGCGATGCCGTCGGCCGCATCGTCGAAACGGAAGCCTATATTGGTCCCCAGGACCTCGCCTGCCACGCTTCCAGAGGACGCACGGCGCGCACGGAAGTGATGTTCGGCCCAGCGGGTCACGCGTATGTGTACTTCATCTATGGCTTCTACAACATGCTGAATCTGGTCACCGAAACAGAGGACTATCCGGCGGCCGTGTTGATCAGAGCCGTGGAACCGGTGGCCGGCATTGAATTCATGAAGGGCCGAAGGCAACTCGACAAGCTGCGGGATCTAGCCAGTGGTCCCGGAAAGCTTTGCCAGGCTTTTGCCATCGATCGCTCGTTGAACGGCGCGGATTTGTGCGACGGTATTCTCTACGTCGAAGATCACGGCGAGCCGGTTCCGAGGTTTCACGCTACGCCGCGCATCGGTGTCGACTACGCCGGCAAGTGGAAGAGCAAACCCTATCGCTACGTTGTTCGCGGCAGCGAGTTCGTCTCGAAAACGTGATGTGAGCGCCACGAAGTCCGCGAGCGATGTGTACACATGCTTGAGCGGCGCTACCATATTCATGTCAGCTCGACCGCCGAACGCCTGAGATCGATTGGACCGGTCATTCCCGGTGCTTGGGCACGGCATGACGACGAGCTCCAGCGAGAAATCCGCGGCGACTTTCTGCTCGATACCGGCGCCTATGGGGCGATGATCGATCTCGCAGTGGCCGAAGCGCTGCAGCTTCGGCCACTGGGCGCAAAGCAGATTCACGGGATTCACGGCTACGGTACGCTCCAGCGATACTGCGCCAAGCTGATACTGCCGGCAACGGCGGCGAGCGGAACTGCCGGCCTGTTCGAGCAGGTCATGGAATGCGTGGCGGTGCCATCCCTGCGTGAGAAAAGCAGCGAGCAAAACGCCGACATCGTCGGTATATTGGGACGACTCTTTCTGCAGAATGCCCATTTGGAAATTGACGGCAGCAGTGGCCGGCTGGTTTTGCAGATCGGCAGATTCGGCTAAAATGCCGGGATTCATCGGGTCGCCTAAATTTAGTGCCGGCGTCCCGCACCCGAGCGCGGATTAGAACCGCCATGACAGACGCACCGCCGCAAGACCTCGACGAAGCGATCGCCGAGCGCTTACGTGAAGCAGGATTCAAGTTCGCCCGGGAAAGGGCGATGGGCGGACTGGCGCCCGATTTCATTGTCTATGGGCCCGACGGACGCCAATTCATCGTCGAAACTCGGCGTTGGGATTTCCCCGGTTTGACCACCGAAGCCAGCCGGCAGGCGCAGCTCTATCAGGACACCGCCAGAGCGGACGCCGCCTTCGTCGTCATCCCGAGTTTAAAACGAAGCCTTCCGTCCAGAGGCGTGGTTACCCTCGATGGCCTCATCCCCGCGCTTGAAGCTGAAATTCAGCGCGAAAAACCCCGCAGCGATCCGTCGGAGGTGACCAAGATTCAGAAACTGGTCTTTGCGGCGATGCCGTTTGCGCCGCAATACGAGGATGTGTTTTTTGTCGCCATGACCTACGCGGCGGAGCAGGTTGACGCCGTCTGCGATCGGGTCGACCGGCGCGAATTTCAAGGCAATGTTGTGGACGAAATCCATCGAATGATTCGCAAATCGGTTGCGGTTATCGTGGACCTTTCCGAATCGAAACCTAACGTGCTCTACGAGGCGGGTTTTGCCCATGCGTTAAAAAAGCCTTGTGTTCATATCTGCTCGACGCCGGTGGAGAAACTTCCGTTCGACGTGGCGCAGTGGAAAACGACTCTGTATCAACCGGGACAAACGCACAAATTGCGCAAAGAGCTGATTCAGCGCTTGAAGGCGATTCTCGACTAGCTCGAGCCGGCCGCTATGATCGACGCTTCGCGGACCATTTACATCGATCTTGACGACGTGCTGTGCCACGCGGCGCGCCATTTTCTCATGATCGTAGAGCGCGAGTTCGGCAAGCGGATCGCCTACGAACAGCTCACCGACTTCGATGTCGGGCGCTCGTGCGGCTTGACGGCCGCGGAGCGCGACGAACTGTATCGCTTGGTCCATCGGCCGGATGAGCTGCTGAGCATGACGCCGGTCGATGGAGCGATCGGCGTGCTTGAGCAATGGCGCAAGCAGGGATTTGAAATTGCGATCGTAACCGGCAGACCGCCGGAAACCATCGAAGTGTCGCTCGCTTGGTTAGCCAAACATCGGATCACGCACAGCTCTTTCACCGTGGTCGACAAATACTCGCGTTTTCCGCCGGACAACAAGAGCGCCATTAGCTTGGCTGAGTTGGCGACGCATCGGTTTTGCTGGGCGGTAGAGGATTCTTTGCCGATGGCGCAATATCTGGTGGCTCAAATGAGATTGCCGGTCGCCTTGATCGATTGTCCCTGGAATCGGGTCGATCAACGGCACGCGCGCATCAGCCGTTATGCCAACTGGCATGAAATTTCGGCCGCCGGGGCTGTGGCCGGCATTTTACATCGGAGTTAAAACCAAGCGATATGTTGCTGCGGCATCGATTGTGGCGACGATTTCTTGGTCTCTGTTGCGCCATTCAACTCGCCGGCTGCGCAACCGTGATCGGCACCTTTGATCCGGCGCAACGCGCAATCATGACCGCGGCTGCAGCCGGCGATACAGAGCGGGTCAAGCAACTCGTGGCGGAGAGAACGGATCTCAATTTTACCATTGGCGGGCTATCGCCGTTGGGCGCGGCGATCATTGGCGGCCATCTCGCGAGCGCTCGCGCATTGCTGGAAGGAGGCGCGTCGGTTGACCTCGAACTAGAGAACGGCAATCGCGCGCTCGCGATCGCTGCCCGTCGCGGCGATGTCGACGCGCTTAAGCTCTTGCTCGCCTTCAAAGCCGATCCGACGGCGAGCAATGATGCCGGCGAAACGGCTCTGCAGTTGGCCGCCTGGGACGGCTACACCGCCGCCGTTCAGTGCTTGGTCGATGGTGGCGCTGAGCCGAACAACCGAGATGGTTCAAATACCACTCCGTTGCACGCGGCGGCGAGCCGAGGCCATAGCGAGACCGTGAAGGCGCTGATTCGTGCCGGCGCTGACGTAAATGCAGCAGGATTAAACACTGGCGTGACGCCGCTGATGATGGCTGCCGGTGGCGCTCATCTTCTGACCGTAAGAGCTTTGATCGATGCGGGCGCTGACGTGAACCAAGAGGCGGGCGGTGTGACTGCGCTGCGGATCGCTGCGGCCATGGGCGACACAACCATACTCAAGGATTTACTCGCCGCAGGTGCGCGCTTGAACGATCGCGATTTGCGAGGCCGAACCGCGCTTACCCTTGCGCGTCTGGGAAAGCATACTCAAGCGGTCGCAATTCTTCAGGCCGCAGGAGCAACCGACTGACGTCAACTGATTCTCACCGGCGGGCCGCTTTTCGAGTGGCGCTCGGTAAGCTCCAGAGTGTAGCCGTCCGGGTCCTCGATAAACGCAACGTGATCTTGGCTGCCGGGACGATTGGGTTGCGGGCCGAGAGTGAATTTGACGCCTGCAGCTTTAAGCTTTGCACTCAACGGATAGAGATCGGAAACATAAAGGGCGACGTGTCCGTGCCATTTTGGCATTTTTTCGACGTGGCGTGGGCCGCCAGTCTCGATGAGTTCCAACCCCGGAAATTCGTCCTCGCTGCCGTAACCAAGATAGCCGACTCGTTCGTTTTTGTCAGGCACGAGGCGAATGCGCTGTACATCCATGCCGAGCAGCCGCGTGTAGAAATCAAGGCTGCGATCGAGATCGCTCACGAGCATCATGGTATGCCGAATCCGGAAGGTAATACCGTTTGCTATCTTCTCACCGGCCATTTTTCACACCTAGCGAGTGGCGGCCGCCCAGCGCACAAGTTCACGCACCAACCAAAGCGACCGTCAAACATCCCAGGGAGTGCTGGCCGCCGACCAATGTGCTCATCAGAGATGGTGGCGATCCAGCCGTCTTTGTCTGCCCGCCCAATAAATCAACAACACAAGAATAGCCAGCGTGATGGTCCAGTTGGTTATGGCCCATTGGACCAGCCACGTTAGATCCGCGATTAGCCGTGCAGCGAACTTCCCGATGATATCCATATGACCACCTCCGGGAAATGCGATTCACGTACGAGCCAGAAATGTTCCTGATTCTATCCATATGAGCGACCGCTGCACAAGCTTTCGGCAAGTCTTTCGAACATGGGTAGTGGTTCGGCTTCAGTTCCTTTCGAATCGCATCGGAAAAGATCTGTCATCCCGAACAAAATGAGACATCTTTTCGCTAATTCAACACTGCCCGAACATGACACCTTGAGAAAAACAACGCAGGAATTTGCCAGATACGCCATCGTGAGGTTCGCGGCAGACAAATCGACAACACGAAACCGCAGCCAGGTGCGCAGGGCAGTGTCTCCGGGCCGTCCGAGAGCGAATTTTTATCCAAGCGCCTGGACAAAGGCTCGGCGCAAAAACACGCCGATCAAATGACGCTTGTACTCGGCGCTACCTTCAAGGTCGTCGACCGGGTCCGCCGCCTGTGCGAGCGCGTTGCCGGCATCCGCCAACTGTTTTTCCACTCGATCTCTCGGACCGACGAGGAGTTGATTGGCTTGGTCCGACTGTGTCGGCACCGCGCTGACGCTGCCGACCACGGCGGTGGCTTTTTTGATGGTGTCGCCGTCGACATCGACCACCAATGCCAAGCCCAACGTCGGGCGTTCCTTGAGTTGAAATTTTAAATAGGCGGCGCGTTGCGATTTGCTCAAAGCCGGAATTTCGACCGCCGCAAGCAGCTCATCGTTCTCGAGCGATGTTTCGTAAGCGCCGGTGATGAGCTTGTCAACCCCCACACTCCGCATTCCGGCTTTGCCTTGCACGTGCGCTTTGGCGCCGAGAGCGGTGAGCAGAGTCGCGGGATCGGAGTGCGGCTCGGCGAAGCAGAGATTACCGCCCAGCGTGCCGCTCGCGCGCACGCGCACGTTGGCGACGGTCGCTTCCATTTGCGCCAAAACCGGCAACGTTTGCTTCACGACTGCCGAACGCTCGATCGCTCGATGCGTGGCGGTGGCACCGATGTGCAAGGCGCCATTGTGCGCCACGATCCTATTCAATTCCGGAATCGTTTTGACGTCGACCAAATGCGCGTACCGGAGCAGATCGTGCTTCATCGCCAGCAACAGCTCGGTGCCGCCGGCATAGAGCCGGCTCTTCTCGCCGAATCCGGCGAGCATCTGGGAGGCTTCCGCGATGGTTTTCGGTTGGTGAATCGCGAATCTTCGTAGTGGCATCATAAAAATGTCTCGTTCAATGTTTTCAAAGGTTCAAGGTTCTAGGGCGGCCGGGCCACATGCTCGTTGAACTTTTAAACCTTTGAGCCTTGAACATTCTTATCCTTTAGGGCGCGCCAAACCCGTTCGGGCGTGAGTGGCGCTTGGCGAATGCGCACGCCGACGGCGCTATCGACCGCATTGGCGATATTAGCGGCCATGGAATTCAATGACGCTTCGCCGCCGCCTTTGGCGCCGTACGGGCCAACGCCGTCCTGATTCTGCACCAGGTGGAGCTCGACCGCCTTCGGCAAATCGGAAAACCGCGGCAGGCGATAATCCAAAATCGAACCGTTAACGAGCTGCGGTCCTTCGTACACCAGCTCTTCGAATAGCCCGGTGCCGATGCCCATAGTCGCGGCGCCGATATCTTGTCCCTCGGCGAGCGCAGGATTGATCGCCAAGCCGACATCGCCGACAGTGGCGAGTTTCTCCATGGTGATTTTTCCAGTGTCCTCGTCGACGGAAATCTCGCATCCGGTCGCCGCCGTCTCCCAGAAGACCGGCAGCGCGGCAAACTTTCCCGCCTTGCGAATATAAGCGCGCCCGATCACTTCGCCGTCCGGCAAGGCGTAGAACTTGCTGATGACCTCCGACCAGCTTAATTGGGCTTCGCCGCAGCGCACGCCGCCGCGCACGACTTCGATCTGTTCGGCTTTGACTTTGAGCACGTCGGCGGCCATGACTACCATTTGCTGGATCGCTTCGCGACTGGCGTCGAGCACCGCACTGCCCATGAGCGTGGTTGTCCGGCTCGCGCCCGTGGAGCGGTCGTAAGGCGTGATCGCTGTGTCGGACGAGACGACGCGGACTTTGTCGAAGGGAACGCCAAGCTCCTCTGCCGCGATCTGCGGCAACACCGTGTGGCTTCCCTGGCCCAATTCCGTGCTGCCGGTCATGATCGTGACGGAACCGTCGGCATGGACGCGGATCGCCGTGGAAGTGAGCGGATAAGCGCCGGCGTCGCTGCCCGAGCAAGCGACCGTTCGGCCGTGCCCTTTCGGCAAGGGTTGGGTCCAGCCGACCGCTTTCGCGACGGTGTCGAGATCTTCTTTCAAGGTACCGTCGAACGGACGCATGCCGGGAAAAAATTGCTCGCCCGGTTTGGCCGCGTTGGCCAAACGAAACTCGTAGGGATCTTTGCCGATTTTTTTTGCCAGCTCATCGATTTGCGACTCTCCGGGCAGAGTGACCTGCGCGCAGCCGAACCCGCGATACGAGCTGGCCGGCACGGTGTTGGTGTAGTACGACGTGTTTTCGATCAACACGTTGGGAATCGCGTAGGGACCGACGCAGCGGTTGGTCGATTTCTCAACAACCAGCGGACTGTTTTCGGCGTAGGCGCCGGTGTTCATCAAAATCTTCGCCTGCCGTGCGATGATTTTGCCGTCTTTATCGACCGCCGTACGCATCCAAGTATAGGCATCGTCGCTGCGCGTGGTCAGCATGGCCTCTTCGACCGTGAGTTGAAGCTTTACCGGCCGCTTCGCTTTCCATGCACAGGCGGCGACCAGCGGCTCGATTTTCGTGTAGGACTTGCTGCCATAGCCGCCCCCGACGAAAGGCACGATCAAGCGCACCGCGCTCACCGGCAGGTTAAAAACCGATTTCAAATCATGGCGCACCATGAAGGGATGCTGCGCGGAGGAGTAAATCGTCACCCCCTGGTCGTTGACTTCGGCGATAGCGACGTAGGGTTCCATGGCGTAGGCGTATGTCATTGGAAAGTAGTAGTCGCCCTCGACAACCGCCGCGGCTCCGTTGAAGGCCTTTTCGACGTCGCCCCACTGGATTTTGTGAGTCTGGCAGATATTCGCGCCTTTGCCGGCGGTCACGTCGCCCTCGAAGCCGCGTAGCGCACCCGCTTCGAACTTCCTCTCGTGCAGGAGCGGCGCGTCCTTCGCCATCGCTTCCTGCGGCGTAAAGACCCCTTTTAGCTCTTCGTACTTGACGTCAATCAACTCCAGAGCCTCGAATGCAGTGCGTTCATCCGTGGCCACTACCGCAGCCACCGGTTCGCCGGCATAACGGACCTTCTCGATCGCCAGCAGCGGGTGGTCCTTGACCGCATGCCCGTAATACGGATTGAGCCCTTCGAGGTCGAATCCGGTCACCACACAATAAACTCCGGTATGCGCTTCGGCGCGTGACTTGTCGATCGCGATAATCTTCGCGTGGGCGTAAGGGCTGCGCAAAACTTTGGCGTAGGCCATGCCGATGAGCTTTAAGTCGGCCACATACTGGGCTTTGCCGGTGACTTTGACCCTCCCATCGCGGCGCGGCAGCGAATGATTGACGACGTGAAAATCGCTTTTTTTCTCGGCGCTCACTTTTTCGACTCCTTCGCCATCACGTCTGCGGCGCGCTGGATGGCAGCAACAATCGGCACATATCCCGTGCACCGGCAGATGTTGCCGTCCATGTAATGAATGATCTCGTCGCGCGTCGGCTTGGGGTTTTCGTCCAACAACGCTTTGGCCGACATGATCATGCCGGGCGTACAGTAGCCGCACTGAAAGGCAAACTCATCGATAAACGCCTGCTGGAGCGGATGGAGCGTGCCATCCGGTTTTTCCAAGCCCTCAATGGTGATGACATTTTTGCCGCGCGTCTCATAGGCCAGAAAAGTGCAGGCGCTCACCGG
Source organism: Binatia bacterium (assembly GCA_036554745.1). Classification (GTDB taxonomy): domain Bacteria; phylum Desulfobacterota; class Binatia; order UBA9968; family UBA9968; genus DP-20. Next base: position 17,901 of record DATBMR010000020.1, read on the forward strand.
CACGCCGTCTACCAAAACGGTGCAAGCGCCGCAAACCTGCACTTCGCAGGAAATTTTGGTGCCGTTCAAGTTGAGCCTATTGCGCAGAACTTCGGCGAGAGTCTCCTGCGGCTCGCAGTCAAGCTCTTGAGCCTTGCCGTTTAGTAGAAATGAAAGGTTCATAAGCAGGTAATTGGAGTCATGGAGTGGTGGAGTATTGGAGTGTTGGGGGTTGTCTTACAGCATCACTCCGTTACTCCAATACTCCATCACTCCCGTGTTTTTAATTGTACTTGGGCAGGATGTTTTCCGCCCAGAGTTCCATCTGCCGGTTTAAGCTATCCATGGTTGGATAGATAATCTTGAGCTCGAAGTGCTGCACGCCATTTTCGATGAATTCGTCGACGCGCCGGCGCACATCATCCACTGAGCCGAAGATATGCCGGTCGAGAGCAAACTGCATGCTATCGATGTCGCGCTCGTAGCTTTCGCTGCTGGTCTTGAGCGTCGGCATCGCGAGATTCAGGCCCTCATCACGCGTTTTGGCGATGGTGGCGAGCTTTTCGACCGCGATGGTGATCTTCGACGGATCGCGCCCGTTGTCCCGCGCGGTCTGGGCCAGGATACCGCAGCCGACTTTCATCTCTTTGGGCGATAGCCAACCGGGAATCCAGCCTTCGCCGTATTTGCCGGCCCGCTTGGCGGCGAGTTTCATCCAGCCGCCGATCCAGACAGGCGGATGAGGTTTCTGCACCGGCTTCGGATAGACTTCGGCGTTTTTGAACTCGATGAAGTCCCCTTTGTAAGACGCGAGCGGCTGGGTCCAGATCGCTTTCATCGCCTGGATATACTCATCGGTGCGGTCGCCGCGCCGATCATACGGTACGCCGAAGACGCCGAACTCATCCGACTCGCGGGTCGCCTTGGAGCCGAGCCCGACGCCGACGAGCACGCGACCGTTGGCGAGATGATCCAGGGTCGAGTACTGCTTCGCTGCATAAATCGGATTGCGGCAAGGCATCACCAAACACGCCACGCCTAAAACGATCTTCTTGGTTTCCGCCGCCAGGTACGACAGCATCGTGGTGGCTTCGAAGAAATTGGCTTCCTGTGAGTCAGTGATCGCTTCAAAGGCTCCCGAGGAGATGTGATGGCGGTGCATCTCGGTGCTCCAGACCACATGGTCATGCACCCAGATCGCGTCGAACCCCAAGTCTTCTGCAGTCTTGGCGGCGTTGACAATATTCTCGATGCTTGAGAGCGGTCCTGAATTCGGCACTCTCACGCCGAACGAAATCCTGTTCATGAAAAAGCTCCTATCTCTTCTCGGCAATTTCGACTTTGTAGTACTTGAGATGCCGGTGGTACCAGTCGATGATGTTGGCTGCGACGTCCTCGAAGTAATCGTTGTAGATGCCGTAGTGAGTGGTTTTCTTGTAGAGTACCAGTTTCTTGGGTTCGCCGGCTTTTTCGTATAAATCAAAAGACTGCTGCTCCGGGGTAACGGCGTCGCCTTCGACCGCAATGAATAGCACGCCGCGCGGTGAAATCTTGTGAACCACGTCGATCGGGCTGTATTCCAGGATCGCTTCGGCGCAGGCGAGCGGCATGGCGTCGGGGATCTTGTCCGCAACGTCTTTCTTGATGGCAGTGGTCTGGCGCTCCGGAGTCTGCACCATAATACCGCCTTCGCGCGCGCTGACGATGGCGCCTTTGCCGGTGAGCGCCCGTTGTCTCCGGTCTTCGGCGATACTCTTCAAATAGTCGACCCATTCGTACTCGCGGCGCATGCAGTGCAGCCACTCGCGGCCGCTGCTGACGCCGAGATAGCTGACGCAGCATTTGACCCGCGAGTCGATGGCGGCGACGTAAACGGCGTTGCCGCCGCCGGTACCGCCGGAGCCGTAGGTGGCGAGGCGATCGGCATCGACATCGGAGCGAGTTTCCAGATAGCTGAGCGCGCTGCGGATGTCTGCGACTTGCCAATTCGGCACCACCCACCCGCGTTCGCCGCCTTCGCTGTCGCCCCAGCCCCGGTAATCGAAGCACAAACAGGCGTAGCCGGCGGCGCAGAGTTTTTCAAACATCATGATGTAGTGCTTGGCGTCTTTGAGGCCGAGGAAACCGGGACCCTGGACGATGCCGGGAAACGGCTTGCCCTGATCGGTGTCCGGCAGGTAAAGCACGCCGGCAAGCTTTATGCCTTCGCTGTAAAAATTGACTTTTTCTGTCCGCATGCGAACTCCTAAATTAAAAAGGGTTCAAAACGTTTAAGCCGTTCAAACAGTTCAAACCGTCTGATTCCGGTCGAAACGATTTGAACGGTTTTTACGCTCTGAGCGCCGGCAGTACTTCCTTGCCCAAGTAATCGATCTGCTGAAACCAATCGGCGAAGCGAAAGCGCAAATCGTAAACGATGTGGTCGAGACCGTTCTTTTCGTATTCCTTGGTGTCCTTGACGACATCTTCCGGCTTACCGGCTAAAAGCAGACCGCGGATATCTTCGTAGGTTTTAAAGTTGCCGTAGTTGACCCAGGTCTTCTTGCTCGGGTTGTTACCTTCCTTGATCAAGCCGGGCGTGTTGACCTTGCTGAGGGCGGTGTCGAGATCTTTGTCGATGCTGACAATCGGGATTGCGCCGACGGTCCCCATGGGCCTTCCCTGCGCTTTGTACTGCTCGCGCAGATAACCGACCATTTTGATAAAGGTCAGCATCGGAATGCGCCCGGGCATCCAGCCGTCGCAATATTCCGCGGCGCGGCGCGCGGAAGCAGGAGTTCCGCCGCCATACCAGATTGGAATCGATTTTTTGGGCGTCGGCTTCAGTTCAACATCGGCAAAATCAAAGAATCGATCCTTATAGGTCACCTTCTCACCCTTCCACAGACGGCGACAAAGTTCCGAATTGATTCTTGCAAGCTCCGCCCGATCTTGCAGCGTATTGCCCTTAAACCCCGCTGCTTCGAATTCATGCTTGAACGTGCCAAGTCCGATCCCCATGATCACTTTGCCGTCGCAAAGGTTGCTCAAACCGGCCATCGCCTGAGCCAGGTGGATCGGATGGCGGTGCGAAATCACGGTGCCGGTGCCTAACGTGAGTTTTTTACAGACCGACGAAATTGCCGCCAGCATCAACAATCCTTCGATGTGTGTATTATCTTCGCCTTCCATGCCGTGCGGCTCAAAGACCAGGTGATCCCTGACCCACACTGAATCGAATCCGTACGCTTCGGCTTTTTTCGAGCCTTCGATGCATTTCTCCACCGAAGCATGTTCGCCAAAGTGCGGTAAGAGCAGGCCGAATTTCAATTTTGTTGCCATAAAGTTCTCCTTATATCTTTCTTGGGAAAGATTGAACTGGGCTCGTTAAAGCCCGCGTTCTTCCAATAATCTGTCGAGATCCGTCAGCGCTTTGATCGAGTCCGACTTTTTTGCCCAACCAACGGCAATCGCCAATGCATTCACCAGCGAGAAAGCCGGCGTCAGCGAATTAACTGAAGAGTGCAACCCGCGCTTCGCATAAAGGCACACGTTGGCGGCTTTCGCAATCGGCGAAGCCGGAAAGTCGGTGATGCCGAGAATCGGCGCGCCAACTTTCTTGGCGTGCTGCATCGCGACCTGCACCTCGCGCGGCACCTCAAGAAAATCGATGGCAACGAGGACATCGGCCGCGTCCATGAATGCGAGCTGCTCCACCAGCGAAGTGCCGCCGGTCAAAAAGATCCAATGCGCGTCCTTCTTAACACGCACCAGCCTGAAATAGAGTATGTAAGCAAGCGCCGTTGAAGCGTTGAGCCCGATGAGAAAAACCTTGCGCGCGTGCAATATGACTTCTACCGCCTTGTGAAAATCCGTTAAAGACCCCGCCCGCAGAGTTTCCTGCAGCAACTGAATATCGCGCTTGATCAACTTGGCAAAAATATTTTCATCGTCGCCCAGTTCGGCGAAAGTCTCCTTCATTCGGTCCGCCGCGCGCAGCTTGCGCCGCATCTCCTTCTGAAGGTCACGCTTAAGCTCCGGGAAACCCGCGTACCCCAAAGTCTTGGCGAAGCGCACGACCGTCGCTTTGCTGACACCCACTGCCTGGGCCAAATCGTTGACGTTAGAAAGCAGCAAAGCCGAGCTATCGTTTTGCAGATAATTACCGAGCCTACGCTGCGCGCCGTTGAGTGATTTGACTTTGGTCAGAATCTCTTTGATACCGGCCATGAAATTTTTGTTTCATCTATCGCAGTGAAATTTTCTTGTCAAGGAGCGAACCCGATTCCCGCACGGCAAAAACGGCCTCAAACATCGAGAACACCAGTGGCGCTTGTCGCAATGTCGCGCACCGACACGCCGGCGCCCGAACCTCGACGAGTGAACGATTTTCAGTGTTCCACGGCGCGAAACCGGTTGACAGCCGTTCCAAACCGGCAGTAACGTCGAGCCAACTTCATCTGAGGAGCTTGGCGCCATGGCCGGACCCGTTAAAGAATTTGCAGTTCATCCCTACGTGCAATTCATGTTGGACAAGTACAGCCCCTACAAAAAATGGATCGAGTCCGAAGGAGTACCGATCATCGGCGGAGCTTTCGTCCAGGACGTGCGGACCCAAGAGCTCGGCTACTGGAAGCGTAAAGACTGTTTCGGCGCCATCTGCACCTTTTCCGATCAGATGGTCGCTGACGCGTACATCGCCGAGATCGCTCCGGGCAAAAGTATGAGACCGCAGCGCCAGCTCTATGAAGAGATCATCACTGTCGCCGCCGGGCGCGGTGCGACCACGATCTGGTACGAAGGCACGCCCAAGCGAATGTTTGAATGGGAAAGAGGCAGCACGTTTGCCATTCCGCTGAACGCCTGGCACCAGCATCACAACGCCAGCGGATCCGAGCCTTGCCGGTACTTCGCGCTGACCAGCCAGCCGGTGGCTTTCGAGCTTTTCCGCGATCCGGAATTCATCTACCACACCAACTACATGTTCAACGACCGCTTCGATCCCGGTGATCCCGAGTTCTTTGCGAAGGAGGGACAGTATTTCACCGAATATTACGGCGGTATTCTTCATTCCAACTTCATTCCTGACATTCGCAAAATCAATCTCGTACCGCGCGAGAAGCGCGGCAAGGGCACCCGCAACATGTACATTCACATGTCCGGTAGCGCCATGCTGGCACACGTCTCGCAGTTCCCGGTCGGCCGCTATAAGAAAGCGCATCGCCATGGTCCCGGCGCTCACGTCTTTCTGCTTGATTCCACCGGGTACACGCTCATGTGGAACGAAGGGGAAAAGCCGCAAAGATATGACTGGCACGAAGGCACCTGCATCTCGCCGCCGGCCGGCACTTGGCACCAGCATTACAATACCGGCAACCAGCCGTGTAAATTCGTCGCCCTGCACGCCAACACGGCCGTGCAGAAGGAAGAAAAAGGCATCGAGCAGATTGAGTTCGAGGATGAAGACGACTCGATGAGAAAAATGTACGCGGAGGAATGCGCGAAGCACGGCGTGAAGGTAGACATGGATTGACGTCTCAGGATGCCGGGACGCGCTTTGCTTTTGTCGGGGTTGCACCTCGGTTGAACCTTTACGGTGAATCGGCCCCGCAAGCCGCAGAAAAATTCTCCTGGTGGTAGAAATGACAGCTAGCTGCAAACGCCATGACGCGAGGACGTGAGGGAGCCTCGAGCATGGCGACACGGCAGCGGACCAATTCACTCTGACGGAGGTTTCGATGAACAAAACCAGATTGACTTTTTTCATTCAGGTGCTCGGGCTGTCCGGGCTGCTCGTTTTTTTTACGGGGATTGGCGGCGCACTAGCCGCCTCCGCTCCCACCGCGCCAGCCGCTGCGGCCGAGAGCCTTGACCAGGTCTATGAAAGAGCCAAGAAAGAAGGCGGCCAGCTCACGCTGTACATCGCGCTTTCGGCGCGCTCCGAAGAGATACTCTTGCCGATCTTCAAAAAACGATTTCCGGCTATTCAGGTCAATCACATCGATGCAACCTCTGACAAGCTGGTTGCACGCGTGCTCGCGGAGCAGCGCGGTGGCAGGGTTATCGGGGACGTGTTCGGCGGCACTCCCGGCTATCTGGCGCAGCTGACGGAGCAAAATCTTCTGGCGCCGCTCGCGGTGCCCGAGGCCGCCGCTTACCCAGCCATGCTCAAAGGAACGGAATGGATCGCAACCGATACGCAATTTTTTATTGCCGGCTGGAACACGGGCTTGCTCAAGAAGGGCGACGAACCCAAGCAGTTCGAGGATTTCGCCGACCCGAAGTGGAAAGGAAAACTGATCGCGGAGCCGCGTGATTTCCAGCTCTTGATGGGCCTCGCCAAACGCAAATACAAGAGCGACGAAAAAGCCGTCGAGCTGCTAAAGAAAATCGCGGCCAATGGAGTCGAGTTCCACAAGGGACACTCCCAACTTGTCGAGCTACTCGTTGCCGGCCAGGCGCCGGTTTGCCTCACCTGCTACTCGCATCATTTTCCTCCGAGGGTGAAAAAGGGCGCGCCTATCCAGGCACTGTTGACCGAGGGGGTAGGCGAGGTCGGCGGCAGTGTGGCGATCCTCAAAGGTGCGCCGCACCCCAATGCAGCTCTGCTGTGGGCGCGCTGGGCCGTGAGCGAGGAGGGACAACAAGCCTACGCGCAAGCAGGAGAGACACCCGCCCACCCTAACGTCGAGCCCAAAGAAAAAACGCGGCCCGCAACCATCTACATGCTCGCGGCGAACGAGGTAAAAGAATTTCCCAAATACGAGAAGCTTTGGAAGGAAGTCTTCCAGCTCAGATAACTCCGCGTCGGCCGCTGGCCGGTGTCAATCGGCCAGCGCTTTTCTGCCTTCCACTCTCTTGAGCTTGTGCACGTAGTCCAGCGCTTCTGTGAGTTGGATGACCGTGGCATACTTGGCATTCATCTCGAAGAGGTTCACCAGGTGCGAGGTACGCGAGCGGTCGAAGACGCATTCCTCGACCAGAAACACCGGATAGCCGAAAGAGTAACCGTCGAGCACGGTGCCGCGCACGCAGCCGCAGGTGCTAGTGCCGGTAATAAGTAAGCAATCGATCTTCTTGCGCACCAGATAAGTGATCAAGTGAGTGCCAAAAAAAGCGCTCGCGCGCGCTTTGCGAACGATGAACTCGTTGTCCTTCGGCTTTATCATCTCGGGAAACTGGACGGCGAGTTTTTCAAAGTCGGTCGCGTCGACACCGCGTTTGGTGGCGTTGCCGAACGCCGCCTTGAATTCCGGATCGCTGGTCGAGTAAATCACCGGCACGTCGGCGTCCCGACAGGCCTTGAGCAATTCCTGGATCTTGGGCAAGGCCTCCCACGCGACTCGACCACAGCTGGTGGGAAATTCGTCGATAGCATCCATCACCGGCATCGGTTTGGTCCCGGTGAAACCGGTGATCACATCGATGATCAACAGCGCCGGGTTGATGCCGAACCTGTCCTTGCCCTTGTAGCCTGCCTTCTCGTAAACTTTCCGTTCTTCTTGCGGAATAATCGCTTCCCAATCGCGCATCGTCCGCCTCCTCCGTGTTTGCGCGTAAGGAGCAAGTAGTCAGGGGTTAGGAAATGCAAGCGGACCCCTCAACTCCTGCTCTTTACTCTTTACTTTTTTGCACCTGACGCTTGTCATTAGGGCGAGTACAATTTATCGCCGCGTTTGGTCATGAACAAGTCCAACGGCAATTCCGTGCCCAGGCCTTTTTCCCTGGCTTTCTCGTACATCTTTCGCGCAGTGGCGGCAAATTGAATGCCCATGCCGGTGTTGTTCTTAAAAAAGGTGATCTCTTGGTCATCCTTGCGGCCGCGGCATTGGCCGTTGATCAACTCGCCCAACTCATGAAGATCTTCCGCCTTGACCAGGCCGCGTTCGAGTCGATCGTGAAACTCCGCCTGCTTGTCGAGAAAGATTTGCGGCTTGTAGCCCACGACGATGAGGCCGGCCTTCGTCACCGCTTCGTCGTCCAGCTCTTTGCGCGGCAAAAACCCGTCGCCGCCGACGATGCTGTTTAAATGCATGCCGGGTTCGATCCACTTTCCCTGGATCACCGGATCAACTGTGTTCGTCGCCGCGGTCACGATGTCGCTGCCGCGGATTGCCTCTTCCGCTGAATTGACCGCCACGACCTCGACGCCGCTTTGTTCGCTCATTTGCTTGGCGAAGCGCTCGCGGTTTTCTTTGGTGGGACTATAAACCTTGACTTTGGTCAGCCGGCGAACGACGGCGTGAGCGGTAAGTTGCGTCTGTGCTTGTTCGCCGGAGCCAAGCAAAGCCATTATTTTGGCGTCCTCGCGCGCCAGATACTTGCTCGCGACCGCACTGGTGGCGCCGACGCGCATCGTAGAAATATAGTGATCGTCCATCAGCGCCAGGATCTCGCAGGTATCCATGTCGAAGAGCATCACTAGACCGATAAAGTCGCCCGGGTAAACGCGACGCTTGCTGCCACCGACCTGGATCTCTCTTGAGAAGCTCGAATCGATGCGCAATGCCATCGACTTCATCCCGGGCACCAACCCCATGATGTTGTTGAAATAGTATTGTCCGCCTTCTTCTTTCCATGGCGTCCGGAGTCGCGCCCGCGGCGCGTTCATCGCTTTCCCTTGGCCCAGCTCGCGATACGCCTGCTCGATGGCGTCGATTTCCTCTGCCATCGGCAGCAGATTTTCCATTTGATCGTTTTTCAGTACTAAGACCATAACGTTCCCCTATTGTATGTAGTTTCCGTACAACACCGTCCGGTGATACGTCAAGCGAGGCGGCCGCATCAAGAGTCAAAGATAGCTACGGGAGGAAATCGGCGAGAAGCGATAGCCAACCTGCTCAAGCCGGGTCGCTTGTCCGCACATTGAGGCGTATATCGCTGTCAAGAATCTAATGGCCGGCTGGAATATCAACCAATGCGCCAGGTGCCTGTATGCGGGCAGGCTCCGGTTGGCAGCCGGAGCGGCTCCAAATCTCCAGTGCGATTAGCGCAAAAAAAATCGGCAACGGAATTGCCCACCAGGCAAGCATGAATCCGCTAAGGAGCGCATTCGGCATTAATGGAATGTACGATAGGATCAGAAGGCCTAAAAATATTTGGTGCCGCGCCGCGTATGGGCTGCTGCGTTTCAAAATGCAGTCAAGCATTATAATAAAAGGGATGACCAGCAGCATGCCATCGTAGGAATACAAATGAAAACTCACCAAGGCGGTCATTGTCACAGCAAGCGCAAAACGTAGATTAAACAACTCATCGTGTTCCGCCGCGCTTCTCGGCCACAGACGCAAAGTTATCCCGAACGTCACGAGCGAAAGCGCCAGTGTCAGCACATTTGTCGCTGCCGTTAGCCCGCCAAGGTGCAAAGTGATATACGCGAGTCCACGCCAATTCATCATGAGTTCGGGCCAGACAACATGACCGCGCTGAGTCATCGGCAACCACAACGAAAGTAACCCTAGCAGGCCGTCCCATCCCACCATTGTCAGTGAGATCGCGCCAAGCAAGAGGCCCGTAGAAATAAATGCAATTATTGACGACCAACGGCGATGCCATAAGAAGATACCAAGCAACGGTAGAACGAAATGTGGCTTGTAGAGCCCTAGAGCCAACAGGCTACCCGCGGTGGAGTAACGTTTCCGCTTTAGACTCGCAAAGGTCTCGACCAACAGCAGAGTGGTAATGACCGAATCCTGGCCCATCTTGAGGGCCATTATCGTCGGAAAATATGCTAACACCATCAAAATAAACAAAATGCGGTGGCTGCGTTCTACAAAAGGATTCAGGCGAACCAAGATCATCGCGATCAGCAGGAGATTAATCGCTGTCCAAAGCAGATGGGCGACCGGGAACGAAAACTTCGCAAGGATAAGCATCGGCAACAGCTCGTAAGGCAGATGATTGAACGGCACGTCGATGTCTTTGTAGCCGACGTGAAATTCTTTTTGATAATCCCGCTGCACCGTCAGATCGTATAGCTTGGTGCCCTTCCCGTCGTTGAGAATCTTGCCGGCGCTATAGTACAGCACGAAATCGAAGTAGCCATCCCGAATGTATTGCCGCTGCGTCCAGGCGACGGCACATTGGGCGAGCAGAGAACAAACCATTAAGGAAACAAAGATTAATCGGAACCTACGGTGTCGTTCAGGAGGGCTAGCCGAGCGGTTCATTCGGTTGGGATGAGGCGCTTGGACACGGGCCAAACAATCAGCGCCGTTTTTGGATCAGACGCGAACAGCCAAAATTCTACGGCCTTCACGTCTATTTCGAATTGCTACGATCGTCGTCGCTTAGTCGGATCTGACGCTTTGGCAGGAGGCGTGCACGCATATGACCGGCGCGAGAAGACTCCAAAACAATCGATCGCCCGCTAGCAAAGCTAATCCGGCAATCACCGCGTTCGTCCGTGCCGCCCCCATTTCGCGCCGTCGTTTGTCGCGGCAGCATGTGGAAGAATGATGATGTATCACGCTGACTTCGTCAAGTTTTAGTTTTGCACCTCCGCCAATTAGCTTAAGCTCGAGCGGTACTGCCTTGTCGGCTTGGCGTACCAAGATTCATCGATTTTGGAGCAGGATACCTGTTCTTCGGGTATCAGATTGAAACCCTAGGAAGTCGGGCCATCGAAGTCCATGGATGCATCCAACCGTTAAAATAAAACTTCGCGATTCCCGAACTCTAATCCACAGCCAGCCCGGTTATTTTCGCCTTGAAACCAGCAATTGTCACATCGGCCAATTTTGGTATATAGCATCGCAATAGCTGGTTTATACCGGTCCGATTAAAGTGCGAGGGCTCAGCCATGCAAATGATGATGCGCAATCCAGCTCAGCTGTTGTTTCTCTTTACGACCGCGGCGCTCGCCTATCTGGTGCTGCCGCCATTCTTCTTCATTCTTCATACGAGCCTGGTCACGGACCGCGGCCTACAGGCGGGCAGCTTTACGATTCAGCACTTCGCCAGTATCGTCGATTCACTGGGCGACGTTAGAACGCTCTTGTGGAATTCCCTAGTTTTTTCGATCGGCAGCTCCGCGCTGGCGTTGACCTATGGCACTGCGTTGGCCTGGCTCGCTGAACGCAGCGATGCGCCGTTTCGCAAGCTCGCTTACGTCTCGGCCTACGTGTCGTTCGCAATCCCCGGCATTATCAAAGTCGTCGGCTGGATCATGCTGCTCGGCCCCAAAGCGGGCATCCTTAACGCCGTTGGGCAGGCGCTGATCGATCAGCCGTTTTTCAACATCTTTTCCTTGGGTGGCATGATCTTGGTTGAGAGCTTTCTCTGGATCCCAATTGTTTTTCTGCTGATGTCGACGCCATTCCGTTCCATGGACCCGTCGCTCGAGGAAGCCGCAACCACGGCGGGAAGCAGCGGCTGGCAGGTCTTTCGCCGCGTGACATTTCCACTAGCGCTGCCCAGCGTCTTGGCCGTGTTGATATTGACTTTCATTCGTTCGCTTGAAGCTTTCGAGATTCCGGCGCTGATCGGCATTCCCGCCGGGGTCGAAGTGCTTACCACCAAGATCTATCTACAGATCAAAGGCGGCCTGATCCCCAAGTACGGCGAAGCGAGCGCCTATTCGGTCATTCTAATTGTCTTGGTCGCCTTGGGGCTCATCCCCTACTACCGCATCACCAGCAAAACCTACAAATTTACCACCATCAGCGGCAAGAATTATCGTCCGCACCGAGTTGCCTTGGGCAAATGGCGTTGGCTCGGCGGTATGTTGATGTTGGTTTTGCCATTTCTCCAACTCTTTCCCATCGCCGCCATCGCCTGGTCTTCATTTCTGCCCTTTGCCCAGGTCCCGTCGCGCAAAGCCCTGGAACTGCTCACGATCAACAACTACACAACCGCCTTCAATGACAGCGGCATTATTCGCTCGATCATCAATAGTCTCGCGGTGAGCGTGACCTCCGCAACCATCGCCGTCGCGATCACGTTTTTCGCCGCATGGTTGATCGTTCGCGCATCGATCAAGGCGCGCTGGATCTTAGATCAAATGGCGATGTTGCCGCTGGTGTTTCCCGGCATCGTCATGGGGATTGCGATTCTGAAGATGTATCTGATGTTGCCGATTCCGGTATACGGCACGATTTGGATCTTGGTACTGGCTTTTATCGCGCGCTACGTGCCTTATGGCATTCGCTTTAGCCATTCGGCCTTGCTCAGTCTCCACAAAGAACTCGAGGAAGGCGCCATGGCCAGCGGCGCGAGCTGGTTCCAGATGGTCCGCCATGTTGTCGTACCGCTGATCATGCCCGCTCTGCTCGCCGGTTGGATCTATATTTTTCTTATTACGTTCCGGGAGCTCTCGATCGCGCTACTGCTCTATTCTCCCGGGTCGCAAGTGGTGGCTGTGACGATCTGGGAGCTGTGGGACAATGGCCATGTCGGCGAGCTCGCGGCCTTTAGCCTGGTTATCGCCATCGGCACGATTATCGTCGGCTCGATCTTTTTGAAACTCGCGCAGCGCCACGGATTACAAGACTAAGGCCGTTTTGAGTTCAGATTGCGCTGCTGCGTTAAGCGCGAAACTCCCGACACGAAACTTTTTCTACTCTGCTGGAGGGTTGATCGTGGATTTTACTGTCATTGACGCCGATGCTCACCATCTCGATGGGCCGGCTTACAAGGATTACTTGCCGCAAAAATATCGCTCCCGCAGCGGCCCGTACTTTCCTTCCTTCGGCTGGGATATTTTTCTAGATGGCACGACCGGACGGAAACCGGCGAATCCTGACGAATACTGCAGGGATCTTGACGTCGAAAAGATCGGCGAGGCGGTCGCCTACCCGAGCAATGCACTATCCATCGGTCTCGTGCGTGAACTGGACCTCGCCGTCGAACTGGCGAAAGCCTATAACGATTGGGCCGCCGATTTCTGTAAGGGGAGCGGCGATCGGGTCAAATACGCCGCCGTGATCGCGCCTCAAGTCGTACCAGAAGCGGTGCGAGAAATCCGCCGGGCGGTGATGGAAAAAGGCGCCGTCGGCGTCATGATGCCAACCTATGTGCAACAAGGCTTGGATCTCGGCCAACCGCAATTCGATCCGCTCTATGCCGAAGCGCAAAGTCTCGACGTGCCGATCGGCTTTCACGCCACCGCCCAGGTGGCGATCGGCAACACGCGCTTTCACAAATATCTCGGGGTGCATATGACGTCGCACCCTTTCGAGCAGATGTTGTCGATCGTTTCGATCATTTCCAACGGTGTACTCGATCGATTCCCAACACTCCGAGTCGGCTTTCTCGAGGCCGGCGTCGGCTTCCTACCCTATTGGATGGAGCGGTTTGATGAGAAATATCTGCGGCGTAAGTCCGAGATGGAGCCGCTGAAGCTGCTGCCGAGCGAGTACATCAAGGACCGCCGTTGCTATTTCACTTGCGAAGGGGAGGAAACCGCATTGCCGCTGGTCATCGAACAGTTCGGCGATGAGTGCATGATGTATGCTTCCGATTATCCGCACTGGGACATGGAATGGCCGCACAGCGTAGCCCAGGTGGTGCGCCGCAAGGATATTTCGAACGCGAGCAAACAGAGGATCCTCGCCGACAACGCGAAGACATTCTATCGTCTCTAATGCATCGCCTGAGGCCGCGGATCCTCTTTGTGAATAATTGAACCTTGACTTTTTTGGGCCCTGGAACGGTCGCGGAGCGAGGAGCAACAAAAGATGGCGGACAACAAACTCATTAGCGCTAATGTCGATGAAAAAGCGGGAATTGCCTGGCTGACGCTCAACCGCCCTGAGAAGAAAAACGCATTGAGCATCGCTCTTCTCGGTGAACTTGCAAATAGGTTACGCTCGCTCGCTGACAACGATCAAGTCCGTTGCATCGTCACCACGGGCGCCGGCGATTCCTATTCGTCAGGCCGTGATCTCTATGACATGCGCGGGCAAGACAGCCGGCGCCGCGCCCACAGCTTGGGCGGCGTCGCCGAGATCGTCGACATTATGCGCAAATTACCCCAGGTGACAGTCGCGAAGGTCAGGGGCTGGTGCCTGGGCGGTGGACTCGCCCTGATCAACGGGCACGACTTGGTCATTGCCGCCGATAACGCCAAGTTCGGCATGCCGGAAATTATTCGCGGCAGCTATGGCGCTACCGCAACGCCGTCGCTCTTTCACGCCGGGATTCCGATCAAGAAAGCCTTCTACATTTCCCTCACCGGTCGCAATCTGACCGGTGCCGAAGCCGAGCGTGTGGGCTTGGTCTCTCAAACTGTGGCGGAGACAGAGCTCGACAGTTACGTCGACAATCTGGCCAAGGAGATCGCCAGCCGCAATGCGGCGACTTTAGAGAACGCCAAGATCGCCGCCTACATGCAAAAAGATCTGCCGTTCGATATGGCGCTACGCGCCGACGACCTTGTGCAACATCGCTTGCGTTACTACACCAACCCGCTCAGCGACGTGGAAGGCTACCTGCACTCCCAAAAGGGCGGCGGCACCGTGAGCTATGTAAAGCCGGAGACCAAGAAATAGCCCAGAAAAGCGATTCAGCAAGTTGGGCGGCGTAATAAACGCAGGCTTAATCATCCGGCCCTTAAAAGGGACTCAGCGCAGCACTTGACGTTCGGCGAGATCGCTGATCTCGGCTGACGACAAGCCGAGAATTTCGCCAAGGACGGCATCATTGTCTTGGCCGGCCACATGGGTTACGTCGTTCGGCGAAAATCCGTGTTGAGTTAGGCGAACGGACGAGCCCGCCCGTGTCAGCCAGCCGATTTGCGGATGGAACACTTCGCGCGAAAAACCGCGCTCGCGCAGGTGCGGGTCACGGTAGAGATCCTCGGCGCTTTGCACGACGCCAGCGGCCACGCCGACACGTTGCAACTTCAACATGACCTGGTGCGGCGTATACTGTCCCGTCCAAGAATTAATACAATCGTCAAGCTCCGCGCGGTGAGTGATGCGCGCCGCCGGCTCGGCGAATCGCGGGTCGGTCAACCAGTCCCGGTGTCCGGCAACATCACAAAAGCTTTGCCATTCTTCTTGCGATTGTATTGCGATCACGCACCAGCGATCTTCGCCCTTGCATCGGTAGCAACCATGCGGGGCCGCCGTGGCGCTGATGTTGCCCTGCGGCTGCGGCTCCCTGCCGTTAACGAGATATTCCAGGTGCGCCGGTGCGATCAAAGAAGCCGCGGTTTCGGCTTGGGAGATGTCGATGTACTGCCCCTTGCCGGTGCGCGTACGATAGTGTAGCGCGGCGAGGATCGCCAGGGCGCCATAGGACGGCGCAACGTAATCCGGAAAGGCGGTCTGACAAGCGGCGCCGGGGCGTTCGACCTCCGGGTCGCGCCAGAGGTAAGCCATGCCGGAAAAAGCCATCAAGATCGGGCCGAAGCTGACGTAATCCCGCCGTGGTCCGGTTTGGCCAAACGCCTGCAAGCTGGCCATGATCACTTCCGGGCGAATTTCTTTCACGCGCGGATAATCCAGCCCCCAGCTCGCCATGACTCGGGCACTGAAATTTTCCACCACCACGTCGGATTTGGCGATAAGCTTTCGCACCAGAGCGGCCCCATCGGGATGTTTCATGTCGAGTGCGATGCGTTTGCGATTGCGATTGGCTTCGAGATCCGCGGCGATTTGATAGGTCTGCCCGCGTTGTGGGCTGCGCGGCACCCGACCGGCTTCAATGGAAATGACTTCGGCGCCGTGTTCCGCAAGCAAACTCCCCAGCGCGGGCCCGACGACGCCGGTTGGAAAACTGATCACGCGAATTCCTTCGAAAAGATTTCTCACAGGGGTTGCCAGCGGGGCAGCGATTGTGCAATCCGACAGCCAACTCGAGGTGTGCTTCAGTTCCCTGCCGATCTGTTCCTGGTGTTCGCCGAGCAGCGGCGCGCCACGTCTGACGCGCCAGGCGCTTGCGGAAAACCGATATGGATCGCCGGGAAAGCGGTGCGGCCCGAGATGAGTGTGCTCGACCGTCGTCACGAAATTTCGCTGCACGGTCTGTTCGTCATCGAGAAAGGCGCCTGGTGAGTTGATGGGAGCGGCGGCCAAGCGCAGCGACTGAAACTCTTCAAAGAACTGTTTGGCTTCGTAATTAAGAGTGCGTGCTTCCATAAGCCGGTCGATCAGTTGGCGGAGTGGAAAACGGCTTTGCACGTTCTCTAGTTTGGGGTCGAGAAGCTCAGGCGGCCGGCCCAACCACTCGACAAAGCGATTCCAATGATCGGCCTGGTTGACGAAGATGCGGACGTAGCCGTCCCGACATTGATAGGTCTCGGCCACGGTGGTCGCTTGGCTATGACCGGTGCGTTCGGGGACTTCGCCGGTGACGCTGTAACGCGTCATGATGCGCAAAAAAGGATCCGCCGCCAATACGTCTTGCAGCGATACTTCGACGTGATCGCCGCGACCGCTCGCGCGCCGGTTAAATAGCGCAACCAGAGTGCCGAAGGCGGCGTGCACCGATCCTAAACGGTAGGCGATGTCACACGGGCCCATCAGCGGTGGACGCCCGGGATGACCGCACAGGCCCATCAACCCACCCATGGCAAAAGCAACGATGCTTGGCGCCTTGAAGTCGCGATAAGCTCCGGACGCGCCGAATCCGGTAATCGAAGTCAGCACCAGCGCCGGGTTATCGGATCGCAGCGTCTGATAGCCGAGTCCTTGACGATCGAGATAACCCGGGGGTTTGTCTTCGATCAGCACATCGGCTGCGGAAGCCAGGGTGCGCAAAGTGTGCCGGTCTGCCGCGTCCTCTAGATTTAAGACGATGCCGTGTTTGTTGGTATGATAAGCGGCAAAGCACAAGCTCTGTTCAGTGTGAGAAATGTCGTCCTTAAAAGGAGCCTGGCGGCGCATGGGATCGCCGCCGGGCGGTTCAACCAGAAAGACTTCGGCGCCGAGATTGGCGAGCAACAGACCGCAATAGCCGCCCATCTTTCCCGTCAAATCCAGGACCCGCAGGCCGCTTAACGCCCCTTGCGAAGCAGGTTCTTCTTCCGACATCGGTTTCCTCTTTGACTGAGCGGCGATTATATGTGGGGAACAAACTGCGGACAATCCCAAAGGAAGCTTTTGCGCGGCTTCGCGCCTCGCACAATTCGGCGACGTCTAGCAGGTTGATGAAAAACGGTTGCGAATGCTTCGACAAGCTCAGCATGCACGGATTTTCTTCAGGCAATTCAAGCTCTGGTCCGCTCGTCCTGAGCCTGTCGAAGGACTCTGAAAGAGTTTTTCAGCAACCTGCTAGTGGCCGCCGGCAGCCGGGAGCGCGGGTTGGGCGGTGCCCTGCGGTGTGCCGTTGGTATCGAACATTTCCACCTTGCCGTATTTCTCCAGGGTCGGTTTTATTTTATTCGCGTCGCCAACCGCTACTACCTGGATGGCGTCAAGGTTTAAATATTTTCGCGCCACGCGTTGCACATCAGCAGCTGTTACCGCCATGATTCTGGACGGATAAGAATCCCAATAATCGGCCGGAAAACCGTATTGCTTTGCGACGATCGCAAATCCCAGCACGCGCGTCGGTTGTTCTAGCGAGAGCGCGAAACTTGCCACAATCGCGCGCTTGCTCGCTTCAAGCTCGGCATCGGTCACGCGTTCTTCGGTGATGCGGCGCAGCTCGTAAAAAAATTCCGTCAGCGCGGACTCGGTTACCTCGGTGCGCATGTTGCCGCCGGTCCGCCACGGGCCTGGATAACGCAATGCGCTAAAGTCGCTGTAGACTCCGTAAGTATAGCCCTTCTCTTCGCGCAGGTTGAGAAACAGTCGGGACGAAGCGCCGCCGCCGATGATGTAATTCATCACCACCATCGCCATGTAATCCGGACTCCGCCGGTCGATGGCGATATTGCCCAGCGCGAGCGTCGTCTGCACCGAATTCGGCCGGTTGACCAAGAGAACTCGGCGCGCCGTCGAAGGCGCCGGGTCGGGAGGCCAGGTTTGTTCGAGGTCACCCTTCTTCCATTTCGCCAAATGTTTTTCTAGTTTCGCCACCAGTTCCTTCGCGCGCACGTCGCCGGCGACGCCGAGAATCGCCCGCCCCGGAACGTAACGCCGGCGATGCCATTGCACCAACTCAGCACGATTAAGTTGGTTGATCGAGTCCGCCGTCACCGAGACTTGCGCCGCCGGATGTTCACCATAGACCGCGCGATTGAAACGCTCCCTGATGAGAAACCCGGAGGACGACCTTTGCTCGCGTAAATGTGCGCGCTGGCGCTGCTTGAGCTTCTCCAGCTCGTCGTCAGGAAAACTCGGATTGAGCAGAACGTCGACAATCACGGCAAACCACTCATCGAAATTTTCACTCAAGCCGGACGCGCTTAAAACCGCGTCCGGCGAACCAAACGCCGCGCTGGCGCCCAGGGTCGCACCGAGCCGATCGATTTGTTCGGCAATCTGCACGCTGGTGCGTGATGTTGTGCCTTCACTCAGCATGAGCGCCGTGGCGTTGGCCAATCCGGCGATGGCGGCCGGCTCGAATAGCGCTCCGGCACCGCCGAGGTGAAGTTGCAGCGTGACATACGGCGCCCGGCGGTCCTCGAGAATCAGTACGGTGAGGCCATTCGTCAACCGGGCTTCGACAGGCCTCGGCAGTTTGACCCGAAGTATTTCGCGAGATACCGGCGCCTTATTGAAGCGCTCGACCTTGCCCGACGGCGCGCTCGACTCTTGTCCGTAAAGACCCAGCGGCACCGCGGCAAGCAGCAATCCCGCACAGCCGGCCAGCCACGGCGTCAGGCGAAACCAAGCCCGAGATAGATTTGTTCTTGATTTCATACAATTAGCGCTCGCCCGCCAGTGACTTTGGTAGGGTGGTCACAACGGTCCGATTGGTGTCCTTAAAGTAAACGCGCGCAACCCGCTGTATATCCGCTTTGGTAATTTGTTCATAGCGATGCCAAATCGCATTGATCAATGCCGGCTCATCGTAATAAACCGCGAAGTGACCCAACGCATTGGCGCGCCGGCGGGTGCTATAGAGCTGGGTGGCTCTTTGGCGGCGCAGCTGCATCTGGACTTTCTTAAGCTCCCAGTCTGCCACCGGTTCATTTTGCAGCCGCGAGAGCTCGGCGCCCAGCAACTTTTCCACTACAGCGAGTTCGACCTCTGGGCGCGCCATCAAGCTCAACCAGAAAAGCGACGGCCCGCGCCGCTCGCTCGCCTCCGCGTAAACAGTGAGCGCCAGTTCCTTCTCTTTGACGAATTTCTGATAGAGCCGTGACGACACGCCGCTCGCCAAAACGTGACCAACCACATCGAGGGCATACCAATCGCCGGTATTGCCCGGTGGAATTTTGTAGACAATATCGAGCCGCGGCGTACGGGCGAAAGCATCTTCAATGACCTTGCGCCGTTCGCCGTTCGGCTCGGGCTCCGTCATATCGGGAGCGCTAGGCCCGGGTTGTGCCGGGATGCTTTCGAAATACCTTTCGATCAACTGACGCGCGCGTTCGGTGTTGAAATCGCCGACCAGAGAAAGCACCGCGTTGTTCGGCGCATAGTAGGTACGAAAGAACTCCTCGGCATCGCGCACAGTGGCGGCATTCAAATCTTCCATCGAGCCGATGGTCGAATGGTTATAGGCAAAATTATCATAGGCCAGCCCAATCACCGCTTCGTAAGTCTTGCCATAGGGGCGATTGTCGTAGCTCTGCCGCCGCTCTTCCTGCACAGTGAGTCGCTGGTTATCGAAGTTGGCCTGAGTAATATTGGGCGCGCGCATGCGGTCGGCTTCGAGAAAGATCCCCAATTCGAGTTGATTCGCGGGCAAAGTCTCAAAGTAGTTGGTCCGATCGGCATTAGTCGTGCCGTTGGCGCTGCCGCCATTATTTTGGACCAAGCTGAAATGCTCGCCTTTGCCGACATTCTCCGAACCCTGGAACAACATATGCTCAAATAGATGAGCAAATCCGGTCCGTCCGGGTTTTTCATCGCGCGATCCGACGTTGTACGTAACCGCAATCGAAAATGTCGGCGCGCGATGATCCTCGGCAAGCAGGACGCGCAGTCCGTTTTTGAGCCTGAATTCTTTGAAAACGATATCGTAGCTGGTTGGAGACGCTTTGGCGTCCAATCTCGCATCGGTTCCGGGCGGGCGACGCTCGGCGGCAGCCGGCTGAGTCCCGCCAACGGTGAATGAAACCGTCCACGAAATCACCCCAAAGCAAGCGAATAGCACCGCGAGCCACCAAACGCGCGGCCGGCTAACTGCCGCAAGCACTTCTGAGGGTTTGGAAAAATACACCGGTTATATTTGTAACATTATTATTGAGCACAGGGAAATTACTGCGCTCGCACGGCTCAAGTCGAACCCTGAGCGATCCGAGAAAATCATCACTTTGCTCGCCGCGATGTCGGGTCTCCTGGCAGCGACTGTCGTTTAATCCGCTTTTGACTTCCCCCATTTCCGCCACTATTGGTCAAAATTTTCCCAGGCGTGCTGAAACCGCTCTTTTTTAAGGTCATACTCAAGGGTGGCGGCGCTTAAGCAACGATGGCGGTGGAAACGGCAAAAAACAGCACTCAGAAGCGGCGAATGTGGCTGGGCGTTATTATCTTGTTGTTGCTCTTCGCGGCGGCAGCAGCTTGGAAGTGGACTCCGCTTGCCGACCTGATCGACACCCACCGTCTTGCTGGTTGGGCTGCCTCGTTGCGCAAGAGCCCGGCGCGCCATTTTTATGTCCTCGCTGCCTACGTCATCGGCAGCATCTTGCTGGTGCCGGTAACAGCCTTGATCTTCGTTACGGCCATCGTATTTGGCGCGACGATGGGAACGATTTATTCCCTGCTCGGCTGCCTCGCAGGTGCGATCGTGACCTACACGATCGGCTACTTTCTCGGCCAAGACTTTGTTCGAAAGCTCATCGGCACAAAGTGGCAGCGGGTCGAACAAACAATCGGGCAAACGGGGATCGTTGCGGTGGCGACCTTGCGATTATTACCCCTGGCACCTTTTAGCGTTGTTAACGTCGTGTCCGGCGCTTTCAAAATTCCTCTGCGCAATTACGTGATCGGCTCACTGCTTGGCCTCGCCCCGGGCGTTCTGGTCACGAGCCTGTTCGCCACCCAACTTCAGAGTGCCATGCGCAATCCCGGCATCGGCACCCTTCTGGTGTTGGCGGCGCTGATCCTTGTTACGGTCATCGGCACCGTTTGGTTGAAGCGGAAAATGGCTTCCGTCCCGACGTAAACGCAGCAGTCAAGTTACGATCGATCTATCCGCTGACGCCTATGAAGAAAACGAGCTGTTGTGTCCTCATTGTTTTGCTGCTTACCAGCTGTGCCAAGGTACGTGCGGTCCACGAGGTTCCGGCCATCGAGCTCGGCGACGCCTCGTTCTTCCCGACCGTTGAAGCGCTAACCGATTCAGCGATCGTCAGCGGCAATCTCGTTGAAGTACTCCACAACGGCAATGTTTTTGCGGCGATGCTAGGAGACATTCGGCGCGCCAAATCGACCATCACTTTCGCCCAGTACCTGTTCAAGGGGGGATCCCTGGCCGAGCAGTTTGCCCACAGCTTTGCCGAGCGCTGCGCAGCCGGAGTCAGGGTCCACATTCTGCTGGACAGCCACGGCAGTAGTGAAGTTCCTGAAGAGATACCGGAGATCATGCGCCGAGCGGGATGCAAATTGGAATATTTTCGCCGTATCCATGCCCCTCATATCATCCTGCCCTGGAAATTGTTGCGCTATAACTATCGCAATCATCGACGGATCCTGGTCATCGATGGCCGGATTGGTTTCACCGGCGGCTATGGCATCAGCGATGCTTGGCTCGGCGACGGCCGCACTGCGGATCACTGGCGCGATACCAACGTGCGCATCGAAGGGCCGGCGGTAAAGCATCTGCAAGGCGCCTTCATCGATAGCTGGCTCGAAACCACTGGCGAACTGCTCGGCGGTGACGGGTTTCTCCCGCGGGTCGAAGTTCGCGGCGACACTCCGGCTCAATTTGTCAAAAGTTCGCCGGTTGGCGGCAGCTTTCAAAACTATCTGCTCTACTTGCTTTCAATCACTGCCGCGAAAAAATCGATTCTGATCACCAACCCTTACTTCATTCCTGACGACCGCATGATCGACTCGCTGCTGGACGCGAGCCGACGTGGAGTTCGCGTCGTTGTTCTGGTGCCTGGCAAAATCGATCACCAGATCACTTATTGGGCAAGCCGTCGACATTACGGTCGAATGCTGCTCGGCGGAGTCGAAATTTTTGAATACATGCCGGCTCTATTACACTCTAAAACCATGGTGGTGGACGGTCTTTGGGCCACCGTGGGCAGCACCAATTTCGATAATCGCTCTTTTGCGCTCAACGAAGAACTCAACCTCACTCTTTACGACAAGACCCTGGCGAACAGTCTGGTCGAAGCGTTTGCGGAAGACCTCAAACGCTCGCGCAGAATTACCTATGAAGAATGGCAATCGCGCAGCCTCAAAGAAAAGTTTTTCGAATGGTTCGCGCTCCCAGTGGAAGAGCAGCTCTGATGGTTCAACCGTCCCGGCTGGGCCAAGTTAACGGTCGACGAGCGGCGAAACGTTGGAACCAGCGCGAAATAACGATAGGCACGACAAGCAGAACAAAAACCAACAAAGCAAGACTCGCAAGGCCAGGTGTCCGTAGTGCATTTTCAAGCTGTACACCGAAAAGGCTTAAAGTCACCAGGCCGGGTACCCTCCCTACCAAGCTGGCGAGAAAAAGGTCGCGGAATCGGATACCCGAAGCGCCGATGAATAAATTAACCAGGGTAAACGGCGCAACCGGAATGACGCGCATCGTGAGCACGGCCAAAAACCCGTGCCGTTCCGCCCGGTTGATGAGTCGGTTCAGTCTGTTTCCGGCAAGCTTGTGGAGTAGATCGCGACCGAGCAGACGGCCGATGAAGTAGCCTGCGGACGCGCTTAAAAACCACCCTGCCAAAGCGTAAACATTTCCCCAAACCGGGCCAAAAGCGAAGATCGTTGCCAAATTCAGAATCGTGACGGGGAAAAAAAATAGGCTGCCAAGCAGGTAGACGCCAATCACCAGGGACGGCGCTGCTGGATCGTCCCTTAACGATCTTTGCCATTCGAGAATCGTCTGGAAATTGATCCAGTCATGGAGTGGCGTCCAGCGCCACGCTAGGGGAAGCGCCAGCACCAGCAAAATAAGTACGAGCGCCTTTGACCTGCTGAGGCCACCCTTTTGATCCCGGGCGGTGAGCGTCGTACCTGACCGATCCGCAGCCTGCATTCATTAAAGGTAACGGGTGAAACCGTGCGTCGCAACCCGATGATCGCTCAACCTTGGAATCGGTCTTAAATATCAACCAGAATGGGCCACCCGACTCTGGCGAAACCAACCGATCCGCCACCCGTGCATGGTCTGTGAGGCACATCGCTCTATGGATTATGCGGGTTTTCGGTTTCGCTGAGCTTGGCACCCGTCAATGCCGAAAAGTGATCCTAGATCGTCAGGCTCACGCCAAGTCCCGGTCCTTTCGGAACCGCAATCGCGCCGTCGACCACCCGGAATCCTTCCACCAAGTCCCCTTCCAATTCCTCGAACTCAGCAATTTCGGCAGGCATAATAATTCCCGGTGTCGCGCTGATGAAATGCGCTTGTGCGGCTTCAACCAGTCGCGTCGTCGCAGTACCGCCGACATGACAGGCCAGGCCCATCGACTCACAGGCTCGGACTACCGCCCGGCTGTTGCGAAAGCCGCCGAGCTTGAGCAGCTTGATACTTACCGCCCTTGCGGCACCGGCCTTGGCGATCTTTTCCACATCCGCTGGTGCATTCACTGACTGATCGGCAAGCACCATCGGTGTTACAGACTTGTTCACCGCCGCCATACCCTCAAGATCCGTGGGCGGCACCGGTTGCTCCACCATGGTCAAGCCTTCAGCGGTTAGCCGATCAATCACGCCGATCGCGGTCGGCGCGTCGTAAGCGCCATTAAAATCGGCGGTGAATTTCACCCTTTCGTCGACTGCCTCACGCACGGCTTTGAAACGCTCGAGATCCTTGGTCGGTCCGGCGCCGAGCTTGATCTTAAGAAACCGGTAACCTTGCGCGACCAACTGGGCGGCACGATCAGCCATGAAATCCGGCGCACCCATGCCGAGCATTTTGAGTACCGGAATGGTTTCGTGCTGGCGTCCGCCGAGAGACTGTGAAAGAGAATCGCCTGCGGCCTTCGCGATCAGATCGAGCAACGCCATCTCCACGGCCACCCGGTGGCGCGGATACTTGGGCAGTCGCCTTTCGAGTTCGGCTGAAAAGCGATCGAAGTCGATCATTTCGCGACCGATGAGTGTTTCGCGAATAGCCGCTTCGAGGGCGCTCATTCCTGGCTTGAACGCGGCGTCATCCCGGGGCATGACCGAAGCCGCACCGATGCCGGTCAAGCCATCCTCGGTTTGCAGCTTCAAATAGAAAACTTGCACCGCTTCCGCAGTATAGCTGGCCGTCTGCCAGCGATGGGTGCGCCGCAAACGTTGCGGGAGCATTGTCATCCCGACGATCTTCACAGAGGTTGACGGACCTTTCTGTCGCTCTCAGCTCAGCTTTTGCGAACTCAATGTCGGTTCATAAAGCATTTGAATCACAATCCCATCAGGATCGGCGCAGTAAAATGACGCGCTGCCGTCGCGATGTTTTTTGAACGAATGGACGATCGTTACACCTTTAGCGCGAAACTCGGATTCGAGCTCCTCGACTCGGCCGATACTCTCGACCACGAACCCCAAGTGGTCGAGCTGCCGTTCTTCTGCCGTCTCTAAAAAACTTGCCGTGACCTGATGGATCGCGATGTTGTCATAGCCGGAGGAAAGATAGACATTTTCGGGATCCGGCTCCCAAACGACATCCATGCCGAGAATTTCTCGATAGAATTTTTTTGATCGCGCTACATCGTGCACTTTCAATGCGATATGGCGCATCCCTGTGAGCCCAGCGAGCTTTCCCATGTCGCGACTATAGCACAATGACGGGCGATTACAGTTCAATCTCGCGCCGCTTTTCAACAGTCCCCGAAGCTCCTCGCTAGCGCAATTTCATAATTTGTGTTTTAAAAGAGCCGAGTCTGTTCGATAATATGGCCAGAGACAGGAAAAAAGCCCGCAAGATCCGTCCTCACCTCGACATTCTCGAGGATATCAGCACCCTCATTAGCCACTCCCACGACTTACAGGAGACGCTCGAGAGCATCGTCGCTACCGTCGCCGACCGTATGCAGACGGAGGTTTGTTCGATCTATATTCTCGACCGCGACAAGAATCGCTTGACCCTGCGCGCGACTATGGGATTGGATCCGGAGTCGGTCGGCAAGGTATCGATGGGTACCGGCGAAGGCCTGACCGGATTGGTAATCGAAAAAATGAAACCGGTTATGGTCGCCGATACGCTCGCCCACCCGCGCTATAAATACTTTCCTGAGACTCACGAGGAGCATTTTCACTCATTCCTCGGCGTGCCGCTGATCGAGAGGAAACTACCGATCGGTGTCCTAGTCGTGCAAACCTCGCGGCGCCGCGAATTCTCGCGGGATGAAATCCGCCTGCTCACCACGATCTCCGCCCAGGCGGCAAGTATCATCGTGCAAGCGCGTCTTGCCGAGTCGCTCCGCAACAAAGAACAGGAGCGCAAGGCTTTGCAGAAACGTATGAACGAGGCCATGCGCAAGCTGCGCTCCTATGAGGGCGGCCGGCGGGACAAAGCGACAAAATCGCGGCAGCGCTGGCACGGGCGCTTGGACGGCCTGGCCGCATCGCCCGGGTTTGGGCGCGGCAAAGCGTTCGTGTTGCAGCCGCGGATGGATCTCAACGCGATTAAGAAGGAAAGAGCCAGAAGCCCGAAGCGGGAAATGGAACGCTTTCGTGGAGCGGTGGAGCGAGGAATCGAGCAAATCAATGTGGTCAAGAATCGGATGCAGCAACTGATCTCGAAAGAGGAGAGCGCAATCTTCGACGTTTACCGCCTGATTCTCGAAGATCCTGCGATCATTCACCAGATCGAAGCCCAGATTGTTGATGAAGGAGTCGTCGCCGAATACGCGGTGAAAGTCGTCTTCGAAGCCTACCTGCAATCGATCGCAAATATCGACGACAGTTATTTGCGCGAGCGTGTGACCGACGTGAAAGACGCGGCCCAGCGTTTGCTCGAGAATCTTTCCGGCGTATCGCAGCCCTATGATGTTCCGGACGATGCCGTTTTGGTTGCTGAAGACCTTTCCCCCGCCGACCTGAGCATGCTTGAAGGAGACAAGTTTAAAGGGATCGCCCTGGCCACCGGCGGCGTAACTTCCCACGCGTCCATACTGGCAAAATCGTTCGAGATTCCCAGCGTGGTCGCGATCGAGGATCTTCTGCAGTCGGTTCATCAGGGCGACTTGGTAATTATCGACGGCAACGCCGGCAGCATGCACGTGAATCCGAGCGCAGAGGTTATTCGCGAATACGACCGGCTCGAGCGCGACTATGCCGAATTGAATCGCGAACTCGGGGAGCTAAAAAATCTGCCTGCCGAAACGACCGACGGCCACCGCGTCTCCCTCTACGCCAATGTGGGTCTGCTCAGCGACATCGCTTTCGCCCAACTACACGGAGCGCAGGGTATCGGCCTTTATCGGACGGAGATCCCGTTTTTGTCACACCGGGATTTTCCCAGCGAAGACGAGCAATTCGCACTTTATAGTCGCGTCGTCGAAAGCATGGCCGGCAAGCCGGTAACCATCAGAACGCTCGATATCGGGGCCGACAAATATCCAAGCTATATGCGTAGCGTCGCGGCAGAGCCCAACCCGTTTTTAGGCTGGCGGTCGATCAGAATATCCTTGGAGGTCGAAGAGATTTTCAAGACCCAACTGCGGGCGATTCTGCGCGCCGGCGACCTTGGGCGCGTTCGTATGCTGATCCCGATGATTTCCAGCCTGGAAGAGATTCTAAAGGTTAAAGAAATCCTTGCCGAAGCCAAAAACGAGTTGGAAGGGGAAGGTACGCCCTACGACCGTCAGATGGAACTTGGAATCATGGTGGAAGTTCCCGCCGCGGTGGAGCTTGCCAGTCGTTTTTTGCGCGAAGTAGATTTTCTCAGCATCGGCACCAACGACCTGATTCAATACATACTGGCGGTCGATCGTAGTAACCGGAAGGTCGCAAGCCTCTACGAACCATTGCACCCGGCAGTGCTATCAGCGCTCAATGTAACCATCGAAGCGGGCAAACGAGAGGGTAAACGCGTTGGCATGTGCGGGGAGATGGCGGGCGACCCGCTTTGTGCGGTGCTCCTTTTGGGAATGGGTTTAGAAGAGTTCAGCATGGGTTCGCTGTACATCCCGGTGATCAAAAAAGCGATCCGCTCGATCAGTTATCAAACCGCCAAGGCGACTGCTCAAATCGTTCTGGAAATGGACACCATGGGTGAAATCAAGCGTTACCTCTTCGAGCAAATGCGCGATCTCGGCATGGTGGAACTCCTTGAAATGTATCACTAATTTACCTGAGGGGACGCCGCTAGGGGCCCGGGTTGATTTGTCGCCCGACAGCGGTTATTTTATAATTCGAACGATCGTTCGAATAGATACGGAGGCCCCTATGAAGAAGCTTGCGAGCTTCAATGACTGGATCGATTATTTCCACTACTGGCAGAAAGACATTGGTTATGACCCGACGCTGCTCGACGGCTATACTTTCGAAACCAAGCTTGGCGAATTGCACGCATCCGATATCGAGTTCGGCGACTTCAAAGGTCAACCAAAGTGGGAAAGGGTCACACAGATCCCCAACCAAACGATTCGCGATGCCTTGATGAATTTGATCGTCTACCAGGGCGACACCGAATTCGCGTCGGTGGAACAGCAAAAAAATTTGTTGGATACGGCGCCGACGGAATACGACCGTCAAGCCTTAACCCGCGTAAATTGCGAGGAAATGCGCCACGGCTGGCAGATGTGTTATTTGCTCGTCAATTATTTCGGTGATTCCGGCAAGCTCGAGGCCCGCAAGCTTCTCGAACGGCGCGCCTTCCGTGGCGATCGTTTGCTCGGCTCGTTCAATGCGCCGGTCAATAATTGGCTCGACTTCTTCACCTATACGGAATTTGTCGACCGCGACGGCAAGTATCAGCTTACCATGCTTTCTCACTCTTCGTTCGCGCCGTTGGCCCAAAGCGTGACCGCCATGCTCAAGGAAGAATTTTTCCATATGTTCACCGGTCACACCGGTTTAACGCGCATCCTCCGCGCAGGAAAGATTCCGGTTCCGATCGTGCAAAAATACTTCAACAAGTGGTTGTCGACCGCTTATGATTTGTTTGGAACCGACCACTCGTCGTCCGCGCACTGGGCTTATACCTGGGGCCTGAAGGGCCGCATGGATGAGCACGAGTCATCCGTTGCGGTCGAAAAAGACAAGCTCAATGACCTGGCCCGCACTCATTATATGGCGGAATGCGCGAAGCTGATCGAGCAACTGAACCAGCTGATCCCGGCGGAGCAGCCCAAATTGTACGCGCCTGATCTGAAGTTCAACCGCTCCATCGGCGAGTATGCCGGCAAGACCTACAGCGTGACCGGCGAACTGCTGTCCGCGGAAGCCTACCCCAAGCATTTGGCCGCAGCTCTGCCGACGGAAAGCGATGAAAAAGTGCTCGCAGATATTATGCAGGCCAAAGACTGGGTTACGCAGATCCAGTTGAATTGAGCGGTCGTGAAGAGCTGTTGCATCCACCGGTCGACGCGAGTAATTAGAAGCCAAGGAGAAGCCTGTGAGTCGAGTCTGTCTGGTTTGCCAGAACATTGATTGTAAGTCGCGCGGGTCCGAGCAGCTCATGGTCGAGCTCAAAAAACGCGTCAGCGCCAAAGGTTTGAGCGACGTCGAAGTAAAGCCCTACATGTGCTTTGGTGCCTGCCAAGAGGGTCCCAATATCGTGCTCTATCCGGAAAAGAACTGGT
The DNA here is from genome assembly GCA_036554745.1 of Binatia bacterium. GTDB lineage: Bacteria > Desulfobacterota > Binatia > UBA9968 > UBA9968 > DP-20. The sequence goes on from DATBMR010000020.1 coordinate 46,765, forward strand.
ACGCCAAAGTAAAGGTCGAAGACCTGGACGACATCACCGAGCACCTTGCCGGCGGCCCCCATGTGCAACGCCTGGATACCATCGACTCATCCCTCAAAGAACTCATCTATCAACTGCTTGATACGGGGGTTATATAATTCATGGAAGGTATCCTTTTCCCTCGCGCTGTTCCCGAAGGGCGTGAGGGGTTGGAGGAGTACCGCGCTCGCGGCGGCTATCAAGCTCTCGCCAACGCCATCAAAGCTCCCCCTGAGGAAATTATCGAAATTGTCTCGGCCGCCGGATTGCGCGGTCGCGGCGGTGCGGGCTTTCCAACCGGAAAGAAATGGCAGCTCGCTCGTGAGACTCCCGAACAGCCCCACTATTTGGTATTGAACGGCGGCGAGGACGAACCCGGCAGCAAGAAAGACCGCGTGCTGCTCGAGAATTTGCCCCACTTGGTGCTTGAAGGCACGATCCTTGGAGCCTACGCCATCGGCGCTGCCAAGGCTTATCTCTATATCAACGCCCGCTACGACGCTGCGGTTCGAATCATCAACGACGCTCTCGCCGAGGCGAAGAGTGCCGGCTACTGCGGCGATCATGTGCTTGGCAGCGATTTTAACCTAGCCATCGAGATTGTTCCCGCGCCACACAACTACGTCGCCGGTGAGGATACGGCCGTTCTCGATGTCATCGAGGGGAAAAAGCCATGGCCGCGCCAGAAGCCGCCATTTCCCGTTACCGTCGGTTTGTTCGGCAAGCCGACAGCGGTTAACAACGTCGAGACCCTCGCCAACATCGCGCCGATCCTGCTTAGAGGCGCCGATTGGTATCGCCAATTCGGCACTGCGGAGAGTTCGGGTACGATGATCTTTTCGCTTAACGACGACGTCAATCGCCCGGGTGTTTACGAGCTCCCTTTCGGCACGCCGTTGCGTTACTTAATCGAGGAGTGCGGCGGCGGCATGAAGGGCGGCAAAAAGATCAAAGCGATCATGCCGGCGGCACCGTCATCGGCCTTCCTCCCGGCGGATAAGATCGATACCCGGCTGGATCACAACTCGATGCGTGAGGCGGGATCGGCCTTGGGCTGCGGGGTTGTGCGCTTGATCGCGGAAGACCGCTGCATAGTCGAAGAACTTCTGCAAATAACGGAATTCTTTCAGACGGAATCCTGTGGCCAGTGCCCGGCCTGCCGCATGGAGACGAGCACTTTGCACATGATGATGAAGAAGGTCCAAGCCGGACAAGGCGGGCGCCCTATGCTGGAACAATTCGGCAAGATTCTCGCCTTCAATAAAGGTAAGGGCTTTTGCAATCTGATTGCCATGCCCGGTCCGCCGATTGAAAGCGCGCTCAAGCTCTTTCCCGGGGACTTCGAAGCCCATCTCAACAGCGGGAAATGTCCGCTGAATTGACTCTGCGTCGAATGACGTAGTGCCATCGACAGCGAATCGCTACTCGGTCATGCTTCGCCGTCTCACCTCTTTAGCCATTCGCAGGATCATTTGACCCGGTTTGCCGCAGCTTGATAGTATCCCCCCGCGAGGTCGCTATCGGTCGAATTCTCTCTGCTATGACGACAAAGAGCGGCTCGCTGAGAGGATCAGTCCCGTGCCGAGTCTGCCCTCGTACTAGGTTACGAACTCACAAATGAATACCATGACCAACAATGGAACTCTCCAAAGATTTATCGACGGGCTTGGCTCTCGTGAGCTCCTCCTGAAACTTACTTGGGATGAATGGCTGGCGATCCGGTCGCCCTATATTGACGGCGAGCTGGCGACGGCGGACGCCTGGATTCGGTTCCGGCGGAACGGCTATGACTGGGACATGCATGGCACGCTCTACACGCCAAAGAAGGAGACGGATGCCCGCCGCGCATTCGTTTTCTTTCATGGCGGCGCGGGCAGTGAAAAAATCATGGACTTGACGCCGGACGGGCGGCCCGGTCTTGCCCGTGTGATAGCCGCTCAAGGTTTCAAAGTCCTGTCGCTTACCTATCCAGGGCATTACCCGCCCGGCGGCGCCTGGAAACTTCCCGTCGCTGAGCGAAATCCGGTTTACCTGATGGATCGCGATTTGACGCTGGAAGAAATCTCAGATCGCAATCTGAAGTGCACATTCAACGTGATCCTCCAGGGTGCCGGACTGCTCGCGGATCAACATCTCGCCGGCCGTGAGATTATCTCTTTTGGTCATTCGACCGGCGGACCCATGGCTGCCCATCTGACGCGCTTCTCTAAAAAAACCAAGGTAATCGGCATCGCCGGCTATGGCAGTGGCGGTCCCGACGGCTGGCGCAAGGAGTGGCGCGACACCACCGGCGCCGAAAAATACGTCGAAAAACCGATTGATCATGTCTCACGCCGTTCCCCCGATTCATTCAAGGAATCCGGTTACATCGATCCGGAAGATCTGACTCCCTGGGGCGGCGCCGAGGATTATATTCGTCTCGTCAGCCCGCTGCGCTCCCAAATGAAAACGAGCCTGTGCGACAATCAGCACAACGCCGCCGTCGGCATTCTCGACGAATACGTCAAGCGCACCGGGCTGCCGCGCGACGAGTATTTCGACCACCTGCAGGAGCCCGATCCAAACTGGCTCAAGACGATCCGCGTACTGTTGACCGTAGGTGAAAATGACAAGGGCCATTGGCTCAGAGGCGAGCGGCTCGATCATAAGCGCGAGATGTTCATGGGCGCCAAGTACGCCGCCGCGACCCGCGGCGCGCACGTGGTCTTGCTCCCACGCTATGGCCATGTCGGATACGCCGAATTGCATAACGAAAAAATTGCTTATCTTTGGCTATGGGCTCACAGGACCAGATATTTCGATTGACGGAGGCGTTCGCGGAGGCAGAGCTCTCATGTTAACGAAAATTATTGGCGGATTGATTTGCCTGATGATCATAGTGGACGGTTTGGTGGCATCGTTGGCAGCCCAGAGTCGCCCGACAACTCCGGCCGAGCTGGCGCTTTACCAAGGGGCCGATCGCGAGAAAATTCTTCTTGAAGGCGCGAAAAAAGAGGGGCAGCTAACCTTCTATACCTCGAACACTTGGGTCGCCGGTCCAGTTTCACAAGAATTTGAAAAAAAATACCCGTTCATTAAGGCCAACGTCTGGCGCAGCGATTCTAAGGCGCTGCTGAAACGATTGACCGAAGAGCACACGGCCGGCAGGTTTCTCGCAGACGTCGTCGAAACCAGCCCGGAATATGTGACGATCCTGGTGAGGCACAGCCTCCTCCAAGAGCATTTCTCGCCCGAGTTGAGCGCCTATGATGATGAAGCCAAGGTCAAGGGCAAAGCCGGTGTACTCGCCTGGACCAACCGGGAAATTTATATCAGCCTGGGCTACAACACCAAGCTCGTTCCCGCCGCTGAGGCGCCGCAGAATCTCCACGATTATCTCGACCCGAAATGGAAAGGGAGAATGGCGATCGCCGGAACCACTACTGGCACCCGATGGATTGGCGCCGTCATTGAGACCGCGGGACGAGAGTTTTTGGAGAAGCTCAGCGGCCAGGACATCAGCGTCCAGAACATGTCGGGGGCGGCGCTTTCCGGTCTGGTGGCTTCCGGCGAAGTACCGCTCTCACCGACCATCTTCAACTCGAATGTCTTCACGCACAAGAAAAAAAGTGCGCCGGTTGAATGGCGGGCGCTGGAACCGGTCATCGCCGGTGTCGGCAGCTCCGGCTTGGCCGCCAACTCGCCCCATCCCCATGCGGCATTGCTGTTTCTGGATTACCTCCATTCTAAATTTGGTCAGCAGGTGGCGATGAAAGGTGGCCTTAGCTCGGCGCGTACCGATATCGGATCGCTGGAGCAAAAGTTCAAAAAATTCTACATCGAGACCAAATACCCGCCCGAGGAGCTCGAGCAAAAGTTCAACGAATGGGAAGGCCTCATGCGCAAGCTTTTCATTCGCAAGCGCTGACCGCCTAATTCAAAGGAGAAAAGCATTCAATGGCAGTCCGTCCGTTAACTTATCCAAACTTGATTCTATACAACGGCAATATCCGGACGTTCTTGAGCGAAACTTCGACCTGTGAAGCCCTCGCCTGCGGCGGATCGCGGATCGTCGCCGTCGGCAAGTCCGAAGACATTCGCCGCCTGGCGGGCCCGGATACCCAAACGATCGACCTCCAGGGTCGCACCGCGATTCCCGGCTTGACTGACACACACGTCCATCTGTCCGAGAAAGGCACGGCGGAGATGGAGCTGGTCGATTGCCGCGACTTTTACGTCGAAGTCGCTTCGGTTGCCGATATTTTGCAGCGCCTCGCCAACGCCGCTGCCAAAGCGCCGAAGGGCTCTTGGATCGTCGCCCACGGCAGTCCGATGCAGGATTTCCGCATCAACGACAAGCGTTTTCCCGATAAGCATGACCTCGATCGAGCTGTGCCCGATCATCCGGTTTCCATTTCCTTTGGCGCTCACGTCACCATCGGCAACAGCCTTGCGCTGGCCGCCGCGAAAATCACGCGGGACACCCCCGATCCCGCCGGCGGTCACATCCGGCACGACCCGGGAACCGGCGAGCCCACCGGCGAGCTGCACGAGCGCGCTCAGCTGATATTGCGCAAGGTCGCGCCGGAATTTAATTATCTGCAATTGAAAGACGGCATCGTGTTCGCATTGAATCAATGCCTGGAACGCGGCGTTACCACCGTACATGACATCGTCCGTTATGCCGAACCCGTGCGCGCCTATCAGGAAATATACCGAGAAGGGCGCATGCACGCGCGCGTGAGCATTCTACCCCGGGTGATCGAATCAATGATCGAATCCAAGAGCTTGACTCAGCTCGGTCTCATCACCGGCTTCGGCAATGAGTGGCTGCGTATCGGCGGCGTTAAGATGAGCATCGATGGCGGCATCACCGGTCGAAACGCTTGTTTTTACGAACCCTATGAAAACGACGAGCACAACCACGGCATTATCAGAATCCAGCAGGACGAGCTGAACCATACGGTACAGATGTGCCACGACGCCGGCCTGCGCTGCTGCGTCCACGCGATCGGCGACAAGGCGTTCGACATGGCGCTTGATGCTTACGAAAACGCGATCGAGCATTCGCCGCGCAAGGATCACCGCCATCGTATCGAACACATGGGCAATTGGCTCGCCACGCCAAAGCTCATTCAGCGCATGGTGCGCTCCGGGATCGTCGCGATCCCGAACATCGCCTTCGCCTACTACATCGGCGACGCAATCCTCGACTGTGTCGGCGAGCGGCGGCTGACGAAGGCATTTCCGTTCCGCACGTTGTTGAGGAACGGCGTGGTCATCGCCGGCGGTTCGGACTCGCCCGGCTATTGGCCGGTCGATCCGCTGCGCGATATCGCCACCGCCGCATCGCGCAAAATGCGCTGGGGCGATGTTTGGGTGCCGGAAGAGCGGATCAGCGTTGCCGAAGCCTTCGCCATGCACACCACCACCGCGTCGTGGGTCGGTTTTGAGGAGAACGATAAGGGCACGCTCGAAGTCGGCAAACTCGCCGACATCGCCGTGCTGGCGGAGGATCCCTTCGCTGTCGCGCCGGAAAAGATTAGAGAACTAAATGTCGAGATGACCCTGGTCGGCGGCGAGGTCAAGTATCAGGCCTAGCTGGCCGGCCGAGCGCACTTCAACTACTCCGGGCAACGCTGACGAACGGCCGGGGCGCCTGGCGCTCTGAGACCAAATGAAGTTTCTTCCGTTGTTTGTAGATATGAATGCACAACTCCTCGACCAGCGTCGGCTGCGATTCCGTGGTCCGGTTTTCCCGTTGAATCGGTTCCCATTGTACAGTAACCGACTGGATCTTGTCTGACTGATCCTGCCAGGACACTCTAAGCAGTCGCCCCGCGGTGCGGTCGACATAATGACCCGCAACCCGAAGAATCTGTGACAAACTGAGCAAATCGGGCCGGCCCCTGGATGACCGGCGCTTTGCCCGGCCCTCTTGGTCGAGCCGGCGCAAATCTTCCAAGGAATAAAGCTTTTCGAAATCCATCGCCATCGATGTGCCCCGGTTCCAGCCCTGAACAACAAGGTCGTTGCCGTGAGTTTTGACTTCGAGTGCTTTGAGTTGCATCGCTTCGAAGCATTGACCAAGGCAGCGTAACATGGAGGAGTAGGTCATCTTTTTGGCCGTGAGTTCCGTTATCCCTGCGGGCTTTGTCGTCACGCGCGGCTATGCGAGCAACGTTTATGCCAGAGAAATCCGCCGACAGATCCCTCAAACTGCCAAAGTTCATCGTCAGGTTGTGCAAATTTGTCCGTGACCGCGTCACGGCGCGTCCTCGCCGTCCAGTGCAGCGCCCCCGCGTCTGCACCCGTTAAGGAATGCATCGGCGCAGCGGGGCGCTCAAAGGAGGTAGGGAAATCAGGGCCTAAGTGATTTTCATGTCGTGAGCGATGATTTTTTCGTCCGGCCGCGGTTTCCAGGCGACGTTACGCGCTACACCGTAAATCTCGGCCAAAGTATAGAGCGGCACGAACGGCACATCTTCCATGAGGATACGTCCGGCTTGATGCAATATCGCGACTCGCTTCTTGGGATCGCCGGTTCTCTGCTCTTCATCGATCAGCTTGTCGAATTCCGGATTCTTGTACTGGATGCGCCGGGTGACGCCCGAGCGATAGTACTGATCGTAGACGGTATCCGCATCCGCGGCGGGGCGCCCGACGTAATAAAACGGTAGCTTTCCACCGTTAACACCGTCCCTGCCCCAGAAGATCACGAATTCCTGAGAGACCAGTTCCGTCTTGATGCCGGATTTCGCCAGTTGATCGGCGATGACCTGGCAGACTTCCCGCGCCTTGGGATAGCGGTCCGGCGAGAAATAAAGCTTTATCTCCAGGCCCTGCGGAAAACCGGCTTTGCTGAGCAACTCTTTGGCTTTGTTGGGGTCGAATGGATAGCGCTTGATTTTCGGATCAAAGCCGATGACGTTGGAACCCATGGGACCGTTCATCACGTACCCGTTGCCCTCGTAAATATGTTTAATGATGACCGATGGATCGACCGAGTAGTTGATCGCCTGGCGTACCAGTTTGTTGTCAAACGGCTTGTGCGTACAGTTCATCGCCAGAAAATACATGCGCACGCCTTCGACTTTTTCGGCGCGCACTCTCGGATGTTTATCGAAGCGCGAGAGTTCCTCCACGGGCACGTTATTGATAACGTCGCCCTGGCCGGCGAGGAGACCGGCGACGCGCCCGGCGTCTTCCTTGACCCGCCGCGTGACGATTTCTTTGATCGCGGCTTTCCTGCCCCAATAATTGTCATTACGGGTCACGACCAAATTACCGTCGCGCTGCCAGCTGACAAAGCGATAGGGGCCCGTACCGATGGGCTTGCGTTGGCCGAGATCCCCGCTCTGAGCTTCAGTACCGGCTTTCCCTAGCATAAAACGGTTTTGCAACCGGTCGAGAAAAATTGCGCTGGGCTCCTTGGTGATGAAGGCGATCGTATGATCGTCTACCGCCTGCATTTCGCTCAGATCTCTGAAGTTGTCTTTTTGCAGGCTCTCCTTGTCGTTCTTCATCCGGTTGATCGAATAGATCACGTCCTGCGCCGTGAACGGCGACCCGTCATGAAAGCGCACGTTCCTGCGCAACTTGAAAACCCATTTTCTTCCCTGGAACTCCCACGACTCGGCGAGCACGCCGAAATAATCTCTCTTGGCGTAATTCACCTCGACCAGCGGCTCGAGCATGTTGTTCCAGATGCCGTACTGCGGGCTCGAGCTGTGAGCGTACGGATGTAGCGTATCCAGGCTGACGCTGCTCAGGATCGTCAGTCGCTCTTTGGACGCAGCGTAGCTCGCTTTGACGACCGCGCCGCTGAAGGCCACGCTGATCCCCCAAAAAGCACTCTGCTTTAAAAAGTCGCGTCGGTGAATATTTTGTTCGTCTGAACCCATCGTTCCCTCCCAATTATTCTCTGCCACCGCTGTCGGTTGATCGTTTATTTGATTTTCATGTCCCACGCCAGAATTTTTTCGTCCGGGCGTTTTTTCCAGATCAAGTTCTTCGCCGCGCCGTAGATGTCGGCCAGGTTGTAGAGCGGGACGAACGGTACATCTTCCATGAGAATTTTTCCAGCTTGCTGCAATATAGCAATGCGCTTCTTGGTATCGGCAACTTTTTGCTGCTCCACGATAAGCTTGTCGAACTCCGGGTTGCTGTAATTGCATCGCTTGGTCGTTCCCGTGCGAAAATATTGGTCATAGAGCGTGTCGGCATCGGTGAGCGATCCCCGTCCTATGTAATAGAACGGCAGCTTACCTCCGTTGACGCCGTCTTTACCCCAGAATAATGCCCATTCCTGTGAGATCAGTTCGACCCTGAATCCGCCTTTGACCATCTGCGCCGCGACTACCTGGCACACCTCCCGGTCTTTCGGATAGCGGCCGGCCGAATAATACAATTGGACATCGCAGCCATCACGATAGCCCGCCTGCGCCAGAAGCTCCCTGGCTTTTTTTGGATCATAGGGATAGCGCTTCAACTTTGGGTCGGCGCCGACAACGTTAGGTCCGACCGGACCGTTGAGCGGATAGCCGATGCCGTCAAAAATATTCTTCACGATCGACGGCGCGTCGATGCTATAGTTCACCGCTTGCCTGACCAGTTTGTTGTCGAACGGCTTGAAATCGACATTTAACGTCAGAAAAAACATCCGCAGCCCTTCGATCTGGTCGATTCTCACGCGCGGGTGACGTTTCAATCGATCGACTTCGTGAATCGGAACGTTATTGATGAAATCCGCCTGCCCCGACTCGAGCGCCGCCAGACGCGCTGCATCTTCGGTGACTTTGCGAAAGACGACCTCTTTGATGGCAGCTTTGCCGCCCCAATAGTCATCATGGCGGGTGAACACCATGTTGCCGCCGCGCTGATAACTGACCAATTTATAGGGGCCGGTGCCGACCAATTGCTGGTACCAGGGGTCTGGGGCCTTCTCGGCGGCCTGTTTGTTGACGACGAAGCGATTCTCGAGGCGGTCTAGAAAGGTCGCAAACGGCTGCTTGGTCACGAAAATAACTGTCTCATCGTCGGGCGTCTGAATTTCCGTAACATCTTTAAAGTTTGGCGCCTGTAAGCTGCCTCCTTTGGTGTCGCGCATCTTTTCGACGGAGAAGGCCACATCTTTGGCAGTCAGCGGCGCGCCATTGTGAAACTTAGCGCCTTTTCTAAGTTTAAAAACCCAGCGCTTATCCTGAAACTCCCATGACTCGGCTAATACGCCGACATAATCCTTTTTCGCCGTGTCGAATTCCACGAGCGGTTCTATGACATGCTGCCAGTTCCCGTAGATGGGACTCGAGCTATGGTTATAGGGATGGTTGGAGTCCGCTACGCTGGAGTGATAGATGGTCACGCGATCGCTCGACGCGGCGAACGAATCCCGCGCGATATAGGGTCCAACTATCGCTCCGGCACCCAAGGCAGCGCTACATTTTAAAAAGTCTCGTCTGGTCATCCGGACGGTCTTGCGTGCCATAAATCCTCCCGGTCACTGAAAAGTGGTTTTGTGGTTGCCTATCTCTGCCGTCTCAGTTTGGGGTCGAAGATATCCCGCAACCCGTCGCCGAGCAAATTAATTCCGAACACGGTAATAAAGATCGCCAAGCCTGGAAAGATCGTCAACCAGGGCGCGCGGTTGATGTAGCTGCGCCCTTCGCTCAACATCGAGCCCCAGGTGGGAATATGCACTGGCACGCCGAGGCCGAGAAAACTCAGGCTCGCTTCGGTGATGATCACGATAGCCATCGCGAAGGTCGCGATCACGGTGACGCTGGCAAAGGTATTGGGCACAACGTGATGAAACAGCACATACCAATCCCTGCCACCGAGCGCCTTGGCCGCCGTGACGAAATCGCGCTCGCGCACCGACAGCACTTCGCCGCGGACGACACGGCAAAACTGCACCCACCGGCTGAGCATCAGGGCCATGATCAGATTGCCGACCCCTTGGCCGAGAAACGCCATGATGGCAATCGCGATGAGTAAAAACGGAAAGGCCAGAAAAATCTCCGAGATCTTGCTGACGATCTCGTCGGCGGTGTTGCCAAAATAGCCGGCGATGGCGCCAAGCGCGCAGCCGAGCAGGCCGGCGAACACGACGGTGGCCGCGCCAACCAACAATGAAATCCGCGAGCCATAGATAATCCGGCTGAGCATGTCTCTACCGAGATTATCGGTGCCGAGCAAATAAGCCGGGGAGCCGTTTTCGAACCAACGCGGCGGCCGCAGGCGATCCTCCAACGTTTGCGATTGCGGATCACGCGGCGCCAGCATCGGCGCGGCTATGCCGCAGACGCAGAGAACCAGCAGGATCGCGCCGCCCACCCAGACTTTGAAGTACCTCAGCCAGCCCATCAGAACCTGATCCTCGGATCGATCCAGCTATAAAGCAGATCGACCATTAAATTGACGACGAAATAGGTGACCGCGAACATTAGTATTAAGACCTGGGTGAGCTTGTAGTCGCGCGCCGAAATCGACTGAATCAACAAATCGCCGATGCCTGGGAAGGAAAAAACCGTCTCGGTGACGACCGAACCGCTCAGCAGCGCGCCCAACTGGAGGCCCAGGATCGTCACGATGGTGATCAACGCGTTGCGCAAGATATGGCGCCAAATGACGGCCTTCTCGCTCAAGCCCTTTGCCCGCGCGGTGGTTACGTAATCTTGGCGCATGACTTCGAGTACGCTCGAGCGCGAAATGCGGGTGACGATCGCCGCCAAGGACGATCCCAGGGTGATTGCCGGCATCAGGAGATGCTGCGTGGCGCTCCAGAAAGCCGTGAAGTTCCCGGTCAACAGGCTATCGAGCAGATACAGCCCGCTGATCGATTTGATTTCGACACCATATTCGATTCGGCCGGCAACCGGCAGAAGATTTAACTGGCCGCCGAGAAAATAGATCAACATGATGCCCAGCCAGAAGTTCGGCAACGATACGCCGATCAATGCGACGCTCATTCCAGCGTGGTCGAGCAGCGAGTTATGTTTGATCGCGGAATAGACACCCAACGGCACGGAGATTAGAACCGCCACGCACAGACTGGCGAAAGCCAGCTCAAGTGTCGCAGGCAATCGCTCCGCCACCAGTTTCATCACCGGTTCGTTGAACTTGAGCGATCGGCCGAAGTCCCCGGTCACAGCTCGCGACAGGAAATCCCAGTACTGCACGAGCAGCGGCTTGTCCAACCCCCATTCGCGCCGGGTGCGCTCGACATCGGCCGGAGTGGCGTCGTCGCCGAGCAGCAGTGTCACGGGATCCCCCGGCGCGATATGCATCAGCAAAAAGATAAGAAATGAGATACCGAGGATGACGGGCACGGCTCCGACAAGCCTGCGACCGAGCGTATTCATGAGATCTTTGCTCTAACTGGGATGAAACCAACCTTCCAATCTAAGCTGTTCCGGATCGGCACAAGGCTCAGTGCCCCAATTGGGCAAAAGACTGATCCAAAACCCATAACGCTCGATCGATCTGCTCCTTGTCCACGTTGAGCGGCGGCGCAACGCGCAACACATTGCCGTAGGTTCCGCCCTTGCCGACCAGCAGGCCGTTGTTTTTGGTCAATTCCATCACCCGTTTGGTGCTTTCCGCGTCGGGTTTTTTCTTTTCACCGACCAACTCCATGCCCTGCATCAAACCCATGCCGCGCACGTCGCCGATGAGCGGGTATTTGTCCTTTAGCCCATTTAAGCCTTCGCGCAAACGGTTGCCCATCAGCCGGGCATTCTCGACCAGGTTTTCTTCTTCGACGACTGCAATGGTGGCGCGCGCCGCGGCACACGTGACGGGATTGCCACCGAATGTCGAAATCGTGTTCCCCTGCATGCTGTCGGCAACTTCGGGGGTCGCGATCGTAGCACCGATCGGCACGCCGTTCGCCATGCCCTTGGCGAAAGTCATGATGTCCGGATCGACGCCCCAGTGTTCGATGCCGAACATCTTGCCGCCGGTGCGGCCCCACCCAGTTTGTACTTCGTCGCAGATGAACAGACCGCCGTATTTTCTGATGATACCGACAATCTCCTGAAAATACTCTTTAGGCGGGACAATGAAACCGCCGACGCCCTGAATGGGCTCCGCGAGAAACGCCGCCACGCGCCCTTGCGACGTCATCGTTTGAATCGCCTCCTCGACATCTTTGGCACACTTCAACTCGCAACTCGGATAGGTCAGGCCGAAGGGACAGCGATAACAGTAAGCATTGGCGATATGGTGCACGCCAGGGACGACATTGGGCATCAAGCGCCAACTCGATTGCGCCGACAGACTCAAGGCCAGATAGGACCGGCCGCTGTAACTGTGGCGTAGCGTGATGACATCCTGACATTTGGTGTGAAGCTGCGCCAGCAGCACAGCCGTCTCATTCGCTTCCGTGCCGCTATTGGTGAAAAAAGATTTCTCCAATCGTCCCGGGGTGATCTGGGCCAGCTTCTCCGCCAAGCGGACCTGCGGCTCGTTGGCATAGAGCGTCGACACATGCTGGAGTTTGTGAGTTTGCTCGTCGATCGCCTTGGTGACTTTCTCGTTGCAATGTCCGACACTGACGGTGAGAATACCGCCGAAGAAGTCGAGAAACTCTTTACCGTTGGCGTCGTAGACATAGTGATCTTTGGCATGATCGACGACCAACGGCTCGTCGTAGTAGGTTGCCACACAAGAAAACAGATATTTCTTCTGCTTTTCGATAATTTCTTTCGTATTCATGGGTTGATCCCTGCTCGCGCAACGTGACTCAATGGCGCCGCAAGAATTCCAAAATCGGCGGATGGCCTTTTTCCGGCATCTCGCGAAGATATCCGTGCCGTCCGCCCGCGACCAGCACCAACTCGGCTCCCGGAATCTTTTCCGCCAGCACCTTGGCCGATTCGACGTGGCTGCCCGTCCCGCCTTCATGGGTGTCGTGATCGCCGACAATGACCAGCGTCGGCGCCTTGATATTATGAAGCAGGTGCGTGGTCTCATGGCATTGGCGTGCCACGACGTGACGCAAATAGCACTTGAGCGGCGGCACTTCGTCGACGATCAGTTCCTGGTATTTTTTGACGATCTCCGGACGCTCGCGCATAAACTGCTCGCTAAACATGAAGCCCGCGCCCCAGTGGTCGCTTTGATATTTTTCGTAGCCCTTCTCAATCATCTCCAGGGCCGTGTCCAGCGGCACGCCGCGCGGATAGTCTTCGAGCTTCTCACTGTATTTTCCCGACCCGGGTCCGGACAGCACCAAGCTGCGCACCTTCTCCGGATACTCCAGCGCGATCCACTGGCACACGCGGGCGCCCATGGAGTGGCCCATCATGTGCGCTCTTTCCATGCCGAGAGCGTCCATCAGTCCCACGCAATCCTTGGCGAACAGGCGAGTCGTGTAGTGCATGTCCGGTTTGTCGCTGCGGCCGAGACCACGGTGATCATAGATCAGCACTTGATAGTATTTGGCAAACTCCGGTACCTGCGAAACGCGCCATGGCGCCAGGCTGATGCCGGTGCCGGCGACGAGCACTAAAGGATCGCCCTCGCCGTAGAGTTCGTAATACAAATTAACGTCGTTGACTTTAACCTTGCCGCTCTTAACTGGTTTAAGTTCTTCCAAAAAAACCTCCGCGCGCCGGACGCGATTCGCGTGCCCCGCGAACCGTGGTGAATGAAGCTATCCAATCGCCTACTCGCTGTCAATATAACCGTAATCGCGATATCCTGTTGCGCTGGTGGCAAAAGGGCCATTTCCGGTGGCTATAAAATTCCGCCTTAGCCTCGTGCTAGAATCTAAGTCATTCATCCAGCGAAACACAGCCTATGAAACTGTTGGTCTGCCTATTGACAATATGGATGTTTTACGGATGCGCCAGGGTCATCTCGGTCGACAAACTTCCCGAGATCACTCTCGGGGAGACAACTTTTTTTCCGACGATCGAGGCGCACACCAATGCGCCCATCGTCGGCGGCAATCGCATCGAAGTGTTGCTCAATGGCGACGAGACGTTCCCGGTGATGCTGCGCGACATCAAAGCCGCCAACTCCACCATCACGTTCGCTCAATATCTGTTTGAAGGCGGTTCTCTCGCCCGGGAGTTTGCCGAAGCCTTCGCCGAGCGGTGCCGCGCCGGTATCAAGGCGAACATTCTACTCGATAGCCATGGTTCGGGTCGCACCCCTGGCGATATTCTTGGGCTCATGCGCGATGCCGGATGCGAAGTGGAATTTTTCCGTCCGGTAGAAGTGCCGGCACTGCTTTTTCCCTGGAAGTTGCTGCACTACAACTACCGCAATCACCGCCGCATCCTTGTGATCGACGGCCGAGTGGGATTTACCGGCGGCTACGGCATAAGCGATACTTGGAAAGGCGATGGTCGCACAGAGAAACATTGGCGCGAGACCAATGTGCGTATCGAAGGACCGGCGGTCAAGTTTCTGCAGGCGGCATTCGCGGAGAGTTGGCTAGAAACCACCGCCGTCGCGATCGGCGGCGAGGGTTATTTCCCGCGCCTGGCACCGGTTGGAAAAATGCCGGTGCAGATCGTCAGCAGCTCGCCGGCCGGCGGGAGCTTCCAGAATTACATGTTGTTTTTGCTATCGATCAACTCAGCGCGGAAATCTATCTTGATAACCAATCCGTACTTCATCCCGGACGATGTCATGACCGAAGCTCTGCTGAACGCTGTCTCCCGCGGCGTGCGGGTGGTGGTCTTGGCGCCCGGCAAAATAGACAGTCGGCTCACCTATGTCGCAAGCCGTAGCCATTATGGTCAATTGCTGCTAGGGGGCGTTGAGATATTCGAGTACCAGCCCGCATTGATGCACGCGAAGACAATGGTCGTCGATGACATTTGGGCGACCATCGGCAGCACCAATTTTGACAACCGGTCCTTCGCGTTGAACGAGGAGCTTAACCTCACGGTCTACAACCGCGCTCTTGCGCAGCGCCTCGAGGCGATTTTCCGTGAAGATTTAAACCATTCAAAAAAGATCACCTATGAAGAGTGGCAATCACGGAGCGTGTTCGAACGGCTGTGGGAGCTGTTCGCTTTTCCCGTAAAAGAGCAACTCTGACGGTGCAAATATCGATTGTGAAAAAGGCGCCGCCGGCTATTTCGCCAGAAATTTTTTCATCCGGTCGATAACCTCCGGCGGTTGCATCATGATTTCCTTCGCCGTTTTCTCCAGCTCTTCGCCGCGTGACGGATCCAACTCCCAACGCCTTTTCTGAGCATCTGCCAAAAGTTCCGGATCGCTCATCGTCTTGGCGAAAGCGTCGCGCAAAGCGTTGACTCGATCCGCGGCCATGCCGGGAGGCGCGATAAAGGGCCGTCCGAGATCACCCGACGAGAGCAATACTCGAGCAAGGCGTTTGGTCCCATCAGGGGTCTTCTGGGAATCCATCAACTCATAGAGCGTCGGCACGTCAGCTAACTTAGAATAGCGGTTAACGCCGCTCTGGACCAAAGCACGTACGAATCCTTTTTTGATCCAGGTGCGAGTGGGTTCACGGCCGACGTACGCCGAAACGGTGCCGGCCCGGCAATGGATTTCATTCTTCTCTATCGCCAGGTTCATGTCGCCGCCACCGCCGTAACCGAGCACCATATTGATCTTGATCCCGATCGCGGGCTCGAGGAGCTCCGGTAAAAAATAAGCCAACCCCGCTCGTGCAGTAGCCCCACAGCGGGGCGGCTCGGCAGCGCTGCGCAATTCGTCCAGCGTTTTGGCGGGAAAATCGGTCCGTATGAACAAAACCTGAGCGACTTTTTCCGGGGAACCGATCCAGGCGAATTTCGGCCAGTCAAATTTCACTTCTTTCGATCCGATAAGTTGATCGTTATAGAGCGCCGGGTTGACGAGGCCGATGGACAGACCGTCCGGTTTGGCGATGTTAAAAAGATAGTTGGCTGCGGTTATGCCGCCTGCGCCTGGCATATTTTGCACTACAACGTCTGGATTCCCCGGGATATGCTTGCCTAGATGCCGCGCGACAAAACGAGCCCAATCGTCCATCGCGCCACCTGTCGAATAGCCCACCACGGCACGAACGGTCTTGCCTTTAAAGAATTCATCCGCCGCCTCGGCAATCCCCACCATTAACGACAGGCTGAATAGAAATGCGATGAACCGAATGGTGCTTTTCATAAGATCTCCTATATCATCGGTTTAAGCGTTGCGATTCTTACCCTCTGCCGGAAGCTGCGACCTTAAACCGAACGTTGACGCGTGACGGCTGGGTGAATCCGGCCGCGCGCCCGCCGAACCGGACCGACACTTAATCCACACGCAGCCTGCTGTCAAGCTGACGCTAGCGGCGTAACCCAAGTCCTAAACGATTAACCAATCATGAAAAGTTCCCGATCCGGGGTTGTATCGGAAGTTGCACGGGTATAGCCTTATTTCTATCTACTACGCTTGTCCGCTTTCCACCGGTCTTCAGACTCTCGCGCAGAATCAAAATCACTAGGAGGAACTAGCAATGGTCAGGAACGGATCAATCGTGAGTTTTGAGTACACGCTTTCGGACGACAACGGAGAAGTGCTGCAGTCGAACAAAGGCAAAGAACCCGTCACATACACCCACGGCAAGCAGGAAATCATACCGGGCCTCGAGAAAGGACTTTCCCAAATGGAGATCAACGAGGAGAAAACCATCCGAGTGACACCGGATGACGCTTACGGACCGGTAGATCCCGAAGGATTTAAGGAAGTTCCAAAGGCAGATATGCCGACTACGGCGCTCGAGGTCGGAACGCCGCTCACCGCCCGTGGTCCGCAAGGAGAAGAGCTCTTGATCCACGTCAGCGAAGTCAAAGATGACACCGTTGTGCTCGACTTCAATCACCCACTTGCAGGCAAAACTCTGACTTTTGACATCAAAGTACTGGACATTGAGCCGCGGGAAGCGTAGTCGGTGTTGCGGGGCGATTTACCCGTCGAACGGACGCCACATGTACCAGACTGGCGTGCCGATCAGGTGCTCGTGGCGTTGGACCGAAAACCCGAACCTTTTATAGAAGTCGACATTCTCATAACGATCGGTTTCCAGGTATCCTGCGGCCTTTTCGCGTTCGAGAAAATCGATGTAAAACCGCATTAGGGTCGTGCCAACTCCCTGTCGCTGTTTACCCGGGGCAACGCCGATCGGTCCGAGATGCACGTGAGGTTCCGCGGGATCGAGACGACACCAGCGAGCAAACCACCTGATCACCTGGGGAATCGCCTCGCCTAATGGCTGCAATTGAGTCGCGACGGCGCGCGGAAGTTCTTCCGGTGTCGGTAGACAGTTGGGCCAGATGTTGAAGTGCAAGTAGCCGCACACGTTATCCCCCCGGGGGTCGAGGGCGACAAAGCTTTGACCGATGAACATGTGGCGCAGGCCGATACGAAAAAAGGTTCGGTTTTGATCCAACCGGCCATCGCCGAACGCCGCGCGGTGCAAGGGATTGGTCACAAACGCTTCCGCGAGCAGCGCAACGCAGTCGTCCAAACGATCCGCCGAATATTTTCTCAATGTGATCACGTGGTGGCCGACCAACGGTCTTTGTGCTTCGCCGGGGTCTCCGGAACGATTTCCGCCAGGTTCAATATCGCTGTCTCGCCGCTTCCTTGAAACGCCGAACCTTGCATCACCGCCAGTGTCTTTGGGTTTCAGAGCGCCGCGCCGCCGCAGAGTCCTGCGCGATTTCGACCAGTGCGTTACATGCTTATGGCTGTCTCTCGTTACTGTTAGATTCGCTCTCTCAAGTTGTCAACACGGTACTCCTCATGGCGATCGAAATCATAAAGCAAAGCCAACTGCCAGGCGCTCACCCACCCTCGTCGGTGATGGCATTGACGCCGGCACTTTTCTCCGGATATGCTCGGCCAACTCGTCCTGTGGAGGTGACCGATGTTTGAGATCGGCGGCAAGCAAATTTTCGCGACGTTGGCGGAGCTGGTGCATCCTCGACATTCGGCACTGCTGCTCTGGGACATGGAAAACGCCATTGCGCCCAACGCCTTTAATTACCGGGACATTCTGGCCAACCTCAAAATGATCGCTGCGGTCGCGCGGGCGGCCGGTGTGCCGGTTTTCTATTCCGTGCAAACACCCTTCGATTTGCTCACGGAAGAAGCCGGTGTGTGGGTGCGCTTGCGGATGAAGCGGGCAAAGGCGGCCGATCCTGGTGAATTGCTCAAGGAAAAAGAAGACCCGCGCGGTCGAGAGATTGTCGACGAGTTAAAGCCCCAGGCGCAGGACCGGGTTTTTCAAAAGCGCCGGCCCGATGGATTTGTCGGCACCGATTTCGATCTCATGCTGCGCAGCAACAGCGTGCGGACAGTTTTGATCGGCGGGGTTGCGACCGAAGGTGGCGTCGAAGGGACGGCACGCAGCGCGCGAAATCTGGGATACGATGTTGTCATCCTCAAGGATTGTGTCGGCTCGCGTAGCCGCGAGCTGCATGAACTCGCCTTAAAGCTGATGGAGCAGACTCATTTTGACATCGCCAGCTCCGGCGAGGTCGCCGCGCTTTGGAAGCAAAAGTAAGACGAAACCGCTTGTCACGGTTGATGTTGATTTCGCTCTTTTGATAAGGGAAGCTAATGATCCATTGAAAGGAGAACTGCCATGAGTTTCACTCTCGATTCGTTCGCTGCGGATGTTCATCGAATTCTGCAAGAGGACCCCAGCCCTGCAGGGCGCGAAAGGGTACGTCGCCTGGTTGAGGAAGCACTGAAAGACGAGCAGTTCGTCGCGACCTATGTGAACGACAACACACCCGATCGCCAGGTCATTTATGAAGATCCGGAGCTCGGCTTTTGCGTATGTGCCCATGTCAACCGTGATGCGCGCGAAGCTAATCCACACGACCACGGAAGCTCTTGGGCGATCTACGGCCAGGCGTTTGGCGAGACCGAAATGAGTGACTGGGAAGTCGTCGAGCCTGCGGCGGAAGGCCAGCCGGGAAAAGTGCGGCGCGCACGTGTGTACGCGTTAAAACCAGGCATGGCGCATGTCTATAACGAAGGTGATGTGCATTCGCCGAAACGGGTTACCGCCACCGGATTGCTCCGCATCGAAGGCAAGAACACGGCGAAAATGAAACGCTTGGCTTACAAG
The DNA here is from genome assembly GCA_036554745.1 of Binatia bacterium. GTDB lineage: Bacteria > Desulfobacterota > Binatia > UBA9968 > UBA9968 > DP-20. The sequence goes on from DATBMR010000020.1 coordinate 65,852, forward strand.
GCGGTGTGATACAGGCAGCGCGCTCCGATTTCTCTTGCGGGAATACCACCAAATCGTTTGATGAGGTGCGCTAGTATTCGCCACACACAAGGGTTGAAGCGCTGGACGGCCGTACTACCTCCCTCGTACCTGCGAGGAATCCATACGGCCGATTAGCTTTCCTCCGGGCGGTCGTCTGACTTTTCCGCGTCCGCTGCGTCTCGCTTAACAAGCATCAGACGGGGGGAAGGCGGACCGATATGGATATGCGGGCCGGTGGACATCCGCGAAACTCTTCCTCTAAAAGCGATGAAAGGAACACCGGCGGCGCGCAAGTAGGCCATCAATGCGCGCCCCTCAGCACTGCCCGGCCGCACAGGGACATCGACCGCGTCGCTATGGTCCAATCCCAGGCGATCATGGATAAGCGATTGGCCGCGGGCGCTGATCGGCAATGGCCGCCCGAAGCGCTCGCGGAAAAACGCATCAATTTTATCAATATCGTCAATCGTCCAGCTGGCCGCTCCATCATAGCGGATCAGTCCCGTTTGAGCCTGAGAATGTTTGCGCGTTCCGCGCGTGGCTCGTTTGGCTTTATTGACGGAGCTTGCTTTAACCAAGGAAAGCGCGGGTCCACCTTTCCTTGTCGCGCGCTCGCTACCAGAGTGCGAACCGGCTGCTGCGCGCTCGTGATTTTCTATTTCGAGCTTGGAAATCAGATCCTTTTCGTAGAGTTTCTTCATGATCTCGAAGGCGGCTCTTTGGTCCCGCCATTCTTGCGAGTGCCATCGCACATGCTCGCGCCATGACGCTTGCTTTTGTTCGATAAGCATTTTCGCTATGTCCGGCAAAGTCTTTGGCCTCAGGTTCGCCGATGCCGCAGCTCGGGGTAGGTAATTCGGGGGGTTGATCTGGGGTTCACCCGCGATCTTGGCCGAGCAGATCACCGCAAGTCCCGCGATCGTCACCGTAAGAAGGGTGAATTTCATCTCTGAACCTTAGAAGCCAAAAATTGCGGCGACCATGACATGCTCACCGCCGAACCCAAAATACATGCCAGGGATCACCACGGCTAACTCAGGAAATGACACCCGTACTTATCACCCGCTTAGATCATCCTAGGAAGGAGCTGTCTCGGCGGGGGGACACCGTGGAGTTGCTTGCAGTACCGAATTTTGGATTATCGCCGCTCTTGGGCCCGCGTTTTACCTGCCCGGAGTCTTCCTTCCCAAGCCCGCGAGCGTTCCCAGGTGTACTGTTCACGAAATCGAGTAAGTTCTAAAATCGCCACCTGTCGCGGTTTTGGCGAGTCAGGCGTTAACTGAAGAGATAATCTTGGCAGAATATCTTGGGCGCCATCTGCAGAGCCGTTAACGCCTGAAAAAACCCTCAAGCCCGCGGCGGATCAGCTCTTCTGTGGAATTCCGCCGTTGCGTTCCTCCATCAGGCGGAATTTGCTTTTCATCGGCTCGGTCCTTGCTGCCGAGAAAACGATTCTGCAGTTCATCAACGCCGCGCCGCATAAAGCCGCGTTGCACCATCTGGCCGAGAAAGTTTACATCCGGCCTGGGCTTTACGTTGGGTAGCGTTCCGGCCACTGTGAACGGGATTTCCAGCTGGCCCTGGTTATTCAACAGGTATTTAATTTCGCGCGTCGACCGGCTCAAATCTGCGGACAGCGGTTGCGAGAATTGCAGGGTGGCGCGGATGTCCACTTGGCGATTGAAATCGGCCCAACCGTTCCCCTGAACGAAAAATTCGGCGGCGGCCATGCGCAAATCTTTTATATTGATCCGGCCGCCGCCGATATCGATTAAGGTTTTTAGCTCTTTGAACTCGGTATCCTTGGCCGTAAAGGTTTCCGGATATTTGTTACGCAGCGATGGACTGATGACGACATTGGTCAAACCGGGGATGCCCGTGATGCCGGTGAGCACGCTCTCGGCGATGTTGAAGTTATGCACGGCTCCCTGTAAGACTTCGGCTTCGCCCTGGCCGCGCAAATTCGGCTTGATCTCCTCCCAGGTCTTGCCGCTGCCCGAAAGGGTCATGTTGGTATTCAATCGTCCGCGAATGTCGCGCGCCGCTTTGGCATCGAGTGCGGTGTAAAGTTCCTTGATATCGATTCCCTGCGCGTTTGACGTGACCGAAAAGCGCGGGGTCGGATCTTTGAACGCGTACTCGCCCTGCACCTGAAGCGCCCCGCTCAAAGCATTGACGCGTAGGCTCTGGATGTTGGCGATGCTGTTCGCCAGCGAGAGTGCCGCGTCCAAGTTTTTATAGGCGACGTTGTAAAGTGTGCCGGCGGCGGAGTTTAGCTTGCCACGATAAACCGTATTGCCATCGGCCAGAGTGAGTCGTCCCTCGCTGCGCAGATTCCGGATGACATCGGCCTGGCGCTCGTCGGATAGGACGGCAGTATAGTCGGCTGGCCACAGCTCCGGCGTCGACAGACTGTAGACAAGCGTCAGCGGCGCAAATTGCTCGATCGCCGCGGCGACGCGGATACGCGACTTTCCTAAATTCAACGTCATCTCATCGATATCCGCCCGTTGGCCAGTGAACTTGACTCTCGTGTCGAGATTCTCGATTGGTTTGGGAAAATCCGGCGGTTTTGCGCTGGCATTGGTGAGCGTGAGCACACCCTGAACCTGCGGCGATGCGCCGGTGCCGAGTGTGCCGCGCACTGTCGCCTTAAGCTCCATTGTCCCCGCGAGCTGGTAGCGCGCGATGGCAGGAACAATTTTATCCCACCCTTCTAAAGAAGCCGGTTTGGAATCGAAAGATAGGTTCATAACCGGGCGGCCGCCGAGTTGAAGGTCGCCAGCGCTGGCCAATTCGAGCGTGTGCAGTTTGAGAAGGCTTTTGCGGATCGCCACACGGTTGCCGGCGTAGCGCGCATCCGTCGAAAGCGTCAGCGGAACGCCAGCGGGTTTTTGAAAACTACCGCCATAACGAATCGCGCCGTTGGTCCCTTCGACGGTCCCGTTCAGCGCCAGGTCCTTGAGCGTTCCCTTGAATCTGAGATCTTTGACGCGAAATACACCGGAGAGGTCGAGCTCTCTGGGTAAAACCTTTTTCAGATTGGGCGCCGCCTTTTTCAGGCGCGTCATATCGAGTTGGTCGATATCCACCTGCACGTCCATCGGCACTTGGTTAAGATCGGCGTTGGCGCGCACCGGGCCAAATTTGCCTCTAAGATTGACGTTCTGCTTGTCGGCGTAAACCGCCGCTGCGAGTCTGACCGAAACCGGCCGGTTGAAGTCGAGATCTTCCACTTTGAGGTCCATCTGCCGCACATGAAGATCGCTGCCATCTTTGCGATCGACGTAGCGCACGTCGCCGCCGGAAATATCGACGAGCGAGACCAGCAAGGCCGGTGTCGTTTGTTGCTTCGGCGCGCGTTGCTTGTTCTCTTTCTCCGCGGCTTTCTTGTCTTTTGCCTTGCCGATGGTCGAGAAGTTAAAAACGCCTGCCTGATTGCGGATCACGCGAATGACGGGATCGTGCAAGATCACGCGTTTCACTTGAAATTCTTTTCGTAGCAGCGGCCAGAACTTGAGATTGATCTGAAGATCTCTGGCGCGAATGAATTTCTCGGCTGAAAAAACCGGGTCATCAGCCATGACAAAGTTACCCAGGCGCACGCCGATTCCATTTAAAAGCGTCGCCTCCACTTCGCCGACCTCGATTTCTCGTCCGAGCGCGTGTTCGGCTTGGCTGATCAAATACTCCTTGTTGCGCGCGATCAGAGCGTTGATGTTGAGCAGCAGTCCAACCAGGACGACCACCGTCAAAACAAGGGCGAGAGCGCCGCCGATAATCCATTTACGCATGGTTGTTACCCTCACGGTCTAACGACACTAATTTTCGACCGCCGGCTCACGGTGTGTCAAGGAAATTAGACGACGAATCGCGGTAAGAGCAACGGCAACGAGCGATCGGTCAGAGAAGTCTAACGCATCAACCGCCGGCTTCAACCGGCGGCGCCGACGAGCATGAGCACCGAAAATTACCGCTTTGCCTCAATTGTTCCTTACCGGGCGCGGCGGCGATTCCGCCGCGGCCAAAAATGACCGAACACGGCGTCGTCGGTTGCCACGCTCGTGCGCGCAACCCGATGGCTCAGATCCGTCGCGTCGACAGCGGTGAGCGTATTTATTCGAGCGGCCGCAACTGCTGCAAGAGAGTTGGCAAGAGCTCCGCGACTGTCGGGTGAATATGCACGGCCCGGCTAACGGTAGTAAACGGAGCTTTGGCATACATGACGTCGAGCAAGACGTGAACCACCTCGTCACCCGTGACGCCGAGGATCGCCGCCCCAAGAATCTCCTTGCTCTCAGCGTCCACGATAACCTTCATGAACCCTTTCGTTTCGCCTTTTTCCACCGCGCGGGCGACCCGCGTCATCGGTCGCGTCGCCACCCATGCTTTGCGTCCCGAAGCTTTGACTTGCGCCGCGCTCATGCCGGCGCGGCCGAGCGGCGGATCGATGAATAGACCGTAGGTCATGATCCGGTCCGAGACCCTCCGGGCGTCGTTGTCGAGCAGATTGGCCGCGACAATTTCGTAGTCGTTGTACGAGGTATGCGTAAAAGCCCCTTTGCCGTTGCACTCACCGAGCGCCCAAATACCCGGCACGTTGGTACGTAGCTGATCATCCACTTCGATGTAGCCGGCCTTGTCGGTCTCCACACCGGCCTTGTCGAGCCCAAGATCATCCGTGTTCGGCACCCGTCCTACTGCCAGCAACAGATGAGAGCCCTCCACCTGCCGGCTGTCATCGGCGCAGTCGAGACTGATAACGATGCGCCCTCCTTGCTGCCGTGCTGTCATGCACTCCGCCTTAAGGCGGAGCTGGATGTCTTCACCCTCGAAAATTTCCTTTATCGTGTTGGCCACGTCTTCGTCTTCGCGCCCAAGCAATCGATCGAATTTCTCGACGATCGTGACTTTAGCCCCAAAACGCCGGTACATTTGGCCGAATTCCAGGCCAATGTAGCTCCCGCCTACGATGATCAGGTGCTCGGGTACATGATCGAGGTCCATTATGGTCGAATTGGTCAGATAGCTCACCTGATCGAGTCCCGGCATGCGTGGGATAGCCGCCCGCGCGCCCACATTGATGAATATCTCATCCGCTTCCAACAGCTCGTCGTTGACCCGCACCGAATGCGCGCTTTCAAAGCGGCCGTGACCCTGATAAACGGTCCCATTGGCGAGTCCACGCATCCAATCTTCAACGGCCGTCCTCGAGCGACCGGCAATTTCATCCTTGCGCGCTTTCACTCGTTTCATGTCGACGTGGATTTGCCCGCCAGTTTCGAGACCGTATTCGGCCGCCCGCCGAGTCAGATGGGCCGCGTAGGCGCTCGCCACCAAAGCCTTGGTCGGGATACAGCCGGTGTTTACGCAGGTACCGCCAAAGTACTTGCGCTCGACTATCGCTACCTTCATCCCGGCATCGGACAGACGCGCGGCCAGTGGCGGCCCAGCTTGTCCTGTGCCAATGACGATTGCATCGAAACGTGTCGTCATAGGTTTTGTCCTTTCATAAACAGTCACTTAATCTATCGTATTCGATAAGGCTTCGTAACGATAGATGGGTACATTTTAGGCCAGCTGAAACTCGGCTCGGGATGTTGCAGTATCAGACGGCACGCTTCGGAGAAAAATTGCGCGAGAGACGACGGCATAAATAGAATGGCTGCGGTGCCGTCGCGCTCTTGAGATGCCGCCAGGTAGTTGTAAAGTGTATTTGCTAGCCTATCCGCATAAAACTCGCCGCGGAGTCATCCATTCGCTTCTGATGAAAGATAGATTCGAAATCGCCGCGGATCTAAGGCAGATTGGGCGGTTACTCACCATCAAAGGTGAAAATCCGTTCAAGACGCAAGCCTATTACCGGGGTGCCGGCGCACTGGAAGCTCTGGAAGGTGACTTCGACGCACTCATCAAAACGGGTCGACTTCAAGAGATTGCCGGCATCGGCAGCGCACTGGCGGCAACCATCGAGGAGATTTACCGTACCGGGGAATGCTGGCGGCTCCAGCAAATGCGTCAGGAGTTGCCCGCCGGAGTGATCGAACTGAGCGAAGTTCCAGGATTGACTCTAAAGAAAATCATTGCGCTCAACGAGGCTTTGGGCGTCGAAAACATCGCCGATCTCAAAACCGCCTGCGCGCAAGGTGCCGTCAGCAAAGTCAAAGGCTTTGGCGCCAAATCCCAGGCAAAATTGCTCGCCGATATCGCCAGCATCGAGACGCCCAGAGACGAAGCGGTGCTGCTGCATCACGCGTTCGACGCCGCCGACAAAATTCTCGCTCATCTGCGCGCCTGCCCAGAGCTGGTTGAAGCCGCCGCGGCGGGAGCGCTGCGGCGGCGCAAGGAAACGGTGCGGCGGATTTGTATCATCGCCACCGGGCAACCAAAGCC
>DATBMR010000040.1:0-2776 GCA_036554745.1 Binatia bacterium
CAAAAGACCATGAGCCGGCTGGAAAATGGCTTCGAAGCGGAATCGGTTCCCGAACTCAACCTCAAGGGGATCAACCGGTCCGTGCGCGCTTTTAATATTGTTGGAATGAAATAGTCACATGAGCGTTAAATCCCCGCGCGGCGCCAAAGGCGGAGCGCGTTTCAGGGTCAAATTTTGGGGCGTGCGGGGAAGTTATCCGACGGTCGATCCGAATACTCTTTACTTTGGCGGCAACACCTCGTGCGTCGAAGCCGAAGTGGATGGGCGCCGGCTGATCTTTGATGCCGGCACCGGCATCATTCCTCTAGGTAAGGAGCTTTGCAACGGCGTGCCGCCGACTCCGGCAGCCTATGTCTTTTTAAGTCATACCCATATCGACCACGTCATGGGTTTGTGTTTTTTTGAGCCGCTGCTGACGCCTGAGGCATGCTCTTTTATTTTCGGTCCGGGCGCGAGCCGAGGCGCGCTCACTCGGAGCCTGCGCCATCTGACCCACAGCCATCTGTTTCCAGTCTCGCTCGATGAGCTTAAGGGTAAGAAAGAAATTATCTCGCTGGCAGGCGGCGAGACCATCCGCTTCAACGCGCCGGGCCGGCGTCCCACCATCGCAACGGCTCGCACGCCCGACAAAAATCGCGCCGGCGAACTCCAGATAACGACGTGCAAGAGCGCAGCACACCCGTTGAACGGCGTGATGCTTTATCGCGTTCATTTCAACAACAAGAGTTTCGTTTACGCCACCGACATTGAGCAGCAAAACGGCGGCTATCCGGAGATCATCGAATTTGCCCGCGGCGCCGATCTATTGATACACGACGCCCAGTATCTTCATGACGAGTACATTTCCCGCGCTAAGCCGCGCAAAGGCTGGGGCCACAGCACGGTGAATTCGGCAGCCGAGGTCGCCGCCAAAGCCCAAGTTAAACAGTTGGTATTGTTCCACCACGAGCCAACGCACGACGACAAGATGATGAAGAGCATCGCCCGCGAAGCGAAACGCCTGTTTCGCGCCACGGTGGTCGCGCGGGAAGGGATGGAGATCGACCTGCTTTAGCGGGCTGCAATCCGTTTTTCAACAACCCTCAGGAGCCGCCATGTCGCTCGAACAAATAAAGCGATCCGTGCCGATTTCCAAGCCGCCGGTGTGGCTGCGCTTGCCCGTTATTGTGGCGCTCTTGTTCACCGCTCCCGTAGGCACGCTCGCGCAAACCCCGGCGAGAGTGGGCCTGCTCGTTCAAGAGATGGGACGAGGCCAATCCCAAGCGATCAAAGGCCTGACCGAGGAGCTCAAACGACTCGGCTACCGCGAACGGAAAAATCTTTTCTTTGAAACGCGCAACGCCAAGGGAAACCGCGCCGCGCTCCAGCCCGCCGCAAACGAGTTGCTCGGGAAAAACGTCCATCTAATTTTTACCACCGGTACGAGCGCCACGCGCGCGGCCATGGCCGCGACCAAGAATATTCCGATCGTGTTCGTCTATCCCGGAAATCCGATCGGCGCCGGCCTGATCAAAAGCGAGGACGAGCGCGCCAAAAACTTGACCGGTGTGGCCGCCTACGCCGATCAAACGACGGAAAACCGGTTAACCCTCCTTAAGGAAATCGTACCGGAGCTGCAAACGATTCTCATTTTCTATGACATCAATAACAGTTTTGCGCGCGACAGTTTCACACGCGCCGAGCGCGCCGCAAAAGGTAACGGCTTACAAGTCACCGGCTACGGCGTCAAGTCGGCCGACGAGTTGAAGACCACGGTCGCCAGCCTGCGCCCGGAAAACGGCACCGCGATCTTTCAGGTCGCTGACGAACTGGTGGAAGCCGAGGCGGATTTTATCTTTGCAACCGCCCGCCAGAAAAAGCTCGCGACGATGTTCAACGAGGAATCCTGGGTAATCGCCGGCGCTCTGGCAGCCTATGGTCCTAACTATTTTGCAATGGGCGGTCAGGCCGGCCGCCTTGCCGATCGGATTTTCAAGGGTGAAAAGCCCGAGCTTCTCCCGATCGAGCGCTCAGCCAAATTCGATTTGACGCTCAACTACCGCACGGCACGCTTCATCGGCGTGAACCTTCCGGCGGCGCTGCTCAAGGACGCCAACAAAGTCATCCGCTAGTCGATTGCCATGGATCCGATCGCCGACACTATTCGCAGCATTCTGATTTTTTCCGCGCTGTCACGCGAGGATGTCGCCAAAGTGCTCGGCAAAATGGAAGAGATTTCGTTCGATGCCGGTGCGACGATCGTTTCCCAAGGTGACCAGGGTGACGCTTTCTATCTGATCAAATCGGGCGCCGTGCAGGTTGTGGTCGATAGCGGTGCGGGCAATTCGGAAGTCGTCGCGGTCCTCGGACCGCGCGATTGGTTCGGCGAAATGGCGCTGCTTTCGGGCGAGCCGCGTTCCGCAACGATCCAATCGGTCGGCGAGACCAAGCTGTGGCGGTTACGCCGCGACGACTGGGACGAACTGATCGAAAAGCACCCGACCTGGTTGCGGCAATTTTGCGTCACCTTGAGCAAACGGCTTTCCTACGTCGACCGGCAATACTCGACCGGGCGCGAAGCTTTCAATTCGTTGGCCGAGGATTTTTACACTGCGCGCTCGCCCAGCGAACAAGAATTTTTTCGCCGTGCTGCGCTACTGCGCGTGATCGACCGGAATACTTTGGCCGTGATCCTCTCGCAGGAAGCGCCGACCGGGCTATTGACCGAGCTCACCAACAGTCAATTCCCGCTGATTCGCCGCTTGGAAAACGACCGCTACGAATTACACAGCTTTTT
>DATBMR010000046.1:0-4050 GCA_036554745.1 Binatia bacterium
GCAAGAACTCATGGACAAAGTCACCGCCGGAGAAAACATTTCGATCGTGGACTTGCGCCAGCCCATTGATATCGAGGCGTTTCCTCAGATGATCCCGGGTGCGCTGCGTATGGGACTGGAAGAGATTGAAGACCGCCACGGAGAGATTCCCCGGGATCGCGACGTCGTCCTCTACTGCTCGTGACCCAACGAAGCGACCAGCGCCCGGGTGGCGCTGCTGCTTAGAGCCAAAGGAATCACCAAGGTCCGCCCGCTCGAAGGCGGGATCGACGCTTGGCTAGCGCATGATTTCCCATTCGTCACCGAAAGCCTCGTCCCCGGAGACGATCTGATGGCACAGTTCGCAGGACCGAGGAATTCCCGACGATAACGATCCGCACTACGGCCGAAAATTCTGCGCGCGGACAACGCCGGCCTTTTCGAGTGCGCCGATTTCGCTCTCGCTATAGCCCAGGCTTTGTAGCACTTCGACGCTGTGTTCGCCCAGCACCGGCGCAAAGCGGCGAAAGGTCGGCGGCGTGTCGGACAAACGGAATGGCGATGCCAGTTGGCGTACCTTTCCTTCCAGCGGGTGATCCAGCTCCAGCACCATACCGCGCTCCCTGGCGTATGGGCCTTCGAGCACTTCGTCGAACTCGAGCATCGGCACCACTGAAATTTCTGTGGGTATCATCGCGAGCCACTCGTCGCGTGTTTTGGTCAGCATGTGCGCTTTCACTTTGCGAATCATTTCTTCGTTGCCTGCCGGAACCGTGTCGCGCATTTCCGGCAACCCGACGGCATCGCAGAACGGCGCCCAGAAATGCGCCTGCGCGAATGCCGCGCTGCTCAAGTACTTGCCGTCTTTGCATCGCAGGTTGCCGATGCTCGGGAAGCCGCGCTTGCGCACTTTCTTATTGCGGAAGTAGTCCGGCACGTTGGCGTTCACGAACGCCGTGCCGCCTTCCACAAGAGCAATGTCGACCTGCTGTCCGCGCCCGGTTTGCTCACGGGCAAAAAGCGCTGATTGAATCGCGATCACGGCCAACGCCGCCGAATAGCTGTCCACCGGCTGGCAAAGCATATCCGCCGGCTCACCGTCCTGCCCTGTCATGAGCGCGCTCACCCCGGACATCCCTTGCGCATTGCGCTCGTTGCCGGGCCATTCCGTAAAGCTGTTGCCGAAGCCGTAGCCGCTAATCGTCGCGTAGATCAAGCGCGGGTTGATCTTGCTCAACCTCTCGTAGTCCGCGCCCAGCCGCTGGTAAACGCCGAGGCGAAACGAACCGAAAAAAACATCCGCGTCTTTGACCAGCCGATGAAAGATCGCCTGGCCTTCCGGCTTCTGCAGATTGATGGCAATGCTGCGCTTGTTCCGGTGGGTGTGATCCCAAGCATTCGCCCGCGCCTCTTTTTCGCGCGCCTCCTGATTAGCAGCGAAATTTTCTCTCGACCGGCGCGCCGCCTGCTGATCGCGGTAGGCACTCCGATCGGCGACGTCTTCAATCTTCAGCACATCCATCCCCAGGTCGGCCAGCATCCACGTCGCCATCGGCCCCGGCACCAACCGGGTCAGATCGAGCATGCGAAAACGTTCTAAAGGCAGCGTCATTTCATGGGTCTCCTTTTCTTTCAGCATGGGTACCACAACACGCCGTCTCCCTGCACGAGAAACTGTCGGCGCACAGACGGCTTAGATAGTGCGCTCTGATCTTCAGAACGCCTTGAATACATAGAACAACAATGTATGCTTCATCTACGTATGGAGCTTGGCAAAGATTTGGTCGCCGCATCCGCCACTCCCCTTGTGCTGGCCATCCTGACCGAGGGTGACAGTTATGGCTATGGGATCATCAAGCGCGTCACAGAGCTGTCGGGCGGCCACCTGCAGTGGACCGACGGCATGCTCTACCCGGTGCTGCACCGGCTCGAGCGGCACGGTCTTGTCGCCGCGAAGTGGAGCGCGTCTGAAAGCGGCCGCAGACGCAAGTACTACCGCATCACCAAAGAGGGTCGGGCGCAGCTCGCCCTCCAGCGGCAGCAGTGGCAGGTTGTGGACACCACACTGCGGCATATCTGGATGAAGGCGCGCACGGCATGACGACCTCCTCCGACCGCTCGCCGCTCGAAGAGCAGATCGCGCAATGGCGACTCTATCTGAGCCGCCGTCGGGCGATCCATGGCCCCGACGTGGAGGAACTGGAGGGCCACCTGCGCGACCAGATGGCGGTGCTCACCGAGGCAGGTTTGGCGGGGGAGGAAGCCTTCCTCGTCGCCGTCAAACGCATCGGAAGCCTCGATGCGCTCTCCCGCGAATTCGCACGTGAGCACTCGGAGCGGCTATGGAAGCAGCTGGTCATCGCTCCCGAGGCTGACGAGCCGGGGAGGGGCACGCGCGCCGAAATAGTCTTCGTCCTGAGCCTTGCCGTCGCCGCGGCATTAGCCATCAAGGTGCCGGCGTTTTTCGGTCTTCGGCTTGAGGGCGGTGATGAGCCGTTCTACGCCCGCAATGCCAGCCTGTTCGTGCTGCCGCAGCTCGCGGCCTACTTCGCTTGGAAGCGCGGGCTCGCCGTCGCGACCTGCGTCTCGCTGGTGCTGGCCTTCGCAGCCGCGGCCATCTTCGCGAATGTCTTCCAGTTCCGGACGGACAGCGACACCGGGGTGCTAACCGCCCTGCATCTGCCGATCGCCCTCTGGCTGGTCATCGGCATTGCATACGTCGGAGGCCGCTGGTTCGCCGGTGGCGGGCGCATGAATTTCGTGCGGTTCTCCGGCGAGTTATTCATCTACTACGTGCTCATCGCGCTCGGCGGGGGCGTTGTCGCCGCCTTCACGATGATGATGTTCGGCGCCATCGACATTGACGCCAAGTGGCTGGTTGCGGGCTGGTTGATACCGTGCGGCGCGATGGGAGCGGTGATCGTCGGATCCTGGCTGGTGGAGGCGAAGCAGAGCGTCATCGAGAACATGGCGCCGGTGCTGACGCGGATATTCACGCCGCTCTTCACCGTCGTGCTGCTGGCGTTTCTGGCCACCATGGCGTGGACGGGCAGCCCCATCGACGTGAAGCGGGAAGTGCTGATCGCGTTCGACCTCCTGTTGGTATTCGTCGTCGGCTTGGTGCTCTACGCAGCCTCGGCGCGTGACCCGCAAAGACCGCCCGATTTCTTCGACGGGTTGCAGCTACTGCTGGTGGTAAGTGCCCTCGTGGTCGATGCCCTGGCGCTAGCGGCAATCGCCGCGCGAATCTCCGAGTTCGGTTTCACGCCGAACCGGGTGGCGGCTCTCGGTGAGAATTTCATTTTGCTGATCAATCTGACGTGGTCGGCTTGGCTCTATGCGCGCTTCCTACTTGGCAGCGGCTCGTTTACCGCCCTTGAGCAATGGCAGATGGCCTACCTGCCGGTGTATTCCATCTGGGCGGCGTTCGTGGTCGTCGTTTTTCCGCCTGTGTTCGGCTACCGTTGATGTGGCCGCCCACCTACCGAAAGCCTCGTTAAGAAACCCGTTGTCCCTTGAGAGAAGGCATTTTCGCAGCCGCCTGTGCCTTTCACTAAGAGACGGACGTGGTTTGATGACATTCAACGACGCGCCGCACTCACGTTCGTGCCGTAACCAAGGTCCGCGTACCACTCACCGCGCCCCTGTGGGGTGAGATCCAAGATATGCCAAACGGGAGAGTACAGATCGATACCGCGCTCCTTGATGTCGCTCGAGAGAGAGGGATGAACTGAGTAGAAGTGGCGAGGGGTTCCGTCAGGATCTCGAGTGAAAACGGAAATGGTCGAATCCTGATTCCCCTCCCGGTCTTCGCTGCCGAGATCGTATTTGAACGTGTTGGCGCCGCAACTCAGCAGCCTAAGCCTGTGCCACCCGCGCGTGCGTGCATGTGCTCGCAACGCCATCGGATCGGCCGCGGCCACGATCGCAACATCGACGTTCTGAGCCAGATGATGAGCCACACCATTCCAACCATCGATCCAGAGCGTGCACATTGGGCACGGCGTCGTGTTCTTCTTTCCGAACATAAACTGATAGACGACCAACGAACGATCAGGCGCGCTGAACAGC
>DATBMR010000101.1:0-9493 GCA_036554745.1 Binatia bacterium
TTACAGCGACGCCGCCGCGTCGGGAGAACTCGCTGCGGCACCATGATTGCGAGCTCCATAAGTCGAAAGGAGAACTGCCATGGCCAAGCGTGAAGTGATAGCTAGAGATGAACATTATGATTTGATCAGCGTCCTGTATCATGCATTGCAGGGCGACGAAACGCTGGACCAGTACATCGAGGATGCGGAGGCAGCCGACGACCAGGAGCTCGTTGCGCACTTCCGCGATGTCCAACAGGCGTACCGCGAAATCGCCCAGCAAACCAAAGATGTTTTGAAAGAAAAGTTGCTGTCAAGTGAAGTCGAGGAAGATGACGAAGACGAAGAGGAGTGCTAAGGGCGGTTGCCCCGGGTCGGGGACAAAGAAGGCTATCCTCCGTCGTAATCCTCGACCCGCGATCCACTTCCTGTTGGAGCGCCTCTGCCTACGAGGGCCGACCGGCAACTTGAAGATTATTGACGACGCGCTTGACACCATCGACACGCGACGCGAGCTGCTCTGCTCTTGTGCGCTGCTGGGGGGTCTCCACCGTCCCCGTCAAAGACACAACACCGTTCGTTGTATCAACATCGATCCGTGTAAAGTTTGACGGTTTGTCGGCCACCAGAGCCGCATTGACGGACGCCGTCAGCGCGGCATCGTCGACATTACGCCCTGCGGTGCGACCGGTCGTCGCTTGGCATGACGCCATCAGCAGTGAGACTATAAGAACCGCCAAAAGAGACTGACCACGCTTGTTCATTTACACTGACCTCCCTTTCGTGTCATCGATTTTTAGCTGCGAATTCTCCGCACGCTCCGGGCAGCATCGCCAATGCACCAAGACAACATTGCTAGCGAAACGCGAGCAACTCCAAGTGGTGCTCGCCCAGTCTCTCACCTTCGATCCGCACGTAATCACCGACACGAAGTCGATGCAGCCGATCGCGGATCTCGGCACCTGCCGAATCCGGCACATAGACAGTGAGTAAATCACCGCTCGCGGCTCGCACCTCGAGCCTACCACGCTCAGCCGAGAGCCGTTCCACTGTGCCTTCGACGGTACGGATGCCTGAAGGCGCAGCGGCTCCCCTCTTCTCGATACGGATCCCTTGCGCGTAAAGTCGCTTGTCCCCGCCTTCGCGCACGTCAACCTGTACGCGGTCTCCAACTTGTAAGCTGCGGGGACCGGAGACGCTGCCATCAGCCATGACACGGGTATCGGTGGTGTAATTCACCACGTAGTGCTGGCTGCTCCCCGCGCGCAAGTAGATTTCCCTCAACCCATGATCTAATCCATCGACAGTCGCGTTGATGTTGCGCGGCGTAGGACGTGACTCGATCGTCGGGCGCCCGATCAAGGCGACGCTTTCACAGCCGTAGAGCGCCACTAGGGCCGCAACCAACACCGTTCGCGTTTTCCAGGCGATTATTTTCACGCGAGCCTTTTCAACTCCTCGAGGCGATCTTCGGTAGCTGGATGAGTGGACAAGAAACCCCCGCCACCGCCACCCTGCGAAGAGCGACTCACCCAAGTGAGCGCGTCGATCATCACGTCTTTGGAGTAACCGGAACGTTTGAGGATCGTAACCGCATGGCGATCGGCCGCGAGCTCTTCCTGGCGGCTGTAACCGCGTGCGATAAGCTCGCCGGCGATCGGTGTGACCGCGCCGCTGCCCGGCAAAAGTTGTTCCAGGAGCACAATGCCTAACCCCAAGCCGGCACCCAGCGTTTGCAGCTTCGCCACATGGCCCAGATCGTCGTGGGCGATTTCATGCGCCAGAATGCCGCGGAGTTGATTATCGTTGGCCTTCTGCAACAAACCGGTCGTAATATAAAATTGACCACCGCCGGCGTTGGCGGCGTTGATCTGTGGATCGTCGATGATTCCGATATAAATTTGCTTCGGACTCTTTGGATTGTTCATCCCAGAGAGCAGCGGACTCATCACCTGATAAACCCGCTGCGCCTGCTGCGGTGAAACTTGCCGGATGTCCGGCGCCTGCGGCGCGGGCGGTCCGCCCGCGCCGACGGCGCACGCCGAGATGCATGCCGCTAAGAATATTGCAACGAGTGCGGCAAAGTTGCGTTGTTTATGAATCATCTTAGCCATCTATCCTACTAGTAGACCAACGAGCCACGTTCGATTTGTTGCTTGCGTGATTCATATTCTTCACGAGTGATCTTACCGTCCTTGAAGTCGTCTTCGAGGCGGTCCATCTGACGCTTCGCCTGATATTCGTAACCAGCGCCGGTTGCTAACGTGCCGGCCGCAGCCCCACCTAGAAACTGGCATCCGCTCGCGATCAGACCACTCAACATGATTCCGAGTAATAGAGCTTTCATTGCTGACCTCCTGTTTTGTTCTTTTCGCTCCTGCGGCAACCCAACGAGCCGCCTGCTGCGGGTTTTGAGCAACCTTCATGCCAACAAGGCTTCAGCGATTGTTGGTGATGCGCGAGCGACTTTGCTGGAAACGGGAAGTGGCATAAAGCTACCGTCGGTCGCAAAAGTAATTCATCCCGCCGCTGTCCTGAACCTGGGTCAAGGCAGCTCACGATTGCCGCACGCGCGGGACAGATCCCTTGCGTGCGCCTTCAAATATCGATGAAGTCAAACGAATTTAGGCGTAAGGTTGCGGCACCAGCGTTGCTTTGTTGTGCGTCCAATGAAAACCTCGGAGGTATTCTCTTGCGAAAAGCAAGCTGGCTAATTACCACTGCGGCGATAATCACTAGGGCACACGCCGCGCCAGGCGCCGGGGCAAACGAGCTTCAAGCGGCAGGAGGATTTTTTCATACGGAAAATTCCGACAGCGGTGGCCTCAACGCCGACTTGAGTTACGGTTGTTATCTCACTCCTGGCTGGCAGGCATACGACAAGCATTGAACTATAACCTCATCGATGACGAGCGCGATTTTTGGATCACCACCACGCACCGTTCATCAATTACCATTTCCGCCTTACCGGTATCGTGGTTCCATATCTAGGTGGTTTCGTGGGCTTGATGTGGAACGATCGCGATACAACCGAGACGATCGGTCCGCAGGGCGGCGTCAAATTCTTTGTCCACGATAGCGCATTTTTGAATTTAGTTATCGTTACGAATTTTTCTTCGACCAGATTAAGGCGATTGACGACAATGCGAGTAGAGGCAATCATGTTTTTAATATTGGTGTAGGATTGACCTGGGGCGGTTCGAATAGCAAAGTGACACCGTGATGGTTTGGTATGCGGGTAGTCGCTGACCGCACAGCACTACAGTAAAGGGTGTGCTCTTAACCCCCTTCCACGCTCTTTACGCCCGCATGTGAGGGGCGACCGATTTGGTCGCCCCTTTTTTATCGCATCTGTTCTTCCACTCGGGCACCGGCCGTTTAGAAAACTCGAGTGCCAATTCGCGACGTGAGACTGGTTGGAAGCTTCGACTTGGAATCGCCTGGAGATCGTCGCAGTCCAGGCGGTTCGATCGGTCAGCAAGTCCAGGACGCCGCGTCGGGAATCCCGTGTGACTTCCGGTCATCATGCCAGGAATCTTCCTCGTCGACCAACGATCGCAGCGTAATCCCCTCCAGACCACGCTGCAGCGCCGAATCGCGTTGGCGTAACAGCTCGAAGACCACGTCGCGTTCGGCATCCGGCGACTCAAAATCACCGCCGGCAATCTTGAAGACCTTAACTGCCGAAATCGTTTCGGGAGGCGCGGCGAGACTGAGACCCGGCGGGTCCGCAGCTCGCAACAGTACTCCATGACGCACGAAGCGCTCGACGATCTCGTCGATCTGGCCGAGCGACACACCAAGTCGATCGCTCAGTTGTCTCTCGGAAACCGGTCCTTCTCCCGAAACATGATGATGGGCGATTGCCACCAGCGCGGTGAGAGACAGCCATTCCTGCACCACATGATCGAGGGTATCGACAGTGTGTCCGCGCGCATAAAGGTCGGCGTGCTGATGGAGGTAGGCCATCATGCCGCCGATCAGCACGATCAGCCATGCGACGTTGAGCCAGATAAAAAACACCACCACGATGGCAAAGCCCGAGTAGATCTCCCTGTAGTTAACCGAATTGACGACAAACGAAGCGAATACGAATCCGGCGACATGCCAGAAAATCGCCGCCAGCGCCCCGCCGAACAGTGCCGAGCGCAAATTCACCTCTGCACTGGGTACGAGCTTGTACAGAACGGTAAATCCGGCCCAAAGCAGCACAAACGGCAGCGCTTGTGTCAGCAAAGCGATCGCCAATTCGAAGCCGGGCAATTCGACCAAACTCTCAACCAGCCAAGTGCTTTGCGCCGCCGCGATCATCGCGAACGTGGCGAATAGCAATACCGGAACGATCAGCAGGAAGCCGAGAAATTCGCCGTACCGCCGCGTCCAGTTGCGCACCGGATGGGCGCGCCAGATCTGATTGACCGCTTCTTCGACGTTGCCGATCAAGGCGATCACCGTATAGAAAAGGCCCGCAACTCCTACCGCGCCGAGTACTCCCACGTTGGTGTTGTCGACGAATCCGACGATGCGTTTGACGATTTCGTGGCGGTCGTGGCCGAGCGGCTCGAGAAGCGCGATCAACAAGGGCGCGATCAAATCGTGCCCGCCGAACGCCTTAAGCACAGAAAACGTAACGGCGAGAAACGGCACCAGCGACAACAACGACCAGTAGCTCAAGCTGGCCGCACGCACGCTCAACTCATCGGCATAGTACTTCTGCAGCACGGCACGAGCCAGGCTCCGCCACCGGTTGAATGCGGAACCGCTTCGTTGCAGTAGAGACGGTCGTATTTTGGCAGCATGAACCATGGTGATAGCCGCGTGCAGAACAGCTTGCCTGAATTCAAGGCAACGATCGTGCCCAACGCTCAGTTAAAACATTGGAAGCGCTGCTGGTTAATGCTCTTGTGGTAGGTCCGGCGGACTCACAGATTTACGATCTAGACCGATATGGAGCGGCCGGATTGTTCGATGGATGCTCTTATGAAGACTACATACCCGCCGCGCCTCCGCGCTAGCTCGTCTGTTCGTTATTGCGGTGGATTCCCAGACTCTCCAGCTTTCGATAGAGCGAAGAACGGCTCAGTCCCAACATTTTCGCGGCAACCGCGCGGTTGCCGTCGGTCTCTTTGAGCACGTTTTCAATGTGCATCTTCTCGTACGCCCTTAGCGCATCGGTAAGATCGTGGGGTCCGGCATAAGTGCTGTGAGCGTTGTTGTCCTCCCACTTCTCGGTATGCGGAATGTCGCTAGCCGTGATCCACTCGCCGTTGCCGAGAATCATCGCGCGCTCAAGGACATTATCGAGCTCCCGGATGTTGCCGCGCCAGGGCAAAGACATGAGCACTCGGATGGCCGCATTATCGGCGCCTTTGTAAGACTTTTTCATTTGCGAGTTGTGCCGCCGAATTAGGTAATCGATCAGCGGCGCGATATCTTCACGCCGCTCACGCAGCGGCGGCACTCGGATGTTGATCACGTTAAGCCGGTAATAGAGATCTTCCCGAAAACGTCCCTGTTCGCACGCTTTACTCAAGTCGCTGTTCGTCGCGGCGATGATGCGAACGTCGACCCTAACCGGCTGCGTCGAGCCCACGGGCAGAATTTCCTTGGCTTCAATGGCGCGCAGCAATTTCGGCTGCAGCACAGCCGAGAGGTCTGCGATCTCGTCGAGGAAGATCGTGCCTCCCCGGGCTCGTTGAAATAAGCCTTCATTGGAACCGATTGCGCCGGTGAACGATCCCTTGACGTGACCGAACAATTGACTCTCCAACAAGGTGTCGGGAATTGCGCTGCAATTCACCGGCAAAAATAATTTGTCCCGTCGGGGGCTTTGTGAATGAATTGCCCTGGCAACGACCTCCTTGCCGCAGCCGCTCTCGCCGGTAACCAGCACGGTCGAATCGGAGCTCGCTACTTTATTGATCAAATCAACGATGTTCCGCATCGCCTGGCTGCGCCCAACCAGGTCGGTAAAAGTCGGCGTCAAATTCGACAGCTCACGGCGAAGCATTTGAATTTCCCAAGCGAGCCGCTTGTATTCCATAACATGGCGGACCTTGCTCAAAAGATCTTCAAAAATGATCGGCTTAATCAAGTAATCCTGTGCGCCGAGCCGGAGCGCCTCAACGGCGCTCTCCACCGAGCCGAAAGCGGTGGTTACGATCACCAAAGTATTGGGCGATACCTCGCGGACGTGCTTTAACACATCAAGGCCGCTCGCCTCCGGCATCTTCAAGTCCGTGATGACAAGGTCGAAATCGGATTCGTTGATCGCTTCGATGGCAGCGTTACCATCGGCGACGTCCTGGACTCTATAGCCCTCCTGCTGCAAGTATTGCTGTATGCTCTTGCGGGCGACATCGTGATCTTCCGCGATCAGAATTGCACCGTTCAATTTGCTACCTCCAATTGACTATAGCAGACCGCTTATGTCCCAGGCTCGGCACAGAATCATCGTCTTATGTGCCAGAATTAGGACACTATCAAGATAATCGCTATCATCAAATCCCTCGAAGTCATCGAGATAAAGGGACTATCTTGTTTCAAGCCGGTTTGGTCCATTGTGATATAGCTCCTCTTCAAAACCTGGGCCAATCTCTGACGGGTGCACCTCTAAACTAAAGAGCGGAGGCAGAATATGTTGACAAACCATTCGTTAGATCCGCGACGGATCCGAAGTGGCGCAGTCCAACTTAATGTCCCGTTCGCGCGTTGGACCTCTCATGAAAGTTGTCCCAAGAGCGGTAACTTGCGTTCCACAAGTTTCGATCCCGTCGTGGCCCATTGCTGGCACAAGGATTGCGCTGGCTTGTTCGATGTAGCTTGGAGGCTAATGCTTAATGCAGATCAGGGAACTGATGAGTCGGTTCGTCGAAGTGGTGTCTCGCGACGCCGGGGTTAAAGAAGCAGCGATGAAAATGCGCGACCTCAATGTCGACCTTCTGCCCGTGTGTGATGGGTCTCGGCTGATCGGTATCGTGACAATCCGTGATGTCGCTTTGCGGCTGGCCGCAGAAGGTCATGATGCCATGACCACCCGAGTGGGCGAGATCATGACCCGCGACCCGATTTATTGTTTTGAGGATCAGGATGTCGCGGTGGCTGCGTCAATCATGCAGTCGAGTCAAATCGATCGCCTGCCGGTGCTTGATCGCAATAAGCAACTCATCGGCATCGTTGCCTGCAGGGACATTACCGCTCACAGCGGTGAGTGGACGAATACTGAGGCGGTGCAGGCTATTGACGTGCCGCCCAGTGGTTACTCTGAGGAAGCGATGAGCCGCCGCAATCAATGAAACGACAACGACGACAGCGCAACAAAAGAAAATTCGGCAAGACAAGTTTACTCCGCGGTTCCACAGATAGTACTGTGAAGATAAAGCCCAAACAGGAAGAGCCTTGCCGAACGCTGAACCCCAAACCGAAAATTAGAACGCCGGCGGCCAGGGCCGATCGGCGCAACAGTTTGCGGGCTTCGCGGGATGTATCCTCGTATCGGCAAAGGCCGGTCTCAATGTTTCCTAAAGGTTAGCCATAACGTTAGCCATGGCTCGACGGAAATCCGGCAACAGCAAGAGCAGGACCGCGGTAGAATCGGAAGGAACATCTGGATCCCGTCCGATCTGGAGCGGCAGCATTGACTTCGGGCTCGTAAATATTCCGGTCAAGCTTTATTCGGCGCAGACTTCCAGCCGGCCCGATTTCGATTTGCTCGATAAGCGCGATTTCTCCCGCGTACGCTACCGGCGCGTTAATGAAAAGACCGGCCAGGAAGTGAAATGGGATCAGATCGTTAAAGGCTTCCAGTACGAAAAAGGCGAATATGTCGCGCTCACAGACAGGGATTTTGAACAGGCAAATGTTGAGGCCACCCAGTCGATTACGATCATGGACTTTGTCGATGGCAACGCCATCAACTCCCTCTACTACGACACACCCTACTATCTCGAGCCGATGAAAAACGGCCGGCGCGCCTATGCGCTGTTGCGTGAGGTCTTGCAAAAAACTGACAAGGTCGGGGTCGCCAATGTGGTGCTGCGCACGCGCCAACATCTCGCGGCACTCATCGCCCAGGGGCCGCTGCTGGTGCTGAATACCTTGCGCTATGCACACGAGTTGCGCGATCCATCGCGGCTCAACCTGCCGCAAAACGGCGACAAGAGATCCGCCGTCTCAAGCCAGGAAATTAAGATGGCAGAGCAACTGGTCGGCAGCATGACTGGAGCATGGCAGCCGGAGAAGTATCGCGATGCATATCACGATGACTTACTCAAGCTCATCGATAGGAAAGTCAAAGCAGGGCAGACGAAAGCAGTAGAATCGGCTGTCCCGGCGCGCCGACCGAAGCGCGAAGGCAAGGTGATCGATATGATGCACTTGCTGCGTCAAAGCGTCAAACAAGCCCAGTCCAAGGAAGGCGCGAGCCGCCAGCGTAAAACCGGCTAGCTGCTTTGAAGGCGGAGCCGATTTTTTATATCTGCTCACGACTGCTGCCGCGTTTGTTCCGAAGCATTCTCAACTCCACGTCCTGGTTCGAGAGACAGGGCCGGTGTCGTTTGGATGGAAGCTCGTTCGGTGAACGACTTAATCGAACGGGCACCATGACCAGCGTCGCGAGTTGCCCGACAGGAGATTCAAGAGGTTGAACATCGTCCATCCTCGCGCCAAACTTGGCCAATGAAGAATCGCCGGCGAAGCGCGACGCGCCACAACGTCACGCGCCCGCAGAACAGCCTTCCCGAGGACCCTCTGCCCAAATTCGTCGAGCCCCAGCTCGCCACCTTGGTGAGTGTGGTTCCAGAGGGAACGAAGTGGCTGCATGAGTTGAAGTTGGATGGCTATCGGATTCTCTGCCGTCTGGACGTTAACCAGGTAACCTTGCTGACGCGCACCGCGCAGGATTGGACGCATCGAATGCCTGCAGTGGCCGAAGCGGTGAAGAAACTGCCCGCGCGGCAAGCTTTTGTCGATGGCGAAGTCGTCGCACTCGATGACAGCGGCATGCCCAGTTTTCAACTGCTGCAAAACTCGTTCAGGTACGGCGATGCGTCGCGTCTGGTTTATTACGCATTCGATCTGCTCTACGTTGACGGCCGCGATCTCCGCGGCGCGGCGCTCGTGGAGCGCAAACAGACGTTGCAGCGCTTGCTCACCGCTCGCACAACCAACCATGGTAACGGCGCGGTGCGTTTCAGCGAGCATTGGCTCGGCCGCGGCAAAAAGCTCTACAAGAAAGCTTGTGAGATGGGTCTCGAAGGCATTGTCGCCAAGCGCATTGACGAGCCCTATCGATCCGGACGGGGCCAGTCCTGGCTAAAGATTAAATGTCTCAAAAGCCAAGAATTTGTCATCGGCGGATTCACCGAACCCGCCGGGGCGCGCTCTGGCTTCGGCGCGTTGCTGATCGGGGTGCACGATAACGGCGGCGCGCTGCGCTATGTCGGCCGCGTCGGCACCGGATTCAACGATCGGCTCCTCCGCGACTTGCGCGCTCGCCTGGAAAAACTCGAGCGGG
>DATBMR010000105.1:0-77548 GCA_036554745.1 Binatia bacterium
CGCAAACCAAGCAGCGCGCGAGCCACTGAAAAGAGTCTTGCAAGAGTTTGTGCGGGCAGGCGGCACCGTCATCGATTCTTCACCCATGTACGGCAGATCTGAAACTGTCGTCGGCGATCTCGCCGGCGAGCTCGGCGTGCACAAGCAACTCTTTGTCGCGACCAAGGTCTGGACGTCCGGCCGAGAAGCCGGAGTGCGTCAGATGGAGGAGTCTTTCAGACGTTTGCGCACGCCGCGCCTGGATCTCATACAAGTCCACAATCTGGTCGACTACCGCACTCATCTGGACACGCTGCGACGCTGGAAGGCGGAAGGCCGGGTGCGATACGTCGGCATCACCCACTACACGGCAAGCGCTTACGACGAGCTCGCTCGTGTCATCGCGAGCGAAGAGCTGGACTTCGTTCAGCTCAACTATTCACTGGCTGAGCGCGACGCGGAAAAACGCCTCTTGCCGCTTGCCGCCGAAAAGCAGCTCGCGGTCCTGGTGAATCGTCCGTTCGCCGAAGGTCAATTATTTCGTCGCGCACACTCTAAGGCGCTGCCGTCCTGGGCGGAAGAAATCGGTTGCGCAAGTTGGGCGCAATTTTTCCTTAAGTTCGTCGTTTCTCACCCCGCCGTCACCTGCGCCATTCCGGCGACCAGCAAGGTCGAACATTTGACCGATAACATGCGGGCGCTGCTTGGCCGCGTCCCCGACGCAAAAACGCGCGACCGTATGGCCCGATACTTCACCGCCCTCTAGACATAAGGCCTGCAGCTTTCCACGCTGGTAAGTCGCGGCTTAATCGCTCAATATCCAAGCGCCTCTCACGGTTGAGTCTTTCGACCGTTTCGCTCCGTT
This sequence comes from Binatia bacterium, assembly GCA_036554745.1. GTDB lineage: Bacteria > Desulfobacterota > Binatia > UBA9968 > UBA9968 > DP-20. Next base: position 845 of record DATBMR010000105.1, read on the forward strand.
CAAGCGGTCGAAAACTGAGTCGGTCCGGCCTTGAAATAATTGACAGCGGGCAGAGCGGGTGATAGCGCTGGATCATCTCACGGAGCTAAAGGAGACGGCTCGATGGCTAAGCTTCGTCATCTGGCGATTCTCACGCATCAACCGGACCGGCTCGCTGACTTTTACAAACGAGTTTTTGAGATGCAGGAGATGTACCGCACCAAGAACGGTTCGGTGCATCTTTCCGACGGCGAGGTTAATCTGGCGATCTTGAACGCCAACCAACCGAAAGAACCCGGGCATCAGCCTGGCCTCTATCACTTCGGCTTTCACGTGGAAGACAACCAAGAGGTCGCCAGGCGCATCAAAGAGGTTTATCCCGAGGGCGCGCCCACGGAACGCGAAGCGACCTACGCCGAGGGGCGCGGCTCCGACCCCGACGGGAATCTCTTCGATATTTCCACCGTCGGGTGGGGCTATAAGCGGCGCATCGATCTCTAGTGGCGCGACGGCCGGCCGGCCGGCAGACTTGCACCTACCAGCAAAGGCGCCGGCGCATAAAGCCTGCTAGGGATCTATTTCAGCGCCTTTTTTAAGACGCGCACAGCGGAGTTGGAATCTTCCGCGCTGTCGAAAGCGAAATACGTTACGGCACGTCGGCCAATCGCCGCACCCGATATGCCTCTGAGATTAATCCCCGCACCGGCGAGGGCCTCGGTCATCTTGGCACCGAGCCCGGCGCGATCCGGACCTTCCACGCGTACCGAATGTAGGCCTTCACTGGTGCCTAGGCCCGCGTGCTGGGCGGCCCCCTTTTGTTTGGCACCCTTGATCGGTGTGAGAAAGACGACCCCCGTACCCGGTTTATCGGGAGCGCGGCGCGCGACAACAAACTCAACATTGGCGCCGGCATTATTCAGCGCCGCCAACGTGTCGGCGAGCCCGCCGGGGCGATCGGCAATTTCGCCGGCCCAAACATCCACTTTCTTGACCGAATACGCCATTGGACACCTCCTCACTTGGTTTGATGGCCATTACTCATTCGCGGCAGCCTTAAAATCCAAAACCGATCACCCGCGCAACCTAGCCGCTCGAATAATCGGTTGTCCTACACCCATAGCCACATGGTTGAACTCCGGCCAGACCAGCACCATGTATACGCCAGCGCCGATCACTTGTGACTGCGATCTGAGCGGCTCATATCACCACGCCGTGAAGAGTGTCAAGAAAACTCCGGACGTCCACAGGCTGTCCGTATAATCTTCAAGAACACCCGGTTCTTTGAAATCACGGGTTTAACTTCATGTCGGCAGGGTAATCACCTCCAAACTGTCATGTCTGCGTCAAATATTTATTGTAGAATGAAGAAGCGCATGGTATTGTTCCCCGTTTAAATGCACCAGCCGCAAAAAAGCCCACTAGCAACCATGCTCGTCCAATGGTTTGACACCGATTACCATGCTGCCGGTGCCGTCGGTCGGATTCGGGATCTCGACCGGGTCAACTGGGTGCGCTGTCTACCGTTTGTCGTTCTTCACTTGGGATGCCTCGGCATCTTTGTCGTTGGTTGGAGCTGGACCGCGGTTTATGCCGCCATCGGACTTTATCTGGTCAGGATGTTTGCCATCACCGGCATCTATCACCGCTACTTCTCACACCGCTCGTTCAAAACCTCCCGGACCGCGCAATTTATTTTTGCGATCCTTGGTGCTGCCTCCGCGCAACGGGGCCCGCTGTGGTGGGCGGCCAACCACCGCAACCATCATCGCGAGTCGGACACGCCGGCCGACCCCCATTCGCCAATTCACTACAGCTTCTTTCGCTCCCACGCCGGCTGGTTTATGTGCACGCGTTACTACGCGACCCAATACCATCGCATCCGAGATTTCGCGCGTTTTCCCGAACTGGTTTGGCTCAACCGCTTCGACAAGGCGGTTCCAGCCGCACTGGGATTGGGTGTCTATCTGCTCGGCTTATGGCTCGAGTACGCGGTGCCGTCGCTCGGCGTCACCGCAATGCAACTCTTCATCTGGGGCTTCGTGCTGAGCACCACAATATTATTTCACGCCACCGCCAGCATAAACTCCCTCGCGCATATCTTCGGTAGACAACGTTACGACACCGGCGACGCCAGCCGGAATAATTTCTGGCTCGCACTGATCACCTTGGGCGAAGGGTGGCACAATAATCATCATAAACATATGAGTTGCACGCGCCAGGGATTCTACTGGTGGGAAATCGACATCACTTATTATTGCTTGAAACTCTTGTCCTGGCTGGGAGTCATCTGGGACTTGAGACAGGTTCCGCGCAAGGCCTACGATAGCGGCGAACATTTGCCGCGCAGAAAATACGCCTCGGCTGCATAACAATCTTTCGCTCCATCGCCCACCGGAGCCTCGTTCGGCTCCGAAGCTTTGTCCGTGCAGATACCCGCTTGGCGTGCTTGTGTTTTTTTCCAACTGTTTGTAGCATCCCTTTCTCGGTTCTGACGTCATGGAAATACCACGCGATTTCTTGCGGACCGTCGCACTTTTCCAGGACCTGGACGGCGACGCCCTCGCCACGCTGGGAGCGCTGCTTGTCTCAAAGAAAGCTGCCGCCGGCGCGGTCATCTTCCGCGAGTTGGACGACTCCGACGCGCTCTATTTGGTTGAAGCCGGTGAGGTGGTGATCAGTAAGCATGTCCACGGCCCGGTCGACGTCGTGCTCACGACATTTCGCGGCGGCGACTTTTTTGGCGAGATGGGGCTTTTCGACGCCGCCCCGCGTTCGGCAACCGCCCAGGCCAAAGTGGACGCAATGCTCTGGCGCCTTGACCGCAAAGCTTTCATGCATATCCTTTCCGACCATCCCCAAATAGCCGCGAAGATGTGCTACCGGCTGGTTTCGGTGTTCATCGAACGACTACGCTCGACCAATGAACAAGCGCGCGAAGCGATACGATGGGGCCTGGAGGCCACCGGCTATTCGCCCACCGCCACTCGTGCGCTGTTCGACCGAAAATCCACATAATCGGTTCATGAGCGATCCAGCCAAGCTACAACTGATCACCCGATCCGCCGGTGAATCGGCCTTTGAGATTTTTGAAGTTGACAGCCGCCAGGCCCACGCAGGATTCAAGCCACAAAGGCTGCCCGCGTCCGAATGGGACCTCCGGCGGCAACCCTTGGCGGTTGACGGCACGCGCAACTACGTGCTGAACAATCTTCGCCAGGACCGCTACCTGCTCCTCAATTCCAAGGAATACTTCCTGTGGGAACAGTTCAACGGCCGGAACTCTCTTGAGGAAATCGCCCGCGCTTTTCATCTCGAGCACGGCGCTTTCGACTATTCGCTGATCCGCGAATTCCTCGCCAAACTCTATGACGCGGGGTTGCTTGAGGGTCATCGAACGCTCGCCCCGCTCAGCAGCTTTGTGAGTCCGGGAGAACGCTCGCGCGCCTATCGCTTCCGGCGGATCGTCGAAGCGTGGCTTCGCTTCGCCTGGAGAACCCGCGACGCCGACCGCTATTGCTCGGCCATCTATCGTCGCGGCGGCTTCATTCTGTTCCACCGGTTCACTCTTTGGTTCATCGTCGCGCTATCGGTCTTTGCGCTCGCCGCCGCCTATCAACTGGCCAACCATTCCATCGATATGGCGCGCCTGCTGTCGGGCCAACCTTACCTGAGCACGGCGGTCATTGTCACAACGCTGCTCGCGGCCTCGATACTTCACGTGCTTGTTCACGCGCTCGCTTGTAAAGCGCATGGCCGGCGGGTTCGCGAACTTGGCTTTTTCCTGCTCCAGGGAATCTTGCCGACCTTCTACGCCGACGTCACGGACATTTTTATGTCGAATCGGCGCGCGCGTCTGACCGTGGATCTGGCAGGGCCGATGGTCGAAGTTTTTTTTGGCAGCATGGCCATGCTCGGCGCCTACTTATCGGATCCGGGTATCGGACGAGCGCTGTTGTTCGGCGCGGGTTTGTTCCTGTGGGAAAGCGCGTTGATCAACCTCTACCCTTTCAGCTTTCTGGAACTCGATGGCTACAACATCCTCGCCGATTTACTCGCCATGCCGATGCTCAGAAAACAAGCGCTCGCGCTGATGCCAAACCTCCCCGGTAATCTGCGCAGTATTAAAACGATCACGCGACTGGAGCTTATTCAAATTGGCTACCTCGCGCTGTGCCTGGTTTCCGTGCTTGTTTATATCGCTTTGCATCTCGACGCGATCAGCGCGCTATTGCCATTCTGACTAAGATTCGCCGGCCGTTGCGGTAGGAGCCAATGGCACGCATTCACGGCGTCGGCGAATGCGCACGCGATTTGTTATTTTCTGCCTAACTCCCGCAACCACTTCTCCCACCGATCACTTTCGCGCTCGAGTTGCTCGATCGACATGCCCTTTTCAATGTACCAGCGCTGGAAGCCGTATTCCTTCGCCGCGCTGCCGTACTCGTATCGTTCCAGAATTTTCTGCCCGTCCGGGCTAAATAGAAAATCAATGAATAAGACGGCCGCGTGGGGGTGGGGCGCCTGCGATGATAATCCGGCGCTGCCCGCGCTTGCCGGCACGATGTCCATCGGCACCCACGCCACCGGTGCGCCTTTGGCCGCCGCGACCCGAGCATGGTTGCGGAATATTGTCGGCGAAGCCTCAACCTCGCCGGAAATGATCATGTCGTTGAGCGCCTGCCCTGACACCGAATGCATGGTAATTTCCTGGGCGCGCAGTCTTCTTAAAAATTCTTCTCCTTTGACTCTGAGCATCGCTCCAACCGTGCGCGATCCGGTATCCGTGGTTACCATCGCCAGCCGACCCTTGAGCGGCGCGCTCAAAAGACCATCGTAATTCTTTGGCACGGCGCTCGCGGGAAGTTTTTGCGTGTTGTAGGCAAAACCCATGTACGATTCACGATCGGTCGCCCAAAACACCGTGCCTTTTCCTGCGTCTTCTTTCGTGTCAGCGGGAAACCTGGTGAGATGCGGAACACTAAACGGCGTGAGCCGCTTCATGGCGCGCATCAGCATCAGCAATGGGGGCGAGCTTTCCGCCACATCCATGATGAACTTCTTTGCCTGGCTTTCGGCCAAAACTTTCGCGATCAGATCGCGACTGGTACCGCGATAGGCCTCCACCGGCACACCGTACTTGGCCTCGAAGGCGCGCGCCAATTCTTTGTACGAACCGCCGGCCAACGCGGTATACCAGACGACTTTGCCTTCCTTCTGCGCGCCGGTAACGAGCAACTGTTCACGATCGGGGCCGTTGTAGACGGCGAGCTCGGTAAGATTGGATGGCTTGCTGGATTGAGCATGAGCGCTCCAACCACTCAAAGCGCTAACCAAGACGACTAGGCAAACTGATTTGACCATTTTTCACCACCTCTGAAATTCACAAAGCTTTCAGGAACACGAGAACCTCGACCGTGCATCGTCCAGGTTTGTTTCCCGGTCCCATTTAAGATCCGTTGTGCGTCATGGCATTCCTGGCGCATCGCCGCTGGATTCTTACGATCAAATTTCCAACGAGCTGCGTTGTCGAGGATATACTGACGAATGTGGCTGAAATTCACAACGGATCATCGACTGCGTTTACACCCTTAATCACACCCCCGCTAACTCCGCCGCTTCCGGATGAAAAAACCTCATGTAATCGACCCGCGCTGGTGATAATCCCTGTTCATACGCGTACTGGGTCATTGCTTCCAACACCGCTCGATTATTCTCGATGTTGTACGCCCAATAGTTTTCTCCCATCAATTCACGCTGCTCGGCGACGGCGGCGGCAATCCAGGAATAGGTAACCACCTGCGGGTCGGAGCCTTCGAGCCGCTCGAAGGCCACGTCGCGCGACTTGCGAAACGCCTTGAGCAACGCCACTGGCGCGGTCGGATGCCGCTCGACGAATTCCTGCTTCAATGTCACGATATGGCTGGTGGGAAAGATCCCGGTCCTTCTAAAATAGTTCTGTTCCTCCGTCCGGTAATCGCGAAACAAACGGCGTGTGCGCGGGTCGCGTGCCGCAATCGACGGGAGTAAGTTGGGGCCGATCACCGCATCGATTTTTCCTTCGATCAGCAACCTATTCAGGAGATGATCGACATCTCCCGTCCCTGCAATTTTCTCGATGCGGACGCCGCCCGCCACGCCTTCCTTCGTTAACCGTGCCGCCACCCAATGGATGCGCCTGAGATCGACACCATAATAATGCTGCAGTGCACCACGCGCCCAAACGCCGGCGGTGTTGTCCCATTGCATGATACCGACGCGTCTGCCTTCCAGCTGCCTCGGCGTCTCAATTCCGGCCTTGCTGTTGACGAAGATGTAAGCAAGACGAAACTTGCGGTTGGGGAATGCCGGGATGGAAATATGCGTTGCGCCGCGCACGTAAGCGCGCACCCGCGCTGCGAAGCCGCAATCCCAGGCGTCGGCTGCGCCTTCATCCGCAACAAACTCCCATTCAAAGCCCTCGATCTCCACCGTGCCATCGGTGATCGGCCTGTTGGTATCGATTGCCGGCTCGCGAAAGTAGAACCTCAATTTCGGATGCGCCATAACTTTCTCTCCTTGCCGCTTATTCCCAACGGCTGCCTTATCACTCATCGCCGATCGAGCCTAGCATTCCTGGAAAATTGCTTTTTTTTTAAGAAGCTGTTAGCGGAACAAGACAGCCGGTATCCATCACGGGAATGACCATGGGAGGCATACCATGAGCGATCTCCACGCCGTACCCGAAACCCCCGAGCTTCAAGCACTCCACGACCGCTTGGCCGAACATTCTTTGGGCGGACACTGGCAAACCCGCGTGCAGCATCCCGATCTCGTGCCGCATCTATGGCCCTGGTCCGTGATCTACTCCTGCCTCATGGAGTCCGGCGAGATCGTAAAACTCGGCGGCGTCAACGATGCGGCAAAACGGCGCACCGTGCAGCTCGTCAATCCGGCGCTAACCGACAAGAAAGCGACTTCACGTACCCTGCAGATGTCGATTCAACTCGTCAAGCCCGGAGAGCGGGCCGAATGCCACCGCCACACCATGGCGGCGCTCCGGTTTGTCGTCGAAGGAGACGGCTGCGGCTACACCAACGTCGAGGGCGAGGAGATGTTGATGAAACCCGGCGATTTGGTGCTGACGCCGAATTGGACCTGGCACGATCACTATAACGCGGGCGAGAAAAACTTGGTCTGGCTCGATGTACTCGATGCCCATCTGACCCGCCACCTCGATGCCGGGTTTCAAGAGAACTACGCCGAAGGGCCGGCACAGCCGATCGTCAGGCGCGAGGGCTACTGCCGGCAGCGATACGGCACGATTCGCCCGCGCGCCGCGCATAGGACAGACACCGCGCTGCCGTATGTTTACAAATGGCAGGACACTTTGAACGCGCTCGACGAAATTGCCGCAGCTGGCGAGCGCAACCCACACGACGGCATATTGCTCGAGTACACACATCCGGTAACAGGCGGTCCCACCATGCCAACCATCGGTTGCTGGGTGCAGATCATTCCGGCCGGCGAAACAACGAAACCGCACCGCCATACGAGCAGTACGATCTACCACGTGGTGCAGGGTCAGGGCGTAATATGGGTGGGAAAATCAAAACCCGTTACGCGAGAACTCACATGGGGTGCCCACGATTGTTTTTTCGTGCCGTCGTGGAACTGGCACTACTTTGGGAATAAATCAAAAAACGAAGCGGCGATTGTCTTTTCCGTCACCGACCGCCCGGTGCTCGAAAGCTTGGGGCTGTTCAGAGAAGAAGCATGAGAATTGAAGTATTGGAGTGGTGGAGTAACGGAGTGATAAGGTAGAAAAACCCGAAATTCCAGCACTGCGCTCCATTAGTCCAACTAGAATTAGAAAGGACCCTATAATGGCTCGTCAGTACAAATGCATCTCCGGTGACGGTCATATTGATCTCAACCCCGATATCTGGCGCGACCGTGTTCAAGCGAAATACCGCGAGCGCGCTCCGCAGCGGGTCAAGATGCCCAACGGCTCCGACGCCGTCGTGATCGACGGCGGCAAGCCCAATACGATCGGCCTAACCCGCAGCGTCCGAGTGGCTCATGCCGACCTGGCCAAGCAAGTGCCGACCTTCGAAACTTGCGCAGGCACCGGTACATCGCGCCAACGATTGGCTGAACAGGATCAGGACGGCATCGATTGTGAGATTTTATTTTCGCAAATCACTTTTGTTCTGCGGCAAACCAAGGACGACGACCTCTATAAAGATTGCATACGCGCTTACAATGAATTTCTTGGCGACGAGTACATGGCAGCGGCGCCGGATCGTTTGGTTTGCATGGGCACCCTGCCCACCACCGGCGTCGACGACGCGATCAAAGAAATGCAGCATTGCGCCAACCTCGGCATGAAGGGAGTAAAGCTCGACCGCTATCCCAGCGGAAAAAGCTATCCCACGGCCGAAGACGATAAGTTCTGGGCGGCGGCGCTCGATTTGGGTATGGCGTTAACCAACCACAACAACGGCAACATGGGCTCGGGAAAAGGCGAGCCAGATTATCTCTATCCAAAAGATCCCGGCCATGACGTTCATCAGAAAGATGCGTTTAAATTTTTCACACGCTTCAGCAATGACGCCATGACGGCGCCGCTGCAGATGGCCTTTGCCGGAGTGTGGGATCGTTTACCGAAACTCCAGTTTTACTGGGCCGAAACTATGATTGGTTGGTTGGAATACGGATTGTGGCAAGTGGATGATCATTATAAGCGCTACATGGGCATGATTCATGAAGCCTGGGGTCTTCCCAAATTGCAGCGCATGCCGAGCGAGTACTTGAAAGATCGCAACTACTGGGGTTTTCTCCGCGATCCCATCGGCGTCAAACGGCGGGCCGCGATCGGCTACGATAAAATTATGTGGGCTACCGACTTCGCCCATGCGGCAAGCGACTTTCCCAACTCACAAAAGTATTTGGCCGAAGATTTCGCGGGCGTGCCCGAGCATGAAAAACGTGCCATGACTGTAGATAACTGCGTGCGTTATTTTAATCTCGACTGATGTGTTATCCGAAACAACTGGAACCATCGAAACGAATGCAACTACTGGAACCCGTCTCACAGGTTCCAAGGGTTCCAGACGTTCCCTGAGGCACACATTTTCCGGCCGTGGTTGAGGAGATTAAATCGTGAGCGACGTCGGAACGACGCATGAAGATCTCGAGCGTTTTCTCGCCCAGCACCATCTCATCGGCGCGGGGCTGAGACGCGAAGGGATGGCGGCGCCGCGCCAGGGCAACACCGCGGCGCATTGGAAGTGGGATGGCATCTATCGCGGGCTGATGCGCTCGGGTGAAATTGTTACGGTGGGGCCTAATGGCATGACCGGCATGCGCTCCGTGGTCGGCATCGAGGCAAAAAAATTTCCGATCTGGATGAACGCGCAAATTTTGATGCCCGGCGAGCGCACGCAGGCGCACCGCAACTTGCGCAGCGAAACGCGACTGGTTTGCCAGGCACCAAAGGATGCGGTCTTCGTCTGCGAATATGAAGCCTATCCGATGGAGCGCGGCGACGTCGTCATCAGCCCGGCTTGGACTTTTCACGACCACTGGAACAAGGACACGACGCCGGCGATCTGGATCGACGGTTACGACAACGGGTACAACCCCAATGTGAACATCAACGAACGCATGCCCAATGACGAGCCGTATGAAGAGATCAAAAAACCGGTTGGCTATGGGCAGCGGACCCTCGGATTGACGCGACCAATCTCTAACCAAGCGCCGTTTCCCCTGCCTCCGATGCGCTATCCCTGGGCCGATACTTACAACGCGCTGACGGCGCTCAGAGAAAACCATCAGAGCGATCCATACGAGGGCATCATGATTATGCTCGCGAGCCCGGTGGATGGCGGCCCGACGCTGCCAACGATCGCCTGGCAAGCGCAATTGTTGGTAAAAAAACAGAAGACGCTTGCGCACCGGCACAACAGCACGTCCTTTTACTTCGCGTTCGAAGGCGCAGGCGCGGTGGTCATCGAGGGCGAGCGCTTGGAGTACGGCACCGGTGACATCTTCGCCGTTCCTGCCTGGACCTGGCATCATCATGAGAATACCCATGACGGCGACACCATCTTGTTTTCCATCGACGACTGGCCGGCGATGAAGAAGCTGGGCTTTTTTATGAAAGAAGAAGCGAAAGGTTTTTGAGCATACGCGGCAGGATCCAACCGCTAGTGGATCCAGAGCGAGCATCGTAAGGGCACGGCATGCTGTGCCCTTTTTTTTGGCTGCGTTACGTGGATAGTCGACCCTATAGAGTCAAATTTGAGTTTAGTGTAAGAGAAACAACACCATGACCCTAACGGCGCCCCAACGGACAGCTGCCACAGCGCCGGCGACTTTATCGAAGCGCAAGATCGCCGTCAGTCTACGCCACCTTTGGAAAACCTATCCCGGCAGCTCTAATCCGGCGGTCCGAGATCTTTCACTCGACGTACTCGACGGCGAGATTCTAACCCTGCTTGGACCAAGCGGTTGCGGCAAAACGACGACGTTGCGCATGGTGGCCGGCCTTGAGACCCCTGACGGGGGCGATATTTTTTTCGGCGATCAAGCCGTGGTGATGAGCTCCCGGCAAATTTCACTACCACCCAACAAGCGCAATGTCGGCATGGTGTTTCAATCCTACGCCATCTGGCCACATATGACGGTGGCGGAAAACGTCGCATTCCCGCTCAAAGCGCGGCGATTTCCAAAAACTGAAATCAAAGAACGCGTCCTGCGCGCTCTCGACCTCGTCGGGCTGACGGGCTTCGCAGATCGCCCCGGACCGCTGCTGAGCGGCGGCCAGCAACAGCGCGTGGCCTTTGCCCGCGCGCTGGTGACTGAGCCGCGCGTGTTGTTGCTCGATGAGCCTTTCAGCAATCTAGATGCCAAGCTGCGCGAGCAAATGCGCCTGAGCGTAAAGCTTTTGCAGAAGCGGCTGAACATTGCCATGCTGTTCGTCACCCACGATCAGATTGAAGCGCTCAGCCTATCGAACCGCATCGCGCTGATGAACTTCGGTGTCGTACAGCAACAAGGCGATCCGCGCCTGCTCTACGAAGAGCCGGTCAATGAATTCGTGCGCGACTTCGTCGGCAAGACCTTGTTATTCAAAGGCCAGGTGCAGACCAGCAACGCATCCGGCCTGTTGGCGATCGCGCTCACAGGGGCTCGCGATTGCGTCGTCTTCGGCCGTTGTTACAACCCGGGCGGGATGAAGGCGGGGGAATCCGCCTTCATAGGCGTCAGGCCCGAAGACGTGGAGGTTCAAGCGGCGGTCAATGGCGAGACCCCTTCAGGCATGCTGGGCGGCATGGCACAGACCGCGCTCTTTGTCGGCGAACGCATCGAGTATCAAGTGGAAGTCGATGGCCAAGGTGTGATCATGATCTATGGCGAGCGCCACAAGCCGATCGAAGAAGGCCAGAAGGTGTGGCTCAAACTTCGACCGGACGGACACAGCGCGTGGGCATCGGACTGGTCACATAAAGAAGAATGACGGATAGATAGAGGAGATGTTCCATGAATAATGGAGAACAATTTGGCTGCGCCAATCGTCGCGTCGGAACGATTTTGATCGTTTGCGTTCTGTGGGCTTTATTGTCAGGGCTCCCCAACGCAGCGGCGGCGGCAGCGAGCTTCGAGCAGGAATGGTCCAAGCTCATCGCCGCCGCGAAGCAGGAAGGCATTGTCTCGATCGCTTCGGGCGGCGCGCCGTCGCGCCAGTATCGGCCGGTTGTCGATGCGTTCTCGAAAAAATTCGGCATCAATGTCGAGGTCTCGACCGGCAACGCGACGACAACCGTCAACCGCCTGCTCGCCGAGCGCAAAGCCGGGAAGTACACGACCGATGTCGCGCTCATCAGCTCGCGGGAAAATAATCAACGGTTGGTTCCGTCGGAATCTTTGGTGCCGTTTGCTCCACTGCTTATCCACCCGGAAGTGGTCGATAAGTCAACCTGGTTTCTCGGCCGTCATTGGTACGCCGATAAATTTTCAAAATTCACTTTCATCTACCACGCGACCAAAGAGGACAAATACGAATCCTGGTACAACACCGAAAAGATCAATGCCGCCGACATCGCCACTTTGAAAAAGCAAACCGATTACTTCGATCCGCGCTGGAAAGGCAAGATCGCCGCTCAAGGGATGGGCGATCCGTCGGGCATACGCCAGATGATCGACAGCTACTTCGAGCCCGACCGCGGCCCGGAGTGGGTGCGCACCTACCTGCTCGAAACCGGCATCACCTTCACGGACGACCGTCGCATACTTGAAACATGGCTGGTCAGCGGTCGCTATCCGCTGCAAGCCGTCGCCACCGGCACCGAGGAGTACAACGTGCTGGCAAAAAAAGGTCTGCCGATCAAACAAATCCTGCTGCCTAAACAGATCGGATTGCTGCGCGCGGGCGGCTCCGGCTGCTGCATTTCTGTCTTCGCCAACGGGCCGCATGCCAATGCCGCAAAGCTGTTTGTCAATTGGTTTCTCTCTAAAGAGGGCCAGGCCTTGACCCACACGATGATTCCCGCCATCGATCGCCAGTCCCTTCGCACTGACGTTCCGATCGGCGAAGTCGTGGCCGATCAACGGCGCGAACCGGGCAAAGAGTATGCATTTCCAGACGCCGACCCGGGCATGGGAGCGAAGCAGGAAGAAGCGCAGAAGTGGGTCCTGAAGCTCTGGGAGTCGAGGCAAAAGTAACCGAACACGTTCAAACCGTTCAACGCTGCGCTCGGTTCAAGCCGTTCAAATCGTCGAATAGCGGTATACGAGCTCCGCGAAGTGAACGTTCGCGCCCGCAACCTCTTTCTCCCGCGCGTGCGTCGGGGGAGGCGAAGGAGGGGCCCGAACAACGGCTTGCACCAATACAAGTCCCGTGGACCAATCGCCCGCTATAGACCAGCTCGTGATGGCGCCGAGAGCGCCTACAGCGCGACTGCCCAGAGGCCACTTTATTATGGCGGTGGTCTTGATCGCGCTCGGCTATTTTCTGGTCTGGCCGGTGCTGCTGCTGCTGATCAACAGCTTTAACGCCGCCAACGACTGGTTTGTCGAGCCGCGCCGCCTGGGGCTGGATCATTGGGTCAATGCTTTTCATCGGCCGGGACTGCTCAAGTCACTCGGCAACTCTCTGCTGGTCTGGTCGCTCTCCGTAACGATCAGCTTTCCAATCGGCGTCACGATCGCATGGCTGCTTGCCCGGACCAAAATACCTTTTAGCCATACGCTGGAGTTTTCGTTTTGGGTCTCTTACATGGTGCCGGCATTGCCGACGACCATCGCGTGGATCACTCTATTGGACCCGGACGTCGGCGCTATCAATGTCGCGCTGAAAAATATTTTTCATCTGGAGCAAGGACCGTTCAATATTTTCAGCGTGCCGGGTATCGTCTGGGCCAATCTCATGGGGCACGGCGTCTCGATCAAGGTCATGCTCTTGACCCCCGCGTTCCGCAACATGGATGCGACTCTGGAAGAAGCCGCCCGGGTCGGCGGCGCGAGCAATCTCCGGACGCTTTTCAAGGTCACTCTGCCGCTGATGATCTCGCCCATGATCTTGGTGTTCGCGCTGCAACTGTTGCGTGTGTTTCAGTCTTTTGAGACGGAGTACCTGCTCGGCCTGCCGTTCGGCTTTTATGTTTACTCGACCAAAATTTATGCGCTCGTGCGCGACCCGGTGCCCAACTACGGCGAAGCCACGGTGCTCGCCAGCCTAACCCTCCTGATCATCGCTCTGATTATCCCTCTGCAACGGTGGATTTTGGAACGTCGTCGCTACACGACCATCACCGGCAGCTTCCGTCCCGGTTTGATCGACCTCGGCAAATGGAACTACATCACTTTTGCCGCCATCGCGTTCTTGCTCGTGCTGCTAACCGTCGGCCCGATGGCCATTTTGGTCCTCGGCAGTTTCATGCAACGGATCGGTTACTTCGTCTTGGGGTTTACTTTGGACCACTGGCGTTTCGTCTTGAACGATCCGGTTTTTATCAAGGCGCTACGGACCACATTGGTTCTCGCCACGAGCGCGGCAGTCTTGAGTCCGCTGCTGTTTTCCATGCTTGCATATATGTTAGTGCGCACACGCTTGCCCGGCCGCGGCGCTTTGGATTTGATGATCTGGAGCTCCGGCGCGATCCCCGGCATTCTCGCCGGGCTCGGTCTCTTGTGGGTTTTCATCGGCACGCCGTTTTTAGATGCCCTCTTCGGCACCATCTGGGCGCTGATCATCGTGGTCATCCTGCAAGGCAAGACCACTGGGGTCAACATCATGAAGGGGGTGCTGGTTCAGGTCGGCGCCGACATGGAAGAAGCGGCGCGCGTTTCCGGCGCCGGATGGATCAGAACCTATTTTTGCATCTGGCTGCCGCTGCTGATGCCGACGTTGATTCTTTTGGCGGTGATGAACTTCGTCAGCGCCGCCGGCGCGACAAGCAGCATCGTGCTGCTCGCCTCCCGCGACACCATGACCTTGTCGTTGATGGCATTGGAGCTTTCTTCCCTATCGGTCAGCAATCGCGAAGCCGCAAGCATTATCAGCATCTTTATCATCCTGTTCACCGTCGCGGGAGCGCTGCTCGTCCGCTATTTCGGCCGTCGCCTCGGTGTGCGCCACGACATGCACGCCGGCACGGTCACACAGACACCGCCGGTGATTCAAAATTAACTACGCTCGGCTTGAAACATCGCTTCATCGTCAAGTCCGCCAGCTTATAGCAATTCAAATGTGGATAATCGGCGAGATACGACAAGAGCGACTCACTAACAGAGAAAACAATTCAAGTGCGCCGCGTACAGCGCGGTCATTTGTTTCCGTCGGTTTTGTGATCCAGGTGAAAAAATTCGATCGCATTGCCGGCGACCATTTTCCATCGCTCGTGTTCCGGAACTCCGGTCATGTGTTCATCCAAAGTTTGCAGTGATTTTGGCCAGCGCGTGACAACATGGGGAAAGTCGGTAGCCCACATCATCCGGTCAACGCCGACTTCATGGCGCATTTTCACGCCGACCCGGTCTTCAAAAAAGCCCCAATAGGCGTGCTCCTTCAGAATTTCGCTTGGCAGACGCTTCAGCCTCGGCAATCCGAGGTAGCGCTCGGCCCAAAAACGATTGGTCGAATATTCGTGGTCGATCTGCTCATAAAAATACGGCAGCCAGCCGACGTTATTTTCCGCCCAATAAATTTGCAATTCAGGAAAGCGATCGAAGACACCCGAGACCACCAGCTGGCTCGCTTCAACGGCGCCTGAATGGTACGGCCCCTGGCGGGCAAAGCGCTGCACGAAATCCGTCGGCGGACGCTGTTCCCCTTGCGGCTCACGCGGATACTTAAATAGCCGCGTCTCGCGAGACCCGACTTTCGTAGGAAACGACGTGTGTACGATCAACGGCATTTCCAAATCAAGCGCGGCGGCCCAGAACCGGTCGTTTTCAGCCGATGGATAACTCTGTCCGCTAGGAAAGCCGCTGAGCCACACGGCTTTGAATCCCATGCGCTTACAGCGTTCCATCTCGGCGACGTCCTCCTCAACCCCGACGTTCGGCAGGACGGCGACCCCGATGAGCCGATCTCGGTCGACGGCGCAATATTCCTCACCGAAATAATCGTTGAATCCTTGAATGACGGCGATAAACGCCGACCGGTCGCGGATTGCCGGATTGCGCACATCGAGCGCAAACAAAACTTCGGCATCAATGCCGTCCTGGTCCTGCTCCCGAATTCTCTGCTCGGCAGAACCGCAGCCAGGTGTACTGTCGAAATCCAGCTGAGTCGGATCGAAGGTCTCCGGGGGCCCACCGGCGTACAGGCTGGTGCCGCCATAGACCAATGGCCGTCCTTCGATGAGCAATGCATCGCGCCCATTCGCAAGCTTGATTCGTCGCGGCGCGCGGTCGCGATACTGCTTTCGCACCCGGTGCGTCCACTGTTCGGGCGGCGATTCGAAGTGACCGTCGGCGGAAATGTAGCGATAATTTCTCGCCATGCCGGCTCCCAGTCAACGTTGCGCCATCGGGGAAGTCCTTTCGTGCCGGAGCTTTCCTTTCCCCTTATCTCATCGCTCGCTAACTGGCAATTAGCAGGCTGCTGAAAAAGCCTCATATCCTGCGTTGCGCTCGATCGTCTCGCTACAACGTACTCGCTAAGTACGCCTCCGCTCGCCGATTTTTCGCGCGCCTTGGCTCTGAGGTCTTTTTGAGCAGCCTGCAATCCGGGTTTTTCATCAACCTGTTAGAGCAGCTCACTGGTGGATACAATGGCAGTTCCACGTGGAACGACCCGTGGAGCACCTATGTACTTCATTGCTTTTCCCTGGTTGTTGAAATAATCAAGTGAGAAGCAATCAAGGAGGCGCACGATGGCTGAAACGAACGTTGCCGATACTTTGGTTGAATATCTTAGCTCACGAGGCGTAGAAAAAATCTTCGGCGTGCTCGCGCATACGTCCTTCGCCATCGGCGATGCCATCGCCAGGCGGCCCCACATGAGATTCGTCAATGCGCAACACGAAGGCGGCGCCGGCAACATGGCGCTCGGCTACGCGCGCGCGACCAAGAAGCCAGCGGTCTGTTTGGTCTCGGCCGGCGGTGGTGCCACCAACATCGTGACGCCGGTAGCGCAAGCGTATAAGGAATCCGTCCCGTTGTTTGTGATCTCGTCCGATATTGATACTGCCGCTTCGGCCAAGGGCGCGTTTTCCTCCTTTCATGGCATGGAGCATGTCCGGCTGTTTCAACCGATTACCAAACAAAGCGTCAAGCTCGAGCGCATCGAAGAGCTGGGCTCGATTTTGGATTCGCTGTTCCGCCAGACCACGCGCGGACGTCAAGGACCGGTATTTCTCATCATCCCCGAAGACTTGCAGCACGCTCACCTTCCCGAGCCAATGAGCTTAGCACCGAGTGCCGAGCCGGTTGCGCCGGCGATGGATGGCGCCGCCGCCCAAGCCGCGGTCGATCTTTTGCTCCAAGCTAAAACTCCGGTGCTACTCGCCGGCACCGGCGTCGACTGGGCCGGTGCGCGCGACGAAGTGCGCGAACTCGCCGAGTTATTGTCGCTGCCGGTCGCCGTGAGCTACACCGCCAAGGGCGTCTTCCCCGAAAGTCACCCGCTCGCGCTCGGTTGTCTCGGCTTCGGCAGTCGCCCCTATTCACGGAAATTCTTCCAAGAGTCCGACTTGATACTTGCGCTCGGCGCGACCTTCAGCGAAGGAACAACCATGCGCTTCGGGCACGAGATCATTCCCGAAAGCGCCAAGATCGTGCAGATCGACACCGACCCCGACGAGCTCGGCAGCAATTATCCGACCGCGCTGTCGATCCAAGCGGACGCCAAAGTCGCGCTGCGCGCGATCATCGAGGAAGTCAAAAACCGCCAACCCAAGCGGGCGACGAATGATTCGCGCGCAGAGGCGATCAAGAAAGCGAAAGAAGCCTGGGAAAACGAGATCGCACAAAACCCGGCCAACCAGGGTTTAACCTACGCATCCGTAATGCAAGCCCTCAATGAATTGCTCACGGGCAATGAAATACTCACGACGTCGGGCATGACCGGCGATACCTTGCGCGGCATCGACGCGGTCAATCCGATCATCCACGCCGGCGAGTTTCGCGCCATCGGAACGGCGCTAGCGACCGCCATGGGCGTTAAGCTCGGCCGGCCCGACGCTCGCGTCATCTGCGTCACCGGCGACGGCTCGTTCATGATGGAGCAGCAAGAGCTCGCCACCGCCGCTTATCACAAGATCCCGGTCTTCGTTCTGATCTTACGCAACAACGCCTACGGCGGCATGAAGCGGGACCAAATGAAAACCTATGGCGGCCGCGTCATCGGCACTGAGCTTTTCATCCCCGATCTCCCCAAACTCTCGGAGCTCTACGGCGCCAAAGGCTTCGCGGTAACGAAAAAGGAAGAGTTGAAACCGATTTTCGAGCAAGCGCTCGCGTCGGATGAGTTTGTGGTTGTCGATGTGAAGTTGGACTAGAACGAATGCCGCGTCACGTCCGTGAGGGCGGCTCTCAAGGCCCGAAAAAAGTCACTTACATCATCCCGTATTATTTTTAGGGAGTCCCTCATCCAATGCAATGGCCCCGTGACGACTAGGTTGACCGATGGCTCCGTAGAGTCGGCAACCAAAATGGCCACGCTAACGAGGAAAAAAACAATGCCACTTCAATTACGACGGGTAGTCACCGGCCACGATGCCAACGGGCGCGCCGTGGTCAAAATCAATGAGATTACGCAAAATCCCCCTTCCGGACGGCCGGGGCGGTCGGCTTGTGTGGTCTGGACGTCGGAAGGTTTTCCCGTCGACAACAGCAGTGATGAGGACGAAGGAAAGCGGCAGGTGGGCACGACGTTGAAGAACGGCACGGTCTTCCGCGTCGTCGAGTTCCTGCCCGGCGTTTCGCCGCGCGTGCACCGGACCGACTCCATCGATTACGCCGTCGTCATGTCCGGCGAGATCGACATGGAAATGGATGACTCGGTCGTTCATCTCAAAGCCGGCGACGTGCTCGTGCAACGCGGCACCATTCACAACTGGGTCAATCGCGGCGCCGAGCCCTGCAGGATCGCGTTCGTCCTGATCGACGCCAAGCCCGTCGAGGCCGGCGGCAAAGTCCTGCAGGCCGAAGGATAAACTAGCTATTTTGCACAGATCGGGATATCGCAATGCGGCTTGACAGCTTGCGCAGGGGTGCAATAAGTGGTCATACGATCCGGGAGAGGGCATTGATGCTCAAGCTCAGCGAGAGAGAGGCAAAGGAATTCGTCGCCGAACTGGCCGAAAAGTGCGACCGGCGCTGGAAGGAAACTGTCGATCAGACCCGCTTCATGGACGAGTTACGGGCGGGAAAGCTCAAAAAAGAAACCCTCCAGCTTTTCTACAAGAACTGGGGCTCGTTCGTGCCGGTGATCAACTCGGTTTATACTTCGGCCTTCTACAAACACCTGTGGTTCTTCGTCAAGAACGTCGACCTGATGGAAGTCTACACGCAAAAAGTTCTCGACGAGTTCGGCCACCCGTGCCCGCCAGGCCATATTCAAATTCTCTTAAGCACCGGTAAGGCTTTGGGCCTGAGCAAGGAAGAAGTATTGCTATCGCCGATGCTGCCGGAATGCCGCGCTCTGCCGGATTTTCACCGAACGCTGATCAACGACGGCCAGATCCAGGAGTACTGGTTCTCGGTTCTCTGGGAGCATCCATTCGGCAACTCCTGCCTGGATTTTTTTAAGGCTCTCACGACTCACTACGGGCTATCGACGGCCGATGCGAGCTATTTTTCCAAGCACCACGAAGCCGACACCATGGATCATTTGGATCGCAAGGCGCACGGAGCCGTAACCCAGGAAGTCCTTGTGCGGCTGCTGCAGGAAGGCATCAAAGAGCGGCCGGGCTATCCGGCCGAATACTGCGCGGTCACCCCGGCGGATTTAAATAAGATGTTCATGGACGGCTGCTATAGCGCAACACATTAGCCAAGATGCGCTTTGAGCATCTCAATAGCCGATTTTAAATTTTGACCTGATTTAAATTTTGCCGGCTGAGATGGCGGACGAAGTGAGCATACCATGGCGCTGGAAGAACTGAATCAAAAACTCAAAGCGCAGAACCTGATCGGCTACTGGACGATCCCTAACACCAGCACCGGTTTTCGTGAACCGGAAGCAAACTTCCGGCCGTTTATCTGGAAATGGCAGGAGATTCGCAGCGCCCTCGATGAGGCCGCTCAATTCATCCGCCCCGAACAAGCGTTCCGACGGTTTATCGGTTACCAGCACCCCGAGCTAAAGCTAGGCACCGCGCATACTCTACTCATGGGCGCGCAGATGGTCGGTCCCGGTGAATTCGCTCCAGCGCACCGCCATACCATGGGCGCAATTCGCTTCGTCGTCGAAGGACATGGCGCGGCGACGACCGTCGAAGGCGAACCGTTGCCGATGGAGCCCGGCGACTTGATTACGACGCCGAGCTGGACTTGGCACGATCACATCAACACCGGCGATACGCCGATCATCTGGCTCGACGGCGCCGATGGACCGATGCTGCATTATTACCAAGCGGGCTTCGCCAATCCGTTTCATGAGCGGCAGCAAGCAGTGATCAAACCCATCGGTTGGTCACAAAAGACTTATAATGTCCTGCGACCGCAGGGAGCGCCGGCACCGAACTCGAGTCATTATCGTCCTCCCTATCGCTACGCTTGGAAAGATACCGAGAGCGCTTTCGAATCGATGGCAGAGGCGCCGGGAGATCCGTACGACGGCATACTGCTGCGCTATTGCGATCCGATCGGCGGCGGCTCGACGTTGCCAACGATGAACTGCGAAGTCCAGATGCTTCGCCCCGCCGAAAAGGGGCGCGCGCACCGCCATACCTACACCGTCGTCTATCACGCCTTTCGCGGCTCCGGCACGACCTGGATCGGCGATCAGAAATTCGCTTGGGAGCAAGGCGACTCCTTCGTTGTGCCGCTGTGGAGCTGGCACGCCCATGCAAATAATTCGCCCGAGCCAGCTGTGCTCTTTTCCATCAACGACCGCCCGGCAATCGAAGCGTTGGGCTTTTTGCGGGAAGAATCGCGGGGATGAAACCGTTTCCAGCTCGAGTCACGAGTCTTTGGGTCTCCATCTCTCAAACTCGAAGCTCGAAACACGACGCCCATAAACCATTCTGCGGAACTTGTGGCCTTCGCTGATCTAAGAAGCTTCATCGACGGCGCCGCACGCATCGGCGAGTTGCAAATCGTCGATGGCGCACACTGGGATTTAGAAATAGGTTGCCTGACAGAGTTGATGGCCGAGCAGGACGGCCCGCTGCTGCTCTTCGATAACATCGTCGGGTACCCCAAGGGCTTCCGCATTGTTACCAACGTGCTCGCTAGCGCGCGCCGTTTTGCGCTGGCTCTCAACCTGCCGACCGACGCGCCAAAGTTGGAAATCCTCAAAAGCTGGCGCAACAAGATTCGCGATCTCAAACCCTACCCGCCCGTCGAGATTTCCTCCGGACCGATTACGGAAAACATCCTCGAAGGCGAGCACGTCGATTTGGGTATCTTTCCCACACCCAAATGGCACGAAAACGACGGCGGCCGCTACATCGGCACCGGCGACATGGTCGTCGTCAAAGACCCGGACAGCGGTTGGGTCAATGTCGGTACCTACCGCTCCTGCGTCGTCGGCAAGGATCGGGTAACGCTTTGGATCATCGAGCACAAGCACGGTAAGCAGATCGCACGCAAATATTGGGAAGCGGGAAGGTCCTGCCCCGTCGCCATTGTGCTCGGCTGCGAGCCCGCCACCTGGATGGCCGCGCCCTCCGCCACCAACGCCGGCGTCAGCGAATACGAATACGCCGGTGCATTGCGCGGCGCACCCTTGGAAGTGGTTCGCACGCCGTTCACCGGCCTTCCGATACCAGCGACTTCGGAGATCGTCATCGAAGGCGAAATGCCGCCGCCCGAAGAAGAGTCGCATGCCGAAGGCCCCTTTGGCGAATGGCCGGGATATTACACCCATAGTGGCAACGAGTGCGTCGTGCGCATCAAAAGAATTCTTTATCGCAACCATCCCATCCTGCTGGGCAACCCGCCGCTCTTGCCGATTACCGAACGTTATGGCATCCCGCTCTTCGCCGCGCGCATTTGGGAGCATCTCGAACGGTCCGGCATCTCCGATATCCAAGGCGTCTGGTGCCACTGTCACACTCTGATGGTCGTCATTTCCCTGAAGCAACGCCACGCAGGGCAGGCGCTGCAAGCGCTTACGGCCGTTGCCGGCATGCAGACCGGCGCAAGCATGTACCGATATTACATTGCCGTCGACGACGACATCGATCCGGTGGATCTAAAGCAAGTGATCTGGGCGATGTGCACGCGTGTCGATCCGGCCGAGTCGGTGCAGATTCTCAAATCCTGGACATCCGACCTCGACCCGCGCGTCCCGCCGGAGAAGCGTGAGAAGGGCGATTTCACCATGAGCCGTATGCTGATCGACGCCTGCAAGCCCTATCCCTGGCGCGAGCGCTTCGCCATCGCCAACAAATTCAGCGCCGCGAAACGCGAGGAGATCTGGGAAAAATGGGCGGCCAAGCTGAAGCTTAAATAATTGGATTCATATTGACCAACAAACTCTGTTCGCATAGGAGAGAGCATGAAGGAGGACCCGACCATGGACAAAGTCAATTTCCCCTACCGTTCTGACAGCCACCTGCCGTTTCTTCATGTTGTCCACGATTCGGGCTCTTGGGCCAAACATGGCTTGGACGTTAACTACGAGTACGAAATTACCTCTGAAGATTCGCACAAGAATGTCGCCAATGGCAGCGTCGAATTCGTCGGCGGCAATCATCTGTCGCCGTACATCCGCCGCCCCGCCGGTGATCAATGGGTCTATCTCGGCCAGACCGTGAGCCTGTTGAATCATCGGCTGGTCGTGCGCGCCGATTCCGGCATCAACAAAGTTTCCGACCTTAAAGGTAAAAAAGTCGCGACCAAAGGGAAACACCCTGGTCTCAACACCTGGCTCTTCATCAAACAGGCTGGGCTGCTCCATGATTGTCAGGTGGAAAAGGCCAAAGGCAAGTTCCACTGGGAAGCGGTACGGGATGGCGAAGCGGACGCCGCTTTCGTTACACCACCGGCAGATATTCTCTCCAAACGCGCCGGCCTCAAAGTCATCGATGTGCCATTCTTACCCATGGTATGGTTCACCACGGTTTCGAGCGGTTTGCCCTTTGTCGAAAAGCACCCTGAGATTGTCGACAAGATGCTGCGCGGGATTTGCGAAGGGATCGCTTATTTCAAGACGCACCGCGCGGAGTCGATCAAGATCATCAAAGAGAAATACAAAGCCGAAGGAGATCTCGACGACGAAACCGCAACCCATCTGTACGAGGACTTAAAGATGATCTTACAGGCTAAGCCCTACGCGACCATTCCCGCGATCGCCAACGTCTACGAGATTTCCATCGAACAGGACAAAGCCGCCGAGAAGACCGACCCGATGGCGCTGTGGGATTTTCACTACCTCAGACGAATCGATGACAGCGGCTTCATTGACCATCTTTACAAACTCTAATCGCGCGATCGAATAAAGGAGGAAGCTATGAGGCCAGTGGTGTTGCTATCACGTATCGTAATGCTGTTTTTGATTTGTTTCCTCGCGTCGGTTAGCAATGGGGTTGCCGCGGATTCATCTGTTTCGTTTCAAGGCAAGACTCTGACGATCATCATTTCTTCCAGCCCCGGCGGCGGTACCGATAGCGCCGGCCGTCTGGTCTCGCAATTTCTCCCGAAGTACTTGCCTGGCCATCCGGCAACCGTGGTGCAAAACATGCCGGGAGGCGGCGGCACCATTGCCAACAACCATTTCTACGCCAACGCCAAGCCTGACGGACTGACGCTATTACAAGACTCATCGTCCGCGCTCGGCAACTTCAACCGGGGCGGTTCCCGCATCAAATATGATCCACGCAAGAACCGGCCGATTGGGTCGATCTCCCGCGGCGGCAGTGTGTTAATGGTGCGCAAGGAAATGAAAGACAAATTGACCGACGCGAGTGCCCGCAAGTTGGTGGTCGGCGATACCGATGGCATCCGCACCTGGGTGGCGATGACCGTGTGGAGCGCGGAATTCTTGAACTGGAACCTGCGCTGGCTCTACGGCTATAAAGGCAGCCGTGAGCTTTCTCTGGCCATACGCCAGGGAGAAATCGACCTCTGGGCGACACAAAACGCCAAGCTGATCGGCGACCTGCGCAAGGAAGGGGTCGTCGATCTGATCTATCAGCAGGACGAACAACGCCGCGTGGAATTTCCCGATGTGCCCACCTTCATCGAATATCTTGGCAAGAAAAAACCCAGCGGGCTCCCGTGGGCAGCCTATGGAGCCTGGGCCAACGCGGAAGATGTCGACAAATTTCTGGTGGCGCCACCGAAAACGCCGGATAACGTCGTCACTGTCTTGCGCGAGGCGTTCATCCAGCTGAACAAAGACGAAGACTTTAAAGCGCAGGCTACCAAGTTTTTCGGCGAATCCTGGTCGGTCAACTCCGGCGACAAGACCGAAACGATGATCAAGCAGATCACCACGGTGCCGAAAGAGGCGCAGGATTATCTCACCCAGTTGCGCAAGAAATACGGTTTGCCGGTCGGAGCGCCCAAAGAATCTTGATTGATGTTTGAGGCGGCATTCGAGGGGCTCTCTCAAGTCCTGACGCCCAACTCCCTCGGCCTGATGTGTCTGGGAGTTTTGCTCGGAAGCCTCGTCGGATTTTTACCAGGGATCGGCGGGCCGAGCACGCTCGCCATCATGCTCCCGTTTGTGATGACGATGACCGATCCTTTTCCGGTCATCGCATTGCTAGTCGGCTTCGATGCCGTGGGCAACACGGCGAGCGCCTTCACCGCGGTCTTAATCTCGGTGCCCGGCAGCTCCGGATCTCAGGCTACCATACTCGACGGCTATCCGCTCGCCAAACAAGGCCAAGCCATGCGCGCCCTCAGCGCGTCGTTCGTGGCATCATTGGTGGGCGGCTTGCTCGGCCCTCTGGTGCTGCTTGCATCGCTGCCGTTTCTTCGTCCGCTGGTGCTCTCTTTCGGATCGCCGGAATTCTTCGTTCTTACGCTCTGGGGGGTCACGATGGTGGGGGTCCTGAGCGGCAATGTGCCGCTGAAGGGGCTGCTCGCGGGCATTCTTGGGATTTTCATTTCGGCCGTGGGGGCCGATGACAAGTCCGGCATCGAGCGTTTCACCTTCGCGACGGCCTATCTGATTGAAGGCATCGATCTGGTCATCGTCGCCTTGGGCATGTTCGCGATACCGGAATGCATCGACCTCGCGGCTCGCAAAACCACGATTGCCGAAACTCGAGAGCTCGGTCATGGGTTTTGGGAAGGCGCCAAGGACGTGTTCCGTCACTGGTGGCTCACTTTGCGGGCGTCCGCCATCGGCATCTGGGTCGGCTTTCTACCGGGCCTCGGCAGCTCGGTCGCCGATTGGTTCGCCTACGCGCACGCCCTCCAAACCGAGAAAAACCGAGAAAATTTTGGCAAAGGCGATATTCGCGGCGTGATTGCGGCTGAATCGTCGAACAACGCCAAAGAAGCCGGCGACTACATTCCCACTCTAGCCTTCGGCATACCGGGAGGAACTTCCACGGCGCTGATTCTAACCGCGCTGATCGCCGTCGGTGTCAACCCCGGTCCGGAAATGTTGACCACCCAGTTAAGCTTCACGTTCGCGGTCATCTGGACGTTGACCATCGCCAACATCATCGCAGTGGCGATTTGTCTACTGTTCATCAAGCCGATCTCCCGGATGTGTTTCATGCCATTTTACTCGCTCGTGCCGCTCATCCTGGTCTTCGTCTTCATCGGTGCTTTCGCCGCCAATCGCACTCATACCGATCTCGTTGCCTTGATGGTTTTCTCATTTTTAGGTTTTCTCATGCGCCGTCTTGGCTGGCCGCGTTCACCGCTCGTGCTCGGTATGGTGCTCGGCGACAAAATGGAAAATTATCTTTGGCTTTCTTATGGTCGCTTTGGCTTCGAATGGCTGACTCGACCAGGCGTTCTAATTCTCTTTGTATTACTAGCCTTATCGCTCTGCTATCCGCTGCTGCAAGATTGGAAGGCGAGACAAAGGCGGCGCGAGCGTGAACCGTGGGCAGATAAATGAAGACCCGGTTAAAGGGCGAAGGGCTAGCATTCACGGCGTTTGTCGGTTGTGTCATGGCTGGCGCTTTATGGGTCGCGCGCGATTGGCCCATCCGCGCCTCCATAGGTGTGCTGGTCCTGGGGAGCATCGGCGTCCTACTGGCGCTATGGCAATTTATACTGGACCTAATTTCGAAGGAGACCAACCAAGAGCGCTCCGCTTTCGAGGTTCCCGAGGTCGAGGCGGAGAGCAAGTGGGGGAACGTCGAAATCTGGCTGTGGATCGTTGGATTTTATTTGCTCATCCTGCTCCTCGGCTTTCCCGTTGCGGTCCCGCTGTTCGTTCTTGCCTACGCTAAAGCTTACCGGGCCAGTTGGAGTTTGGCGGGATTTTTGGGCTTGCTCGCTTGGGGCTTTGTCTACGGCGTCTTCGAAAGGATCCTGCATGTACCCTGGCCGACGCCGTTGCTTTACTCGCTGTTGTAACGACCCTGAAATTTGCTGTCGTGCGCGTCGTGCCCTGCTGGCAAACCCCGCACGGTTGCGCTACTAACATCGAGGAGGTCGTCCATGGTTACTGCCAAGCTCGGTGTTCCCATGAGTTCCGCCGACGCCAAAGCTTACATCGATGCAGTCAACCAAAGAGTCATCCAACGTTGGCGCGAGCGCGTCACCGAGGGACCGTTTATGCAAAAATTCCTTGATGGCACCCTGCCGATGTCGGCAATCAAGTTGTTTTTTAAAAACTGGGGCAACTTCACCGTTGAAATCAATACGTTGGTGGCGGTCTCGTATCACAAGCACATCGGTTTCTTTAAGCGCCATCCCGATCTCATGGGCCCGCTCGGTTCTAAAATCGCCGACGAATTCATTCACCCCAAGCCGCCCGGCCATGTGCTCGTTATGTTGCAAACCGCCGAGGCGCTGGGCCTCACGAAAGAACAAATCTTGCGTGAACCCATGCTGCCCGAATGCCGCGCTATCCTCGATTTTAAGCGCCAGCTCATGTGGGAAGGCACTGTCGCAGAGTGGTGGTTTTCCATGCTGACCGAAGAGCCGATCGGACACTGGTCGGCGATGTGGTTTAAAACCCTGACGGCGAAATACGGCTTCACTGAGCAGCAGGCGGTTTATTTTTCGACCCACCAGGAGGCTGATCTCGAGGAACACGCAGACGGCGTCATGGGCCACGGTAGTTTTAATAAGATGGTAATGCAGCGCATTCTCGAAGACGGCTACGCCGACACACGCGCAGGTTATAACTTGGAATACTGCGCGATCGCCGCCGTCGACCTCTACGGCATCATGCATCGCGCCGCCGTGGAACTGGCCGAATAAATGATTTCTCGAGTCTCGGATCTCGTGTTTTGAGTTGAGGAGAGAAAACTCTAGCACAAAAAGACCGGAAACAATCGCTCAAGGAGCGTTCAATGACCGCATCGAATCACGATCTCCGCGCCTGGCTGAACGAAGTTGATAAGATCGGCCAACTGCGCCGCATTCAGGGCATCCCCTGGGACAAAGACATAGGCGGGCTGGTGGAGATGATCCTCGAGCGCGGCAAACACGCGCCGGCGATGCTCTTCGAGAAAATTCCCGGCGCACGCCAGGACATGAGCATTCTGTGCAGCCAAATCGACGGCATCGAACGCCTTGCGCTCGCGATGGGCAATAATCCGAAAGTCGGCATCACGGAATTTATCCAAGCCTGGCGACAGAAAGTTCGAAGACTTGAACCCATCGAGCCCGAATATGTCCAACACGCGCCGATCTTCGAGAATCGCGTCGAGCAGGATATCGACCTGGAAGCATTTCCGATCCCGCGCTGGCACGAGCTGGACGGCGGTCGCTACATCGGCACCGACGATTTGGTGATTACTCAAGACCCCGAAGAAGGCTGGATCAACGCGGGTACCTACCGTGTGATGCTCCAGGGGCCGGACGCGCTGGCGCTCTACATCTCCCCGGGTAAACACGGTGGCCTGCACCGTAAAAAATATTTCGATATGGGCAAACCCTGCCCTGTCGTCATGTCGTTCGGGCATCACCCGCTGCTGTTTATCGCCGGCTGCACCGACGTGCCCGTCAAGATCAGCGAGTTCGCCTATGCCGGCGCCGTGCTCAACGAACCGATCCAGCTGGTGCACGGGCCGCACACGGGACTGCCGATCCCTGCCTATTCGGAAATCGCCATCGAGGGCGAATTGCGCCCCGGCGATAACCTACCTGAAGGCCCGTTCGGCGAATGGCCGGGCTACTATGCCAGCCATACACGGCCGGAGCCGGTAGTGCGCATTAAGGCGCTTTATTACCGAAACAACCCGATCCTGTGCGGCGAGCCGCCCTTGCGGCCCTCTGCCGGTCAAGGTTTTCACCGCTCCATCCAGCGCTCGGCATTGATCTGGAACGCCCTCGATGACGCCGGTGTGCCCGACGTGAAGGGCGTGTGGCTTCATCCCGCTGGCTATCGTTTTTTCTCGATCATCAAGATCAAACAGCGCTATCCCGGGCACGCCAAGCAGGCAGCGCTGATCGCCAGTCAATGTCGTCCCGGAGCGTATCTCGGCCGTTATGTCGTTGTCGTCGATGACGACATCGATATCTATAACCCTGACGACGTCATCTGGGCGATCTCGACGCGCTCTGAGCCGGAAAACATCGACGTCTTGCGCCGCTGCTGGAGCGGTCCACTCGATCCGGCGATTCCCCGAGAACGGAAAGGCTTTAACTCACGCGCGATCATCGATGCGACCCGGCCTTATGAATGGCGCGACAAATTTCCGCCGGTGAACGCGGTTAGCGACGAACTCAAAGTTGAGCTGGAAAAAAAATACGGCGCGCTAATCAAAGACCTGCTCGGGCAAGTACACTGATGCCAAGCTGCCGCCGGGTCGCCGCGACTCTACCAGCGATGCTATCCACTTCTCTGCCGAACAGAACGGCAAAATTCTCGTCCACACTGGAGAGAGAGCCGTGAGCCGGAGAAACCTTCGTAGGAAGCCGTGTATCACCAAGCAAGCATGTGAAGCGGCGTCCCCGGCACGAAAAAACTCTGGGCCGCCGGCGGCCTTCTTAGTTCATCCCTCGTTCGTTTTGCTCGAAATCCGGCTCACACTGAACCTCGCCGGCGCGGAGGATTCTCGCAACGCGACGATTGGCTCCGGTGCAGGACGACGCATTTTTTCCATTCTTTGACATTTTTGTCGCGGGTGCTGGGCGGCTCGACCGAGAGCTCCCACCTGTAGGAGAGATTATTCAATTAGTTGCCGGGGCTGGATGCGTTGGCACGCGCTTTGCCGTAGAGGCGGCAAGGGAAAAACTCCACAGACGAGCGATAATGAGGCAGGCTCGCAACCGCACATTGTGAAATTTTGTTAGATACGGAGTCCGCAAGCTCAGCTTTGCTCCCAATGACGCCTAAATTCGACATATTCTCCCATTCATTCATTTCGAAAGCCGTTTTTGATGCGCCGAAGAAGCCCACCATCATTCGCTTGCGATGGTTGGTTGTCACGATCGCCTCCTACGTCCTGCTCTATTCCCAGGAAGCGTTGCTGCCGCAGGATATTATCCACGGTTTTATGCTTTTTCATATTCTGACCAACGTCTCCCTTTACGCCGTCGATGCACGGCGATTTGAGTCGTTACGGTTCGTCGCTCCTTTGGTCGTTTTTGACACCACCGCCCTAAGTTTCTCGTTGATCGTGAGCGGCCAGTTAGGTAGTGATTTTTATCTCTCCTATTTTCTGATGATCATTATCGCCGGCTTCTGGAAAGATTTTCGGTGGTCCTTGGGATTCGCCGTCTTGCTTTCGTTTATTTACACCTTTCTTCTTTTTATGTCAGAAGCTCTGTCCACCAGCTTGCTGCTGCGCACGCCATTTCTGTTGATCGCATCGATCTTTTATACCTACTTTGTTCAAGTCGTACATAATGAACATGTGTTGCGGGAGAAGGCGGAAAAGGAAGCACGGCACGACTTTCTGACCGGATTACCGAACCGCCACCTATATGAAGAAAGAATCACGGTGGAAACGGAGCGAGCCCGGAGATACAGCAGACCTCTGTCGATTCTGATGGTGGACATCGACAATTTCAAAATCGTCAACGATACTTTTGGCCACGAAGCCGGCGATATAGTACTGCAGAAGGTCGCCGCTCAACTACAAATCTGCCTTCGCAACGTAGATTTCGTCGCCCGTTTTGGCGGGGAAGAGTTCATTATCATTCTCCCCGAAACCGATCTCGACGGAGCCCTGGAGACGGCGAATAGAGTTCGCTTGGCGATCCGAGAGACTCCAATTGAGATCGAGAAAGGCCTTCTTTCCACAACCGTAAGTATCGGAGTCAGCTCAAACCTGGTTCGAGAGCTTACCAATCACAAACAAATGACGCTGGACGCTGACCAAGCGCTCTATATCGCCAAGAAGAGTGGCAAAGACCGCGTTGAGACGGTTACGGTTGGAGATCACCGCGCGCCGACCTCAAATGCGGCGCTTCAAACGTATTGAGTTTCGCTACCGGCAAGCGCAGCCGAACCTTCTGACGAAAGCCCATCAGTGCCGCGGTCCGGGAAGCGGCACGATCCGTCTACCTTCCAATTTCTCGACATGACGCATGAAGCGGTGAAGGTTCTCAGTTTCATTGTATTCGAAAGCCGGCAACTGCTGCCAGGTCTTAAAATACTCGGGGCCAGCCTCGGTCTTCACGCCGATCATTGAGAGAGCGTTCCGTGCTCTTCCGGTGCGCAGAAGGTCTCGGAACTCCTCCGGCGACGATGCCCAATCGGCGTGCTCAACACCTGCGGCTTTGGCCATGGCGACCAAGTCGGCGCCGGCGCTGGTCGCGGTTCGGCGTAACCCGGAGGCTTCATAGATGCCGTTGTCAAAAACCAACAAAGTCAAATTAGCCGGACGCTGCCATGCGAGAGTTGGCAAACCGCAGGCGTTCATCAGCAGTGCGCCATCTCCGTCGATGCCAAGAATCTCTCGCTTGGGCAGCGCCAACGCCAAGCCCATGGCGATCGAGGAAACCAACCCGAGTGTTCGACAACGCAGGTTTGCATCACTTGGTCTGAGCGCATTCCATTCCGCAGCCGCGCCGCCGACCGTAGTGATCACCAGCGCATCACCGATTTCTTCCGCTGCAATCTTCAAACAATCAAAACGCCTCATCGCCGCATCGCCAAAACGTCCTTAGTCAGTAGCACAGCCACCGGTTTTCGCGAATCCACTGCGAGTGTCACAGCGCCCTTAATCGTTCGTTGAATTTCATCGTCTCGGCGCAGCACATAGTAGCGGATGCCGAGCCCACGCAGCACAGGCTCTGTCACTGAGCCGAGGGTCGAGAATCCCTCATCGCCGAGATCCCCCGCATAATAAATCAATAGCAGCAGCGGAATATTGAAGTTTAGCGCCGTCGTTGTCAGAGCGTTGCAACTGTTCAGAAAGCCGCCGTTCTGCATGATGATTGCCGGCCTGCGACCGCCCATATATGCGCCCGCACATATTCCGATCCCTTCTTCTTCCCGGCATAGCGTAACGTGAGTGAGATCTGGTTCCGCGTCAACCGCCGCCAGCACTCCAGCCAGATTGGCGTCAGGCAACGAGGTGACAAAGTTCACGCCGGATGCCTTCAGCGCCTCAACGATCAACATGGGTCCGTTCTGCTCACTCACACTTGTTCCGTTTATTTCAGAACCTGTTTCAATTTGGACAGGACCGACGGCGATAGCTTAAAAAGCCGGCCGATGGTCTGTTCAAGTTCCTCACCGCTCAAGGAGTCGATACCAAGCCGCGACTTTTTGGTGTCAGCAAGAAACTCTGGATCTTTCATTGTTGCCAGAAACGCCTTGCGCAGGCCATCAACGCGGTCTGGGGGCGTGGCGGGAGGTAAAACATACGAATATGTCACGTCCGAGACGTCGTGAATACCCGCTTGTATCAACTGCCGAGACTCTTCATCTTTCGCGAAATGAATCGCCAGCGGAATCTTTGGCAACTCCGAGATCGGCTGCGACACGGTTTGCAAAACCACCACGGCATTACCGGAGTCCAAGGCTTTGGTCCACGTCGCCTTGAGCGAATCCCAAGTCCAACCGCAAACACCGGCCAATTCTCCGGATTCCGCGGCCAATCTCACGTCCGCGATACCTTTATAACCGGACACCAGTTGAATCGGCAGACCGAGTGCCTCTTTGAGAATCAACGGGACGTTATAAGTCGCCGAGCCGGGGCCAGTGGCGCCCAACTTGAGCGGCGTTTTTGCGAGCGCCCACTTGTCGAAACTGGTAAAGCCGCTCGCTTTGGTCATCACACAAACCGACTTGTCTTTCACCGGAACACCGACGTGTTCGAACTTGGTCGCGTCAAATTCTATGCCGGGCGCGCCCAACAGCTGCTGCATAAACAGACCGCCGTTAATGTTTCCGAGCGTCAACCCGTCGGCTTTGGCAACTTTATAAATATTATTAGCGGCGATTAGACTTCCTGCTCCCGTCATATTCTCGACGATCACATTCGGCTGACCTGGAACATGTCGCCCGAGGTGACGGGAGATCGCCCGGCTGTAGACATCGAAGCCGCCGCCCGGGCTAAATCCGACGACAATCCGAACGGTCTTTCCTTTGAAAAACGGTTCCTGGGCAAAACCGGAGATGCTAAAAACCAAAACCAAAAGAGCACTAAGCCCAAAACATCGATTCATTTTCGCTCCTCTTCTGTCCCCGCAGAGTTGTAACAGATCATGCTGAACCTGAGCAAGGAACACGCCTGGGCTTTCTACCTACGATCTCCATCTTTTAAATCCGGCCACCGTGGCTCGCCAACGCTCTTCATTTTCGCCTGGCACGACCGGAAAGTAATAGCTGACGCGATCGAGGAGCCCGTCGTATTTGCGCGCAACTTTCTCTGGCAACTCCGCCCAAGTGCCGCGCAAAGCCAGCCGGTCGAGCATGTCCTCGGTAATAAGTGACGGCATTTCATTCCATCGGCCGCGCGCCGCCATTGTTTTAAGCTGATCGGCGATGTCGCCCCAACCTTCCAGATCGAACACCGGCCGGTACGGCGGCGTACTCGCATAGAATGAAATCTGCCGGCGCACATCGGCTTCGTACACGGCCCTCTGCTTCGGATCGTCGGTCGGAATCACGAAAATGCTGCTCGACAGCTCAATTGCCTGGCGCTCACGCTTGCCCAAGGCAAGGCCGTGCTGCACGTTAGGCAGCACGACCTCGCTCAAATATCGCACGGTGTGCAGCGGGTGCACGTGAAAGCCTTCGCATAGCTCGCCGCCAAGTTGGCACATGCGGCGGTTCACCCCGGCGACAAAGATCGGAATGTGATGGTAATCGTGCGGCGCGGGACTGAAAAACGGCGTCATCAGCGTGAGCCTGAAAAACTCGCCTTGAAAATTGAGCCGACTGCGGTTCTGCCAACACTCCCAGAAGGCTCTTACGGCCAGAATCACCTCGCGGATTTTCTCTACGGGCCTTTCCCATTTGACGCCGAAGCGCCGCTCGTTATGACCTTTGACCTGCGTACCCAAACCGAGAATAAACCGGCCTTTGGAAAACCGCGCGAGATCCCAAGCGATCGAGGCGAGGATCGCCGGGCTGCGCGCGAAAGCCACGGCGATGCTCGTTCCCAAGCTCAAGCGCCGGCTATGCTCGGCGGCGAGCACCAGCGGCAAGAACGGTTCGTGGGCCGTCTCAAACGTCCACAGTCCGTCGAAACCCGCATCGTCCGCGAACCGCGCCAATGCCGGCATTTGAGCTAAGTCATGACCCAGCAAGCTCGCATCGAATTTCATGGTGTTGTCCTGGACTGGAAGTCGTTTGCATTAAATAAGCTATTGTGATTTTTCCATTCTATACGACTAAAGCCGCCGCGTTGCTCGGTCACTGCGGAGAGATCCATACGTGTTCGATACGAAACTAATCTGGGCGTTCCTATTCAGCGTCAGCCTTCTTCTCGCCTCAGCAGTTTCGGCTCGGGCACAGGACAAAACCGCGCCGGAAAAAGTCCGCATCGCCATCGCCACAAGCTCACTCGCGTTCATGGTTCCTTTCGTTGCGAAGGAGCGCGGCCTTTACCTGAAACACGGCTCGGATGTCGAGCTGATCCAGATGCGCCCGAACATTTCGATCGCGGCGCTCTTAAGCGGGCAGATCGATTACATCGAGCTGATCGGCTCCGCTATTCGCTCCGCGGCGCGCGGTTTGCCGATTCGCGCCGTTTCCACCGGCATCAAAGCGCCATTCTTTAGCATCATCGGCCAGCACAAATACAAAAACATCAACGATCTGAAAGGCGCGGTCATTGGCCTTACCTCGATCGGCGGTACCAATCACATAAGCACGCGCATGACCCTTCGTCAGTTCGGCTTCGACCCCGATAAAGACGTAAAATTTCTCGCCATTGGCGATGAAAAGGTCATGTTCGACGCCTTCAAAGCCGGCCGCGCCGACGTGGTCGTTCTAGCGCCGCCGTTTTCTGTGCAACTCAAACGAGAAGGTTTTCCGATCTTGGCTCAGACGGCCCAGCACGTCACCATTCCCTTCTCCGGGCTCGGCACGACCATCGATCGAATCCAAAAAAATCGAGCCCAGATAAAACGCGTGCTCAAAGCCGAGATTGAGGCGATGAGATTTATTCAGACCAACGCCGCGGGCACGACGGAAGTCATCCGCAAACGCTTCAACATGGATGAAAGACTCGCCCGCGAATCCTATGATGTTGTCGTCGGCGCTTTCAGCCCCGATGGACGCGTTCCTCTAGAGGGCGTCGACATCCTGCTGCAGATTGAAAAGGATCAAAAACTGATCCCGGCAACCGTCACGCCGCAAATGGTCGTCGAGCCATCGCTCGTCGAAGAAGCGTTGACCGAACTGGGCGGCAAATAATCCGAACGAGCCATTCCCCGCGCCAAGGCATCAAGTGACCGGTCCACGCATATCACCCAGAACATCCGAAGATCGACTGAAGATTTCCTCCTTCGATTGAGACGGCAATTCGCTTTTCCCTTGCGGCCATTGCATCTTGGACAAAAGATATTTCGAATCCGGTTGCGCGGCTCTCCCACAAAGATTTGCGGTTAAAGCTTCTTCACCCTGACCCGCTGCTGTAAGCGCTTTTCACCGGTCTGGTAGTGTTCGCCTTTGACCGCTAGTTCCGCTTCCGACTCGTCTTCCTCCGACCACAAACCTAAGTTGTAACCGAACCAAGGATCCTGAGGTTTGAGCTTGGGCAATTCCAGCCGCTCCCAGAGTTGTTTGGCGCGTTCCATATATTCTCTCTTCGGCAGCGACACTGGGGGATAATCCCACTTGCGCGTCGCGTCGATCAGCATCGCAGAGGCACCGGCGATCTCATCCAGCGAATGGCCCGCTTCCTGCCCCGGCGGAAAGACCGACGGATCCATCTGCGGCGTGCGGTTGCGAATGATCAGCACGTCGCGATGCGGCTGCATGCGAAAAGCCATTGCCCAAAAGAGCGAATCGAGATTGCGGGGATTGATGTCCTCGTCGACGGCGATCACCATTTTGCCGGTCGCGGGATTGTATCCGACCATGCTGTGGAGCGCCTGCCAGACATGCGCCTGGTTGATCTTCTTCATTTTAATTACGCAGATCTGGCGCACCGCGATGCTGTGGAAGGCGACTTCGATAATGCCGGGGATATTGCACTGGTCGCGCAGAAAGCGCAGATAGTTTCCCTCCGCCGCCACTTGGCGCATCACGCTCGATTCGCTCGGGGGCATCTGGCTGATGATCGTGGCGAAAATCGGATTCTGGCGATGAGTGATGCATTTGACCTCAAAAAACGGATTGAGCAGGCGCTCGGCGATATAGCCGGTGGACTCGCCGAACGGCGCTTCAGGCTCCAAAAACTCCGTAGAGATTTCGCCCTCGATGACGATCTCGGCGTTGGCCGGCACGAGCACGTCGTTGGTTTTGCACTTGACGACTTCGATGGGCGCGCCCGCCAGTCCGCCGGCGACGTCGAGCTCGCTCACGCTGAAAGGTATCCGTGCCGGCGCGGTGTAGGCAACACAAGGGGGCGCGCCGATCACCAGGGCGGCTTGCAAGGGAATGCCGCGCTCCTGGCATTTACGCCAGTGATAGCCGCCATGATTGCTCGAGCTGAGAAACACGCCGGTGCGCGTCGGGCTCTTGATGTGGCCGCGGTAGTTGCCGATGTTGATGTGACCCGTCTCGGGATCCTTGGTGAACCAGTGGGACGCCGTCGTAAACGGTGCACAGTCGTAGCCCGGCGTTGAAATCGGAACCGGAAATTCCCCAAGGCCGCCTTTTTCCACCAGCGTCGCGCCGATGTGCACCTCCTCATGTACCGGAGCCGTCTCGACAAGCTTCGGCGCGATCGGACTGCTTTGCGCCTTGTTCCAGCGATCGACGATTTCCTCAGGCCTGCACTGAAGCCCGAAACCGTAAATCTGTCGCGACGCCGCGAGCGTACCGACAACGACGGGAATGTCGTACTTGCGGCCTCTGGCGTCCACGACGTTGGTAAACATGAACGCACGCCGCTCCTCTTCCGAAAGTCCGCGAAACTGCCAACGCACCAGCGGCATTAACTCGGTGTCTTTGTTGATCTGCTCGTCGATCTTGACCAACAAGCCTGCGTTTTCCAGCGCTGCGATGTGCTCTCGGAGATCCTTAAAATGACCCATCAACGATTCTCCTTACGCCATAGCTGCATTGCCTTGCTCCTTGGTATTTGATTTTAGAAAAAATTTCCAGACTGTGTTCCGTGTAGCGTTGCAGCCGTTCCGACCGTTCAAACCATTCGAGCCCCTCCTTTGCACACGGTCGCGGTGCATCCAAAACTTGCAATCCTGACTATTTATTCAGAGCTGTGGGCGCTGAGATCTTACGGCCTGGACGTTTTGAACGGCTTGTACTGCTTGAGACAAGGATCAAGAAGAAATTGGGCTTATGAGAGAGACTTCAATGAACGACCGGAACGGGCGCCGTCAATGTCTTTCGGCATTTCGTATCGCCGCCCAGAGTTTGGGCGCGGTATAGGGCATGTCAATGTGTTCGATACCGAGCGGAGCGAGCGCATCCATGACGGCATTGGCGACCGCAGGCGGCGCCCCGTTGCAACCCGCTTCACCGACGCCTTTGACCCCCAACGGGTTGAAAGGATTCGGTGTGATCGTCTCGCCCATTGTAAGCGGAGGCATGTCTGTGGCGCGCGGCACGGCATAATTCATCAACGAGCCGGTGAGAACCTCGCCGTTTTCGCCGAACAGCATCTGTTCACGAAGCGCTTCACCGAGGCCCTGAGCCACGCCGCCGTGGATCTGGCCGTTGAGAATCATCGGATTGATGATCACCCCGCAGTCGTCGACCAGAATGAGTTTTTCAATCGTCGGCGAGCCTGTTTCCCGATCGACTCTCACTAGCGCCAGATGCGCGCCGAAACCCCACGCTTCGCGCCGCGGATCAAAGAAGGTCGTTTCTTGAAGGCCGAGTTCGGTATCGCGCGGCACATTTCCGCCGTATGCCGCCGCGGCAACTTGGCGCCAGGACACTTTTTTGTCGGGAACTCCGGCGACCGCGAAACCGCCATCCGTCTGCACGAGGTCCTCCGCCGCCGCCTCCATCAAGTGCGCGGCGATACGGCGCGCCTTTTCGACGACCCGATCGATAGCAATGGTCAAAGCGCCGCCACCCAGAATCGCGCTACGGCTACCGAAGGTGCCGACACCCTGCTGAACCATCAGTGTGTCGCCGTGGCGAATCGCCACGTGGTCCATGGGAATGCCCATCCTCTCGGCCGTAATCTGGGCAAAAACGGTCTCGTGGCCCTGGCCGTGTGAACTTGACCCCGTGAGCACCGTAATATCTCCGCCGCGCTCCACGCGTACAGTAGCGCTCTCAAAACCGGCGCCGCCACTCGGCTCAACGAAGGTCGAGAGCCCCACGCCGACCAACTCGCCGCGTTTGCGTGCTTCGTCTCGATCCCGAATGAGTTTCCCGTACTCTGACAACCGCAGCGCCTCGGCGAGCGATTTTTCATAGTCACCCGAGTCGTATTCAACGTTTACGCCCGTGCGGTACGGAAACTGCTCGGGTCGAATAAAATTTTTGCGGCGGATTTCCAGACAATCCAGACCCAATTCGTGCGCGGCTTTGTCGATCAACCGCTCGATATTCAGCACCGACTCTGGCCTCCCCGCGCCGCGATAGGGACCGGTAGGGACCGTGTTAGTAAAAACTGCTACCACCTCGACCGAGCAGTTTTGGATTTGGTAACAGCCCGGGGCCATCGCCATCATGCGCAGCGGCGGTATCACTGAAAGGGAGTTCAGGTAAGCGCCCATATTCCCTACCACGCGCACCTTCAAGCCAAGCATGGTGCCATCCCGCTTGAGCGCCAGTTCGGATGTCATCACCTGGTCACGTCCTTGATTGGTGGTGACGAAATCCTCGCTGCGCGTCGCAATCCATTTGATCGGCCGGCCGAGCTTCAGCGCGAGATGGCAGGCGAGGGCATCTTCTTGGTAGAGCAGTCCCTTGCTACCGAACCCGCCGCCAACATCGGGCGCGATGATCCGGATTCTGTGCTCCGGAAGGCCGATCGCAGTGGCGAGTTCCGTGCGCACGCGGTGCGGGCTCTGAGTTGACAGCCAGGCAGTCAAATCTCCGTTCGGTTCCGGCTTGGCCACGAGGCCTCTGGGCTCCATCGCCACCGCCACTAGCCGCGGGCTGGCAATACGCAGTCGAACGATATGCTCGGCCTCGGCAAATGCTTTGTCTACATCGCCGCCCTTTTTTGTCGCGATGTAGCATAGATTGCTATCCAACTCCTCCCGGGCGAGCGGAGCGCCAGGCTCCAATGCCTTTTCGGCATTCACGACTGCCGGCAATGCTTCATACTCTACGTCGATGACGCTCGCGGCATCCTCGGCAACGGCGCGACTCTTGGCAAGCACCGCCGCCACCGGTGCACCGATCGCATGGACTGAACCGCGGGCCAGCAGGGGATGCGGTGGAATCTTCATGCCGGCTAGCATCGGGGCCGTGGGGACATGCAACTCCTTGCTGAGGTCATCGCCGATGACCACCGCGGTCACTCCTGCCATCGCCTTCGCCGCGCCCGTATCGATGGAAACTATTTTCGCGTGCGGCAACGGACTGCGCAGCAATGCCATGTGGAGCGTTCCCGGCAGCTGGATGTCCTCCGTATAGCATCCCCTGCCGGTGATCAGAGGCGCGTCTTCGACGCGCCGTATGGATGCGCCGATGAGTCCAGTGGCGGCGTGCTCCGTTGTCATGATCAAGCCTCGACAGAAAACTCAAACGCGAAACGCATAAGGATTATAGTCAAAACAAAAAATTAGTTCCAAACATCGGCTTTTAACCCTGTTCCGACATTGACTTCACGTTGGCTCGGACACTGAGTCCTACAGCCGTGGGCAATAGATACTGCGTCAATGATGGCCGCCCCGCAACCCATCACACCGACGGTGATTTTTCATCCCCTCGGTCTGCAAACCATCGATACGCTCACGTGCCCACGGCTTGCGGACTCACCGCCCTCGCCGCACCAGCTTATTTGCGGAGAGTTTTTGTCGGATTAGGTTAGCTTGTCGAAGATTTGCATTTTCCTTTTTAGAACCCGAGCGCACAGCCGCCTTTGCGCGGATCGGAGCCGCCGATGAATGCGCCGGACTCCGGATTGATCCCAATCATGTGGGCGCCACCGAAACTTTCCGGATTGCCGCCGCTGACTTGGTGTCCACGGCGGGTTAGTTCATCCTTCAGGGTCGGTGCGAACATCGGTTCCAGTCCGACTTTGCTTCCTTCAAGATGATTGAAGCGCGGTGCCGCAATCGCCTCCTGCGGCGACATGCCGAAGTCAATGAGATTGGATATGATTTGCACCTGCACCTGCGGCTGCACGTGGCCGCCCTTCAAGCCGAGCGCCGCGTAGGGCTCGCCGTCTTTGAGAATCATGCCCGGCATCAGCGTATGCATGCAGCGCTTGTGCGGTCCGACGCAGTTGGGATGGTCGTCGTCGAGCGCAAACAAATGACCGCGGTTTTGCAGGATGATGCCGGTTTCTGGCTCGACGATGCCGGAGCCGAACCCCATAAAATTGCTTTGAATGAACGAGACCAGATTGCCTTCGCTGTCCGCCGCAGCGACATACTCGGTATCGGTTCCGCCTGGCGCGTTCCTGTATTCGGTCGCAGCTTGTGGCGGCCGAATTTGTGAACGCATCTTTTCGACACGCGACGGCGCATAAAGATCGCGCACCAGCACGGTCATAAAATCCCGATCAGCCAGATACGTATCGCGGTCGGCGAACGCGTGTTTCTTCGCCTCGATCATCAAGTGCAGCGCGTCGGAGCTCTGCGGTCCCATGCTTTTCAGATCAAATGCTTCGAGTATTCTGAGCATTTCCAAAGCGACGAAACCCTGCGTCGCCGGTGGCATCTCGCAGATCTCGAAACCGCGATAATTGGCGCTGATCGGCTCGACCCAATCCGAACGATGAGCGGCAAAATCCTTCCGCGTAAAAAGTCCACCGAGTTTTTCCGAGCAACTAACGATCTTCTCCGCAATCTCGCCGTGGTAAAAAAACTCCGGGCCTTCCTCCGCGATCCGCCGCAACGTCTTTGCCATGCGCGGGTTCTTGAAAATTTCTCCTGCTCGAGGCGTCCGCCCATTGATCAGATAATTTATCGACGCGCCTTCGTCCGCTTTCAATCGTGCTTCAGACTCTTTCCATTGCTCCGCCGTCAGCTCGGCGACCGGGAAACCGTTTTCAGCGTGGCGAATCGCCGCTTGCAGGACATCGGTTAGCTTCTTCGCCCCATACGAATTCACCAGCGTCGTCCAACCATGAACGGCTCCGGGAACGGTGACGGAATGGATGCCGCGCTGCGGCATTTCTTTAAAGTTGCGCTTGCGGCAGAATTCGAGATTCATGCCATACGGCGATCTGCCGCTTGCGTCCAAAGCCTTCACCGTTTTCTCTTTGGTAGAATAAAAAAGACAAAATGCGTCGCCGCCAACCCCTGTCGAGCTCGGCTCGATAACGCCGAGCACTGCCGCCGTCGCAATTGCCGCATCGACGGCATTGCCACCGCTCGTGAGCATCTCGACACCGGCGAGCGTTGCCAGAGGTTGGCTCGACACGACCATGCCGTTTTTAGCGAAGGCGGAAAATTGATGCGGCATCGAAATCTTCAAAGTTCAAGATTTGAAGGCAGGATTGGCCTTTAAAGCGTTGAGGCCTGAACGGCGCTTCGCGCGCTTACGCGGCCGCCGACTCGGGTATCTGCGCCATGGCCGTAGCTAAAGCGCTTCGGTAGGCGCGATCGACGGCGAGACTATCCAGCGCGGCGCGAATCACGGCGTCCGCAGTTCGTTCGTCTGTTATGTGACGATCGTAAATAGGCTCGAACATGTCGGAGTGATCCTCGTCGGCCACCATATGAACTTTCGTATTGATATCGAGGCCCTCGATCGTACCGCCCTGGTCCGCAACGCGCTTATGCGCGAAGCGCGCCGTGAAACCTCCGCCCTTCACGATCGCCGGATTATTTTTCCTCTCGGTGATGTGGTTCACCGTCAGCGCTTCGATCCAGGGGCGAGTCGTCGACAGATACATCCAAGCCATGATCGCTGCGCGCGCGCCGGGAAGCAGGTTGGATTCCGCCGTGGCTTGCGCCATCTGTTCGTCGGTCAAATGCGCCGAACCCATGCGCTTGTCGAAGATCAACTCGTCTTTTTCATGTTCCCAGATCGCCCGCTTAACGTCGAGCGGCGCCTTCACCGCTGCCGCGCCCCAACAATCGCGCCGGCTCTTGATGTAATGCGGATAATGCAGGTCCCAGATCTTTTGCCGTGCTGGCGTGAATTTGACGGAAAATAGTTGCTCGTACTCCGGAGTTTCGAAGTGCCGATTGACCATCTCGTTCAGTTGCTCCCTCACCTTAGGCCAGAGACTCATGGTTTCCTCCTCGAGCACCGATTCTTTTTCTCACTGCGCTGGAAATGACATTTTTTCAAATGAGCTCGTGCCTGAAATGCTGAGCCCAAACGAAGCACTCGACTCTATTCACGTCACGCCGCTCCATCCTCGAGCCAGTTGCACACCCAACCCCAGGCAGAGCGGTTGCCGTTGCCGCACCGAAAGCAGCCTTCCCTCTATCAGTCCCGATTTACTGAAGACAGCTTCTCCATTTCGGCTGCGATACCGCCGCGGAAGATTCTATGAAGCTCCATGGACTCCTTGGCCGCCTGAAAAACCAGAGCTTCCTTCTCTCCCACGGCGAATCGTTCGAGATCTTCGAGAAACATGTCGCTATGCTCTTCATCAGCCTGGCTGTGAACCTTGAAATTAGGCATTTGCTCCCAACCAAAGCCGAGGTCGTCCATCCAGCGCTTGGCCATACGGCTGGAAAGGCCCCCGCCGATATCGTGATGCAAGCGGTCATCGTTGGCCCACTCGGTAACAGACAGAGACACGAGCCCTTCGAGCCAGCTCTTTTCCCTGGTCATCCATGCCCAGGCGTATAGAGTCGCCATCGTCGATGGTAACGGCTTAACGTTCAAAACCTCACCGGGCGTCAAACCTAAAGCCTTGCCTTGCCGTACGATCAACTCCAGATGCCCGTGTTCGGTGTAACTGTCCTTGATCACTTCTCCGTACTCGTGCTGCAGAATTTTTTGTTTGATTGACATATGCGGACAGTTGGCCAAGACATGGGCCCAGCAGTCGCGTCGATGACGAATGAAAAGTCCCAGCTGGGTAATCAGCGCTTGGGCACCGCGCTTGGTGATCTTGACGCTGAAGTAATGCTCGATCTCTGGTGAGACCATCGCGTCCCGCACCACGTTGCCAAGCTCACGCCGCCATTCAGATTGTTTCATAATAAAGTTCTTTGGTTGTTGATCTAAGATCGGTCACTTCGGTCAGTATGGCGCAGCGGATTAACGGCAATGCCAAAAACAAAAGCAGAGGCATCACTTGTATAACCTTTCGACAAACCCTTCTTTAATTATTCGATCGACAATCGAATTGTCAAAAAACTCGTTGACGGGAGTGTCGGCCTTGTTTTCCCAGTTCAGCACCGTTTGAATCACGGCCGGCTCCACTCTCGCGTTACGATCTAAGTATTTAACAGCATACTCGTAAGCCTCATCGAGCGAATC
This sequence comes from Binatia bacterium, assembly GCA_036554745.1. Classification (GTDB taxonomy): domain Bacteria; phylum Desulfobacterota; class Binatia; order UBA9968; family UBA9968; genus DP-20. The sequence goes on from DATBMR010000105.1 coordinate 43,680, forward strand.
ACCTGCGCCGAGCATATATTTACCCAAAACTTTATAGGCCATATCCTTTTTGGTTCTGAGCGACGCGACACCCTCGAGGTAGGCTTTCAGCATGCCTTCGACTGTCTTTTGAGAATTCTTCGCGAAGTCCCTCTTGACAGCGATAAGATCCATCGAGAAAGGAATGCCCAGATCCGGCAGGTCCACCAACATTCTCGTTTTTGGGCCCGGTTTCATACTGCGCACTGCGCCTGCGACCATGCCGGTTCGCACCGCCGCATCTACCTCGCGCGTACCGCCCATGGGCTGGATTTTGACTTTGTCGTGAAGGCCGAGCTTTTCAAGCGCAAAGAGGGTCAGAAAATGTGTCGATGAGCCGTGCCTGGTAATCGCCAGTGTTTTGCCTTGCAGCTGCTCGGGTTTGGAGATTTCCGGTTGGACAAACAAACTCATCGCCGGCCGGTTCGTGATGCTGCCGACGGCGATCAATGGCGCGCCGCGCAGAATCGCGCTCACGACCGCGTTGCTTGCGGCAATGCTCATGTCCACATTACCGCCCATCATGGCTTGGACGGTAATGCTTCCGGAGCTTATGTATATCAAATCAGATTTGAGCCCCTGCTTCTCAAATGCGCCAATCTCTTTCGCCATCCAGATGCCGGCAAATATCGGGCTGATAGCAGCATAAGCAACGCTGACTTTCGGCGGGCTTTGCGCCCTTGATAGCCCGGGCGCCAGCACCAGAAAAAGCGCTGCGCCAAATCGGCCTAGCAGGGTGCGAAAAAACCTGGATGGCAGGCGGCTCAAAAAGATCTCCAAGTCGAGGCGCGCGAAGAATCGACGAGCGGAGGCGTACGTAGACAGTACGTTGTAGCGAGACGATCGGGCGCAACGAAGCATATGAGTCTTTTTCAGCAGGCTGCTAGATCGGCCAGCCGTGCTCGGAGACGTCGACACGATTGCCCTCGACGTCTTTGATCCAGCTCTCCGCAATGGCTCCGTAGGTGTTGTCCTCAGCTTTGGTGTCGGCAATTTTCTCGATCTCTTTGACGCTATCGACCTTGAAACCAAAATGATGGATTCCCCACGGATATTTCTCGCTATGAATGAGAGCGAGATCCAGATGGCCATCGGACAAATAAATAGTTCCGCCAGGCCGCCGATGTTTTTCTTCCATGCCGAATACTCTTTTATAGTACTCTGCTGTCTTATCGAGGTCTTCCACGTTGATTGCGATGTGTCTGATTCTTGGCTTTTCCATATTCGCCTCCATCGTCTTTTAATTCTAATTTTCTCACTCAAACTAATTCAACGGTATTTTCTCCATCGCACGCGCCACTCCTTCGCGATACATCCCGAATAGATTCAGCGATTCCTTCACGGCATCGAGCGCGATCTGCTCCTTTTCACCGACAGCGTATTGTTCCAGAAACGGCAGGAACATATCGCTGTGCTCTTCGTCCGCCTGAGAGTGGGCCACGAAGTTCGGCATATCGCGCCAGGCAATTCCCATATCTTCGGTCCACCGCTTGCCCATACGGGTGGAATGACCCCCGCCAATGTCGCTGAGCAAACGATCGTCGTTGGTCCACTCGGTCACGGTCAGCGCCGACAGCCCTTCAATCCAGCTTTTGGCATGCGTCAGCCAAGCCCAAGCGTAGAGCGTTGCCGTAGTGCTGACTAGCGGCTTGGTTTCGATGACTTCTTGGGGGGTCATCCCCAATTTTTGCGCCTGGCGAATGATGAGATGCAAATGGCCGTAATCCGAAAATTGGTCTTTGATGACTTCGCCGTATTCATGCTGCAGGATCGCTTGCTTGATTGCCATGACCGGGCAATTCGCCGAAACGTGCGCCCAGCAGTCGCGCCGGTGACGAATATAAAGGCCCAATTGGGTGATCATCAACTGCGCGCGCGGAGTGTTCATCTTGACCGAAAAGTAGTGTTCCAGCTCCGGCGAGCGCATGTGCTCCCTCACCATCGCGCCGATCGTTTGTCTCCACTCCGCAATTTGCATCAGCTGCTCCTTTGCCTTGCCAGCGATCGATACTTGGCTATAATCGATTTCGCCGGCTATGTTCAAGCGCGATTTCTGGGCCCCAGTTTCAACCGCGCACTACGAAGACCTTCATATTCGTGTGGCTCAGAGCGCGGGACTCACCAACTCGCGCCTTAAGAACTCGGTCACCAGCGGCCAAACCAGATCGGCAAGATAGGGCTGATAGCCATCCGACTCCGTCGAAGCAAACCCATGATTGCCGAAATGAAAGAAATGCCATTCCAAAGGCTGGCCATTGGCGTGAAAGCTTTCCATCACTCGCTGCTGCACGGGAAACGTGCTGTGTTGATCATGGCCGCCGTAAAGGATCATCGATGGACACTGAATTTCGCGGGCCGCATCGCAGGGATGCCGGGGCCGGATGTTGCTGGGCTGCTCGTCGCGCACCGACGGGTAGTAAGCAACAAAGGCGCGCACAGCAGGAGTCGCCGCGACGAAATGAATGCCTAGCCGCCCGCCCATACAGTAACCCACCACGCCGACGCGCGCGCCGTCGACGTCCTTGCGTGAAAGGCAATAACGCCAGCCGCGGTCGATGACGCGAACGAAATCCGGGTCAGGAGTCTTGTTTTGAATTTCAGTGCCCTTGTCGATGTGCTGCTCCGCGGGATAGCCGAGCATGTGATAGAGGTTTGGGATGACTGTCAGGTAACCGAGTTGAGCAAACTTGTAAGCCGCGGTTTTCAAATAACCGGTGAGGCCTGAATGTTGGTGAATCAGCAACAGGCCCGGTCCCCGCTCGCTGCGCTCGGGATAAGCGATGTACCCCTGGATGCCGTCCTTATCTTCTTTCAAATTCCGAGTTACGACGTTGTTCATGGGCTTGCTGCCGATCTGGAGCCATCAACACGATGGCAGAGCAGTTAAGACTTTTTGAAGATTTTTTCAAAAAAGCCTTCGCGGGTTAGTTTGTCGATAATCGAGTTGTCCTGGAAAGTTTCTACCGGCATTCCCTTTTTGCCCATGAACTCCAGGATTGTTTGGACAGCATCGGGTTCTGCACGGGGAATTCGGTCTAAATAAGTCATTGCATCGTCATAAAACTGATCGATCAGTTTCGCGTCATTGAGACGCGAATATTTGCCGATGATCTTCAGAGACTGTTCTCTGTTGCGGTGCATGAACGCAAGCCCGTCCGCGTAGGCTCGCACCACGTTTTCCACCGCTTCGGGATTGCGCCGGTAGTACTCCTTCTGGACGGCAATCATATTCATGGAATAGGGAATCCCCATATCGACTAGCCGTACCAAAATCTTCGGCTGGCTCGGCGGCGTCACGCGCAGCTCGGAGGTCACCGCGCCGGCAATCAGTCGATTCTGAAACGCGGCGGCTACTTCGATGGTACCGCCCATCTGCCGGACGTTGACAGCTCCTTCCAAGCCGTTTTTGCGCAGAAGGATGCGGCTCAAATTATCGGTGATCGAACCGAAGCGAGTGACACCGAGCGCTTTGCCGCGCAGATCTTCCAGCCGGTTGATTTCCGGCTGAACGAACAGCCGGTGATAGGGACGATTGGCCGTTCCGCCGACGGCAATGATCGGTGCGCCGTTCAAAATTGCATTGATCACCGCATTGCTGGCCGCGCTCACCACGTGGAGATCGCCGCCGATCAGGGCCTGTACCGCCACGGGTCCCGAGGTAATCAGAAGAATATCGGCTTGAAGACCATATTTTTCAAAAGCGCCGCTTTCCTTGGCCATCCAAACGCCCGCGGCCATCGGGCCGATCGACGAGTAAGCTACCGTCAGTTTGGTTTGCGCGTGCGCTGAGAAGCCAGGATAACCGAGCAGCGCCGACAGGAGCACCAACACTACTATTTGACGTCTTGAATTTGCACGCATATGCGTCGCTCCTCCTTCATCGCCCGCCAAATTTTTTCCGGCGTGAGCGGCAACGATTTCACCCGCGCACCCGTGGACCACGCCACCGCATTCGCCACCGCCGGCGCCACCGGAATAATGCCGCCTTCGCCGAGGCCTTTTGCGCCGTACGGTCCGGGACCATTGCCGTCCTCGATCAGAATCGACTCGAACTCATCCGGCACGTCGTCGAAGGTCGGCACCTTGTAGTCCACCAGCGTGGCATTGATGATCTGCCCGCTGTCAAATTGGTAGGTTTCGTAAAAAGTGTGCCCGAACCCCATCATCGCCGACCCCTCGTCCTGCCCTTCGCACTGCAAAGGATGGATTGCTTTGCCGGCGTCGGCAGCGGTCACATATTTTTTCACGCGAACCTTGCCGGTCTCGCAATCCACCGTTACTTCCACCGCGCCGATGCCGATCTCCCAAAAGAGCGGGTTCGCCGGCTCCGGTGCCATACCGCTGTGAGCATACCCGGTTCCGACCAGCTCGCCGCCTTGCATGGCAAAGTGTTTGTGAATCAACTCGCCGTAGGTAATCCGTTTGCCGCCGGCGATCGCTTCACCCTCCTTCAGTGTGACTGCTTCCTCGGGACATTCGAAATGCTCAGCCGCAAGCTCGACAATCTGCCGGCGCGCATCGCTGCCCGCAAGTTCGACTGCTTTGCCCATGACTGTCGTCGAGCGGCTCGAACCTGTTGAGCGATCGAACGGCGTGAAAGCCGTGTCGATCGGACGAATAGTGACGCGCTCGAGCGGCACACGCAGTTCTTCCGCGACAATTTGGCTCATGACCGTTTTAGCGCCCTGGCCAAGCTCCACTGTCCCGCACAAAATCACCACGCTACCGTCTGAGAGCACATGCACCGTAGAAGTCGAAGCCAGGGGCGCGCCCGGGTCCGTGGTGCCGAACCCCACCCCTCTGCCGTGGCCTTCTTTGGAAATCGGACCGTCCCAACCTAGCCTGTCGAGAACGAGTTGGAATCCTGTGGCGAGATCGGCATCCATCGGCTTGTACTTCGGTCTGATCTCTTCGCCCTTGTTAACTAGATTTTTTCGCCGCAGTGCGGTCGGATCGAGCCCGAGCTTCTGGGCGATGATATCCATCTGCGACTCCGTCGCCCAAGCCGTCTGGGGGCCGCCAATGGAGCGGAAGGACGCAGCAGACAGCGTGTTTGTATAAACGCAATAAGAATGAATCTTGAGATTTGGATAACGATACGGTCCGAGAATGCGCGTCAGCGTTCTGCCCGTCACTACGGGGCCAGTCTCGGCATAAGCGCCGGTGTTGAGATAGATCTCGGCCTGCTTCGCCAGCAACGTGCCGTCTTTTTTTACCCCGGTCTTGAGCTTGCACTTGATCGCGTGGCGCCGGCAGGTCGCCATAGCCTCGGCGAAAGTTTGCACGACACGAACGGGCCGGCGCGCCTTACGCGCGAGAGCGACCACCAGCGGTTCGATTTTTGCGCCTGACTTGCTGCCGTAGGCGCCGCCGACAAAATTGACTTGAACGCGAACCTGCGACAGCGGGTAACGAAAAATCTCCGCGATTTCCCGGCGCACGCCAAAGGGATGTCCGGTGGACGTCCAAATATGAATGCCCTCGCTGTCAATCCGGGCGATCGCCGTGTGCGGTTCCATCGAGTAATGATAGATCATCGGAAATTCGAAGGTGTCTTCGAAAATCTCATCGGCTTCTGCAAATCCCTCGTCGACGTCGCCCTTAAGCAGCTCGGCTTCGACGCAGATGTTTCGTGCGGCAAAGTCGTGCAGGCGCGGGGCGCCGTCAGCGATAGCTTCGTCGATTTCGATAACCGCCGGGAGTTCTTCGTAGTCGACGCGAATCTTGGCGGCGGCCGCTTCGGCGGTTGCGCGATCTGCCGCAGCCACCGCAGCCACCGGTTGGCCGGCATAAATAACCCGCTCGAGTGCGATGATCGGCTGGTCCTTATTTTTGCTCCGACCGATATACGGACCGACATCAGCGAGATCTTTGCTGGTGAGAACGGCAACGACGCCGGGCAGCGCTTCCGCCTCGCGGGTATCGATAGCGCGAATCCGCGCATGCGCGTAGGGGCTGCGCAGAAACTTTCCTTCGATCATACCCGGCACGATCAAGTCGCTGGCATACTTGGCCACGCCGGTGACTTTATCGACACCGTCGACGCGCCGAACCGAGGTTCCGACGATCGAAAAATTCTGCCGGTTTCTGGTCAACAAGGCACCTCGCTGGATACACGGCTGACGTCTTCTGCCGGTCGATAATCGATTGGAGAACACCAGAGCCACTCCTGCGTATACCGGGCCGATTTTTCTGTCAAGAACGATCACAAGCGAGCTTGAAGGGTAGCCGTATCGATGCCATCCTTGCTGGCATCGTGTGGTTAGGAAGCATGCGTCTTCGGAGAGCCGTGGGATTTTTTCTGGGTCTGTATTTATCGTTCGCGGGTCCGCGCACCGCATTTCCTCAGACAGTCGAGACACCGCTCGTCCATTCATTGCCGATCGACGTCGATCACAAGCAACCGGAGCGCACAGATTTTGGCTCATTGAAGCTCCTGAGCGCTTTTCACCTGCAGTCAAACGACCGCCGCTTCGGCGGCCTTTCCGGATTGTCGATCAGCGCGGATGCGAAACTTTATGCGATTTCCGACCGCGGTCATTGGTTATCGGCGGCAATGTCAACCGATGGCAATGGCGCCCTCTTGAAGCTGGTCGATTGGCGGATCGCGCCGATTCTGTCCGCGGCGAAAAAACCTGTCAGAGGAAGACTGGCGGACGCAGAAGCTTTGACGCGGACAGCGGACGGATCCTTTCTTGTTGCCTTCGAAGGCGCTCATCGGATTTGGCGTTATCCAGCACCGCCGGAAACTTTCCGATCCGCTCCTAGTCGCGTGGGCATTCCGTCGCCGCTGTTGCGTGCGCCTAGCAATGAAGGTGTGGAGGGGCTCACGATGCTACCGGACGGGCGCCTCCTGGCCCTGACCGAAGGATTCGAAAATCCGGATCGAAGCTTCAAGGGCTGGTTGATCGACAAAGACCAATCGTGGGAGCTGTCTTACGCTCCCGCCAGAGGCTTTCGCGTCACCGACTGCGCCGCGCTCGAAAACGGCGACGTGCTCGTGCTCGAGCGCCGTTATGTTCGCTTCGGCATATTGTCGGCCCGGATCACCATGATCAAAGCCGACAGTCTCAAGCCAGGCGCCAGGCTGGTCGGGAAACAGCTGATAAAACTGGAGCAGCCGCTGGCCGCGGAAAACTATGAAGCCATTGCCGTCCAACGGACCAGGCAAGGAACCGCCCTGTTCATCGCCTCCGACGACAACTATGGATGGTTTCAACAGACCTTGCTGTTGCAGTTTTTGCTGCCCAGCACCGACAATTGAGACGTATGGCAGGGGTCAGCCTGAGCTGCGCGCGCAAAATGGGGTCGCGGCCCTCATGTGCAATGAACAGTAAACGGTCGCGGTAAGGGATGGTGGCTTCGTGACGAAACAGAGGCGTTTCAAAACCAGCTGCTGAACACTGTGATCTTCCGTGAAGTTGACAGCGCTACGGCGCCATGCGTAGTCTGATCATCGGAAATAATGGAGAGTCGCTCCCTGGTGAACGCAAGCTCTCGCTCACGCGTGCCCTTGTTGCCCGTTTGAACCAGCGTAGATTGAGCAATGTGTGCAATGCCCCCGAGCACCGACAATAGCTCAACGCGGATTTTTTCAGCCGATCACTTGCGCAATTTTGCCATGCAAGTATTCACGCACTTCGGCGTGCCGCAAACCGACGCAGATCTCGCCGCCGATGTATTAATCAAAAGCGACCTTCGCGGCATTGACTCCCACGGGGTGGCGCGTCTGCACACTTATTTTGAAATGCTCGAGCTCGGCAGAATCAACCCCCGGCCGAACATTGAAGTCGTTCGCGAAAAAGCCAGCGTCGCCAGCGTCGACGGCGACAACGGATTGGGTTTAGTCGTCGGCCCGAAGGCCAACGAAATCGCCATGGATAAAGCCGAGCAATATGGCTCCGGTTGGGTCAGCGTGTGCCACACCAATCATTTCGGCATTGCCGGATATTACCCATTAAAGGCATTGGAGCGCGACCTGATCGGCTGGGCGATGACCAATACGACCAAGCTCGTGGTTCCTTTGTGGGGCGCCGAAAGAATGCTCGGCACCAATCCGCTCGCCATCGCCTTCCCCGGTTACAGAGAACCGCCAATCGTTATCGACATGGCAACGAGCGCGGTCGCTTACGGCAAAATTGAAGTCGCACTGAGAAAGAATGAAGCCGTCCCGAAAGGCTGGATCGTCGACAAGTACGGTTACGACACGACCGACCCGAATGAGATGATCGACGGCGGCGCGCAGTTGCCACTCGGCTCGCAAAGAGAGATGGGCGGCCACAAAGGCTATGCCTTGGCTTCTATGGTCGACATACTCTGTTGCCTCCTAAGCGGCGCCAACTGGGGCCCGTTCGCTCCGCCATTCGCATTACGACAAGAGGTTCCCGAGCGCAGCGTCGGCAAGGGCATCGGACACTTTTTCGGCGCCATGCAAATCGAAGGTTTCGTCGATAAAGACGAGTTCAAAAAACAGATCGACGAATGGATTCAAGTATTTCGCAGCACCAAACCCGCCCCGGGCACGAACGGCCCGCTTATCCCCGGCGATCCGGAACGAGAGGCGGAGGCGATCAGAAAAACGGAAGGAATTCCGCTTCTGCAGCCGGTCTATGACGATCTCTTGGACATTTCTCGCAAAACGGGCATCCCGTTATAGAAGATCGTCACTGCTCTCGCTCGTTAGAGCGGTCATTTAAGAATATTTAGATGCACAAGACTCTTGGCGAGGAACCTCAGAACGAATCCGCTCGCTGCGGCTCCGCGACTTGTCGAAAAGGCTTGCCCGGTTGTGCTAAGTATGGGTTGAGAAACCGCTGTCATGGACGAGCACGAAACGCTTAGACTCACGCGCGACGCCTGGGACGAAATCTCCCGCCACGCCCGGGACACGTTTCCCGACGAATGTTGCGGCGTGATTCTTTCGACTGGCGAAACTGACCGTGTGCATCGGCTGGAAAATATTCAAAACAAACTCCATGCGCTCGATCCACAAACCTACCCGCGCACAGCGGCGATCGCCTACGCGATGGATCCGCTCCAGTTAGAAGCCGTCCTCGAGCGCGCCCAAGCGAACGGCGAGGTGCTCAAGGCTTTTTATCATTCACATCCGGACCACGATGCCTATTTCTCAGATGAAGACAAAGCCTTTGCCCGACCTTTTGGCGAGCCCACCTATCCTGATGCCGCGCAAATCGTCATTTCTATTTACAACCGAGCCGTCAAAGTCATCCGCGCGTTCGCTTGGTCCGACGACAAGAACGAATTCATTGAAGTACCGATCGATCGGAGCTGAAAACAAGGTTGATGTCGGAGCCTCGGGATCAATTCGTCGACGCGCAGGGCTTGCCGATTCACTGTCTCGAATGGGGCGAGCGCACCGGTCAAGCGCTGCTGCTCGTTCACGGCTATCTCGACCTCGCCTATAGCTGGAACGCTTTCGCCGCGGCGATGCAAAAGCGACACCGGCAGCGCCTTTGGATTATCGCGCCCGACTGTCGCGGCCACGGCGATAGCGGCTGGGTTGGCGCCGGCGGCTACTACCATTTCCCCGATTATGTCTTTGATCTTGACTGCGTGGTGCAAGCGCTCGGCCTTACGCGCTTCAATCTCGTAGGCCATTCTATGGGCGGTACGATCGCGTTTTTGTACTCGGGAACGTTTCCAGACCACGTTGCCAATCTTGTGCTGATCGAAGGCGTGGGCCCCGTCGGCATGAAGTTCGCCGATGCACCCGCCAAAATGGCGCGATGGATCGCCGACGTGCATGAGCGCGGACGCCGTCATTTCCGCGAGTATAGAAGCATCGAGGCCGGCGCCGACCAACTGCGTCAGACCAATCCGCGGCTCAAGAAAGAATTTGCGATCGAGCTCGCGCGCGTCGCCATGAAGCAGCACCATAACGGCAAATGGATTTGGAAATTCGATCCGCTGCATCGCACGACCGCGCCCCAGCCCTTTTACACTGCGCAGGCCGTGGAATTTTTCCGCAGGATCGAATGCCCGGTGTTGATCGTTGACGGCACCGAAAGCCACCAAGCGCGCCGCAACGATAAACAGCCGCGTTATGACGCTATTCCCCACTGCCGGCACGCGGCGATTGCTCGCGCGGGACATATGGTCCATCAGGACCAGCCCGAGGAATTGGCGAAAGTCATCAGCGCTTTTTTGAATCCCTAATCCACTTCAACTTAGGTCGATTTATCCGTGGAAGATTACTGCGGACCTTGACTATTGAAGTCGATTTCGGTGATTATGTCTACATGATTATGGCGGCCCGACCCGAACGGCGACGAAACCAAAGGATCACGTGAACCAGAGGCGAGTTGTGGGCAAAAGGAATTCTTCACAGAAGCGCGGCGCGCCGCTACGCAACGGTTCACGCGGGTCGCGAGACCTCATCGAGACCTCAAAGCGGCAAACCAATGGTCTCGTGGAGGCACCCAATCCCGATGTTACGCTGACGCTGAAACATTTCAGCCGCCGCAGTGAAAGCTCGCTCTCTTCAAACGGCGGCAAGCGGCTTTTCCTGCGTGTTGGCGACGAAGTCAATCATCTGCGCTACGAAGAATGGGGCATCGGCGTGGTCATGGAAATCATGACGTCGTCGGTTCCGGGCGGCACATGTTTGGCGCGAGTGCGCTTTCAGGACGGTCAGCTTCGTTGTTTCAACAACGATCTCGATAACGAAGCGTGCTGCTATTATTTTGGCGTACGCCGTTACTGGAATCCGACCAACGGCGCCGATACGATTCGCTCCAAATTTTTCTTTAGAGGAGGATAAGGGCGACGATGACGGTGACAAAATCGCTCTCTGCTGCTCTGATCCTGGCTTCGTTGGTTCTTTCGCCTGAGCGGCTGCGAGCCGAAGATTCTACCGAAAAAGCCGGCGTCGCCGTCGGCGTCACGGCGGGAAATTTGTGGTTCGTTCCGATCAAAGCCATCACAGTAACGGTCGGCGCTATGAGCGGCGCCCTTTCCTACGTGGTTACCGGCGGCAACCGCGAAATTGCCGATCAAGTCTGGCGAGACACCTTGCAGGGTCCTTATGTGATTACGCCCGATCTCGCTCGAAGAGCGATTGGCCATCGACCGGAACTTCAACAGAACAAATAACAAAGGCACGCTATCCTGATATTTGGACGGCGTGCCTTTGATGACTCCCGGGATCGGTCGCTTACGCCAAGTTTTCCTTGAAGAACCTCGTGGTCCGGGCCCAAGCGTCCTTCGCCGCCTCTGGATGGTAGCGATCCGCATTGGTGTTGTTGTTGAACGCGTGCTTCGCGCCCGGATAGACCTTCACGTCAAAGCTTTTCCCGGTTTTCGCCATAGCGGCTTTTAGCGGCTCGACGCCCGGCATAATGTTCGGATCATTTTCGGCGTAGTTTCCCATCACCTTGCATGAAATATTGGCGACGGAATCGAGGGGATCGGGGTTTCGTCCGTAATAAACCACGGCGGCGTTGAGATCCTTGCTCTTTGTCGCAAAATTGAGCGACTGACCTCCGCCCCAGCAGTAACCAACGACGCCGAATTTACCGTTGACGTAGTTTTGGTTTTTCATGTAGTTGACAGCGGCAGTCAAATCTTCGGCGACCATGGCCCCGGTCACTTTCTTGATTTCTTCGGTAGCCGCGTCGCTCCCGTTGAACTTGTCGCTGCCACCCACCCGCCCCATACAATCGACGGCGATGGCGGCGAATCCTTCCTTGGCAAAGCGTCGCGCCACATCTTTGATATGGCCGACCAGACCGCGGTTTTCATGAATGACCAAAACCGTCCCGAGATTTCTCCCTTCTTTGGGGCGGGAGACATACGCGTTGACGTTTCCGGCAGGGCCGGAAAACTGAACCATTTCCGAGGCTAAACTGGAATCGTTCGGATCGACGATATTGTCTATAGTCTGTGCCATGAATCAAAACCTCCTTCGATTTTCTTCATCGGTTTTTCAGCTATAGCGAAAAACGTATTTCAAATCTAGACCTGCGGTCTGGATTCGGCTCGCAGATTTGTTTCGGTACGGCGGAGCCGAAGGTGAGCTTGTGCCGAGTAGGTCCCCGCGACGTCATAAACGCCAACGGCGCCAAAGGCGCCGTTGGCTACGCGATCATCCGGAAGATATGTTTGGCTGCGCTATGCTGAAGCTGCACTCGAGCTTGTGGAAGATTTTTCGCCGCCGCTTGCTGCGGATTCGCTCTTCTTCGATTCAGTTTTGGACTCGCTCTTGGTCTCGGCCTTATCGCCCTTGCCGTCGCCGCTTTTGCCCTTGCGCGCGTAATCGGTAATGTACCAGCCGCTGCCCTTAAGCTGGAACGATGTATTGGAGATCAACTTTTTGACCTTTCCCTTGCACGCGGGGCATTTAGCTAGGGCCTTGTCGGTAATTCTCTGGGTGGCTTCGAAGGTGCCGCATTTATCGCATTTGTATTCGTAGATAGGCATGTAAGGTCCTCGGACTCCGACTTTGGCGCAAGTTTAATCACTACCCCTGGCGATGTCAATTGACGCTTCTACACCGCCGAGGTTCATCGACTAAGATCTCTCCAGCGTCACGCATCAACTTGCGACGCATTTACACCCGGGCATTGCGGTCAGTTCCGTCCGCTTTGATATGAGGCCCACCGAACGCCTCGGAGCGGTTGCCAAACAACACCAGGGGTTCGCTTCCGGTATTGATGATCTGGTAGTAGTCCTTCGCGTTGAGAAAGAGAACCTCGCTTTTTTTGATCGGGCGCTCTTCGCCGTGCAACCCCTTAACGACCCCGCTGCCGGACAGAACGAGAAAAGTCTCGGGGTTGGTGTGGTAGTGCATGTCGGTACCGTCGCCTGGAACAAAATAAAGCATCCAAGAGCGAAAGTTATCCGTGCCGAATAAATCGATCTTGCGTTTCGCTGTCTTTATTAATTCTTCAAGATTGGCTACATCCATGGTAGTTCCTCCTGCAGTGATTGCTAGATTCTAGCCCAGTACCCTCGCTTTCGGCAAACGCTGGCACGATCGTGACGCATAAGACGCGAACGTTGAAACGCCCGCTCCGAGGTGGAAACTAGAACCAAAAGCGTATTGATCTGAAGCGCCATTTCCACTAGCGTTCTAGCAAAATCACGAGGGTCAAGGAGGTTATCTTGGAGCGAAAGAAGGCGAGTGATTTCGACCCGCAATTGCTTGGTCTTTTTCATCGATATGTGCACGGCGGAATCAGCCGGCGCGAGTTTCTGGACGGCGCGGCGAAATTCGCCGTCGGCGGCGTGACGGCGACCGCCTTATGGGACATGCTTAAGCCAAACTACGCTCTCGCGCAGCAAGTGTCCAAAGACGATAAGCGCATTACAGCGGAGTATACGACGTACCCCTCGCCCAAAGGCAATTCGTCCAACGGTATGATGCGCGGCTTGCTCGCGCGCCCGGCGAGCGGCGATAAATTTCCCGCTGTACTGGTGATTCACGAAAACCGCGGTCTCAACCCTTACATTGAAGACGTCGTGCGGCGCTTGGCGGTTTTAGGGTTCATGGCGTTTGGACCCGATGCAATCTGGCCGTTAGGCGGTTTTCCAAGCGTACCCGGGGCCGAAGCCCACGAGATGGCCGTCAAGATGTTTAGCCAGCTCGACAGCGCAAAAATCACGGAAGATTTCGTTGCCGCGGCGGACTTTCTGTTAAAGCATCCCCAGTCTACCGGAAAGCTCGGTGCGGTGGGCTTCTGCTTCGGTGGCGGTATGGTCAACCGAATAGCCGTGCGCTTGCCACAGCTTGCCGCCGGAGTGCCGTTCTATGGGGCCGCGCCCGCTACAGAGGACGTACCGAAGATCAAGGCGGCCTTGCTGCTTCACTTTGCAGAGCAGGATCCCCGAATTAATGCTATGTGGCCCAACTATGAGGCGGCACTGAAAAGCAACAATGTCAAGTACGAAGCGTATATCTATCCGAACACGAATCATGGCTTCCATAACGATACGACGCCGCGGTTTGACGAAGCGGCTGCCAAACTCGCCTGGCAGCGCACCATCGATCATTTCAATAAGACTTTGAAGCCTCCGCTACGGTAGTATTCTCGGCAGGCTCGTACTGCCAATAACGGACCGGGTTCTCCAGCTTGCAAAACCGTTTCAACTCGCCAAAACGGGTGCCCGGCTAGCTCGACGGTTGCTTGGAACCGATCCGCTTGGCAACTTGAGCATGGGCGAGCACCACGCGCGGGTCGCGCTGCAGCGCGGCGAGGTAACGTGTGCCAAACTCGCCGCTGGTCTCCGCGGGAATCAATAGGAACACGGACTGCCGCATCAAAGCGTCTACGTTGGCGCTCGTAAGCGTTTCTTTCTGGTCTAGCGTCTCGTCGATGGCGACAATCAATTGCGAGATCGGGCGCAGCCAAGCAAACCAAGGATCCCCGGTCAAAAGTTGAAAGAAGTGATTCGGCGAGCGGATCGGTCCTACGTTTTTCTCGTACATCACCTTCTCGGAATCCAGCAGCGCTTTGTGCAGTCGGAGCAGCGCGTTGTGAAGCTCGAGCAACGATTTGCGAATCTCTTCCTGATGAATTTCTGATCTTAAATCCTTCTTTTCCACGGCTCACCGTCATGAGATATTTGTCACTCGTTAATGCTAGCCACGAGGGCGGTAAAAAACTAGCGCCTGGTTCGTCAACCGAGCGGCGTTTTGAAACCCGCAACCCCGGTAACACCGGATGCGATTGCGACCAGCTCAAAGTTCCTTGTGAAGTCCGAGCCAAGTTGTAACCGCAGGCTGGCGCATGAGCCCGAATTGAAAAACGTCCAATCGTTCCAACGCTTAGCGTGTAGGGGCCGATCCCGACTGAACCATCATTTTCTGGTGTCATTGATATTCAAATAAGCGTTTTATATGATTGTTTGAAACAAATGTTTAAAGAACGCGCTAAGAATCGGCAGGACGACGAAGTCAGCAAGACAGAGCAGCGGTTGCTCGAAGCTGCCGGCGAAATCTTTGCTGAGTTCGGCTATCGGGCTGCCACCGTGCGCCAGATCTGTGAAAAGGCCGGCGCGAATATCGCGGCGGTAAATTATCACTTTGGCGACAAGGAAAAACTTTATCTAGCTGTACTGCGTTCCGTGCCGGAGGCGTACTTAGAAAAATATCCTCCCCGGTTCGGACTTCGTCCGGAGGCGACCCCAGCGGAAAAACTCCGTGCTTACATTCGCTCTTTATTGCGTCGGATTTTCGATCCTGGGCGTCCGGGATGGCACGCGAAACTGATCGCGCGTGAAATGGCGGAGCCGACGCGTGCGCTCGACTCGCTGATTGAAGAGGTTGCGCGGCCACTGCACCGCGAGTTGGCGGGAATCGTGGGCCAATTGCTCGGTTCCGCGGCCACTGAGGATGAAGTAAAATTGTGCGCGCTCAGCATCATGGGTCAATGCGTTTACTACCATCACGCTCGCACGGTGCTCGCCCGGCTTTACCCTGCAGAAGCCCATGGCGCCGATAACATGGAGCGGCTCGTCGACCATATCACCGAGTTTTCGCTAGCAGCGTTGGGCGAGCTGGCGCGCCGCCGCCAAACACACCAGGGTGAAGTTCGTGAAGCTTAAGCCCTTGAGCCGTCTCACCCTTGCAGTCGCATCTCTAATCGGCACGTTGGGGCTCGCCGCGTGCAGCGACTCGCCGGCAACCGCAGTGCCACAGAGCGACACACCGGTGCGCCAAGTCCGGGTTTCCCCGGCGGTCGAGACGCTGGCGTCCCGCACCGTCAGCGCCAGCGGCACGTTGGCGGCCGACGATCAAATTATTCTAGGAACAAAAGTGATCGGCCGGTTGGGCGAGATCAATGTCGACCTGGGCAGCCGAGTGAAAAAGGGCCAAGCGATCGCGCAGATCGATCCAAGCGACTATCGCCTGCGAGTCGAGCAAGCTGAAGC
Organism: Binatia bacterium; assembly: GCA_036554745.1. Classification (GTDB taxonomy): domain Bacteria; phylum Desulfobacterota; class Binatia; order UBA9968; family UBA9968; genus DP-20. Next base: position 59,589 of record DATBMR010000105.1, read on the forward strand.
CGCGCTGCAGCAGGCGCGCGTCAGATTGGGACTTCCGCCCTCGGGCAACAACGATCGAGTCGACATCGAGCAGACCGCCACCGTCCGTCAGGCCGCCGCCGTGCTCAAGGAAGCGCGTCTCAACCATGAGCGCATGGTCGAGCTTTGGGACCGCAAGTTGATAGCCCGAGCCGAGCTCGATGCCGCGGTATCGCAGCTCACCGTTGCCGACGGGCGCTATCAAGATGCTATCGAAGAGGTCCGCAATCGCCAAGCCATCTTAGTGCAACGCCGTTCGGAGTTGGAGATCGCCCGCCAGCAGCTTGCCGATACCGTCATTGTTTCACCGGTCGACGGGGCCGTCAGCGCACGTCAGGCCGCTGTCGGCCAGTACTTGCCCGCGGGAGCGCCGGTGGCAACTCTGGTGCGCACCCATCCGCTGCGGCTCCGCCTCCCCGTCCCCGAGCGTGAAGCCGGTTTGCTCCGTATCGGCCAGACCGTACATCTTACGGTGGAAGGAGATCCTAACCGATATCAGGGCCGCGTTGCGCGGCTGTCGCCCGCCATTGCCGAGAGCAGTCGAACCTTGCTGATCGAAGCCGAGGTACCCAACGAACAAGGCGCGCTTCGTCCCGGCTCTTTCGCCAAAGCGGAGATCGTCATCGAGTCGGGCCAGCGCGTCGTGACGGTGCCGTACGATGCCATTGTCACTTTCGCGGGCATCGAAAAGGTGCTCACGGTATCGAACAATAGCGCCGTCGAGAAGCGCGTGCGCACCGGGCGCCGGATCGAAGACCGGGTCGAAATCACCGAAGGGATCGCCATCGGCGACGAAGTGGTCGTGCGACCCGGGAATCTTGTCGCCGGAGAGCCGGTGCAAGTGATTCGCTAATGCAAAAACTCGCCGCCATCTGTATCCGCCGCCCGGTGTTTGCCTCAATGATCATTCTCGCCCTGGTGGTGGTCGGCGCGACCAGTTATTTCCGCCTGGGTGTCGACCGTTTTCCATCGGTCGATCTGCCGAACGTTTCCGTTCGTACCACCTTGCCGGGCGCTTCCGCCGAAGAGGTCGAAACGGTCGTATCTCAGGTCATCGAGGAAGTCGTCAACACGGTCGAGGGGATTGACGAGCTTCGATCGATCTCGGGCCAAGGAACATCGTTTGTCATCGCTACTTTCAACCTCGACCGCGATATCGATACCGCCGCCCAGGATGTGCGGGACCGGGTCGCGACCGCTTTAAATCGTTTGCCGCGCGACATCGATCCACCGGTCATTTCCAAATTCAATAACGAGAATCAGCCGATACTTACCATCGCAATTTCCGGCGACCGCTCTCTCCGCGAATTGACCGAACTCGCCGATAAGGTGGTCAAAGTACAGCTCGAGCGCTCGGCAGGCGTGGGCGAGGTTCGTCTGGTCGGCGGATTGGAGCGCGCGATCAACATATGGGTAGACGCGGACCGCCTTGCCGCCTATCAAATTCCAATCACCGCGGTACGCGATGCGATCCAGCGGCAGAACGCCAACTTACCCGGGGGCAACGTCACGGCCGGCAGCCGTGAAGAGGTGCTGCGCACGATGGGACGCATCACCGATCCCAACGCTTTCAACGATCTGGTTATCGCCACCGTGAACGGGTCGCCCATTCGCGTGCGCGACATCGGCCGGGCTGAAGACGGAACCAAAGAACAACGCTCTCTGGCGCGGTTGAACGGCGTGCCCACCGTTCAAGTGCAAATTTTACGTCAGTCGGGCTCCAATACTATCGCCGTCATCGAGGCCGTAAAGGAAAACCTCGGCCGCGTCAGGCGTCAGATGCCGGCGGACGTGAAGCTCGAGGTCATTCGCGACCAGTCGCGTTATATCTACGCGGCTCTGCATGAAATCACCGTTCACCTGATCCTCGGTAGCATCCTGGCGACCTTGGTCGTATTGGCGTTCATGCGAAACTGGAGATCGACCCTCATCGCCGCCGTCGCGATCCCTTCATCGGTCATCGCCACCTTCGGCATGATGTGGGCACTCGACTTCACGTTGAACAGCGTCACGATGCTCGCTCTCGTGTTGATGGTGGGCATCGTGATCGACGACGCGATTATTGTCCTGGAAAACATCTTTCGCTTCGTCGAGGAAAAGAAACTCAATCCCTTCGAGGCAGCGCGTGCAGCCACCGCGGAGATTGGGCTCGCAGTCATGGCGACGACCTTGAGCCTGGTAGTGATCTTTGTCCCGGTTTCCTTCATGTCGAGCATCTCCGGCCGGTTTCTTTATCAATTTGGACTGACCGCGTCGGTGGCCGTGTTAGTCAGCTTGTTGGTATCGTTTACCCTCACACCCATGATGGGCGCCCGGCTGCTTCGCGCCGACGAGACTGCGTCAAATGGCGAGCATAACACCGCCCGATCGCGGAGCGGTTTCTATGCCTGGATCGACCGCGGCTATGAAAAAATACTCAGGTGGTCCATGGCCTATCGCCCAGTCATCATGGGATTTGCCGGCATCGTCGTGCTCTCTTCGATTCCGCTGTACAGCCTGGTGCGCCAAGAATACATTCCAAGCAACGTCGACGAGGGGGAATTCGACGTCAACATCAGCGCGCCGCAAGGAACCAGCCTGGCTGCAATGGACGATATCATGCGCGCCATTGAGGCGGAGCTACGCGCGGTTCCCCTGGTGCGCCTGCTGCTCTGCGACGCGGGTGGCGGATTTATTAGCGGCGTCAGCTCAGGCGGCTGCTATGTCCGGATCGCACCCCACGATGAACGGGTATTCTCGTTTGGCCGTTTGTGGCGGGAGACGCTGAACGGACAACCCTGGGTGGCGTTCCAGACTTTCTCGCAGCGCGACGTCATGCAGCAAGTCCGCGCCCGCTTTGCCAAGTTTACCGATTTGCGCACCCAGGTGCGCAATCTTCCATCCTTCAATATCGGCGGCGGCAACTGGGACATCGATTTCGTCCTGCGCGGGCCCGATCTGGAAGCGCTGGCGTCTTATGCGGAGGAACTGCGGGTGCGATCGCAGGGTCTGGGTATTGTCGACGCCGATACGACTTTAAAGCTCGACCGTCCGGAGCTGCGCGTCGTGATTGACCGTAAACGCGCCGCGGATCTCAATGTCGACACCGAGCAGATCGCGTCAGCGCTCCGACTCATGGTCGGCGGCGACCAGGAAGTCTCCCGATTCCATGATCCGAGCGTCAACGAAGAGTACGACGTGCAGTTGCGGCTGTCGCAAGAGGATCGTAATGACGTGGGGACGATTTCGCATCTTTACGTGCCGCGGCGAGGGGACGGCTTGGTGCGACTCGACAATCTGGTGCGGGTCGAGCCCGCTCGCAGCGCTTCGCGGATCGACCGTCTGGACCGCCAGCGTCAGGTAAGCCTGCGCGCTCAGGTGGCACCCGGGTTCGCGCTCGGCGACCGGCTGGAAGCCCTGCATGGAGCCGTCCGCGAGATGAACCTCCCGGCCGCCTACACGACCATCGTTTCTGGCAGAGGCCGCGAGCTGACCCGCACCTACAACGAATTCGTCTGGGCGATGCTCCTGTCGATCATCTTCATGTATATGATTCTCGCTTCCCAGTATGAGAGCACGATCCACCCCTTTACGATTCTATTGTCGTTACCGCTGTCGGTGCCGTTTGCGCTGCTGTCGCTCTGGGCAACCGGTAACACGCTGAACCTCTACTCCGCTCTCGGCATTCTGGTACTCTTCGGCGTGGTCAAGAAAAATGCCATCCTGCAGATCGACCATATGAACAAGCTACGCGAATCTGGTATGGAGCGTATGGCGGCGATCATTCAGGGAAACCGCGACCGTTTGCGGCCCATTCTTATGACCACATTGGCCTTGGTCGGCGGCATGCTGCCGCTCGCGCTCGGCTCCGGGCCGGGAGCCGAAGAACGCCGGGCGGTCGCCGTGGTCGTTATCGGCGGCCAAAGCCTATGCTTGCTCTTAACCTTGTTGGTGACGCCTGTGGCCTATTCCATATTTGAAGACTGGGCGAAGAATCTAGGCTGGACACGCGTGCGCCGCGCCGGCCGCCTATTCACAGAGCGGCTGCGTCCCTCAGGTCGTTAACAGTTGTCAGAAACCGTTCGATCTGATCCGTTAAAAGCAGGAGAGCCACGATGCCATATGAGCTCTACTATTGGCCTTCGATCCAAGGCCGTGGCGAATTCGTTCGGCTGGCCCTGGAAGACGCCGGCGCGGCCTACGTCGATGTAGCGCGCAATCCGAACGGGATGGCAGTGATGATGCGTCTCATGGAGAGCCGCGCGATCAATCGTCCGCCGTTCGCCCCGCCGTTTCTCAAGGCCGGCAACGTGATCATCGCGCAGACGGCGAACATTCTTCATTATCTCGCACCGCGACTGGGTTTGGTCGCAAAGAATGAAGCCGTCCGCCTTTGGGCGCACCAATTGCAGCTCACCATCGCCGACTGGGTCGCCGAGACTCATGATACGCACCATCCGATCGCCGGCAGTCTTTATTACGAGCAACAAAAGGGCGCAGCGAAAAAACGAGCCGCTGATTTCACGACGAGTCGGATACCGAAATACCTTGACTACTTCGAACGTTTGCTCGACCGCAATCCCACAGGAAGCGATTTTCTTATGGGTAAAAGCTTCTCCTATGTCGACCTTTCGCTTTTTCAAATGATCGAGGGTTTGCGCTACGCGTTTCCGCGAACAATGGCGCGGCTCGAACCGAAGCATCGGAGAACTATCCGGCTGCATGATCAGATTGCCGCGCGGCCGCGCCTGGCGAGTTATTTGTCATCGCCGCGCCGCATATCCTTCAACGAAGATGGCATCTTTCGGCACTACCCGGTGCTGGATAAGTAGCCGGCGTTGACGGCTGCTTGACGTTGTCCTAATTTGCTCACTCGACGGATTCGGGCCATTTGACCGACACTGACGCATCCGGTTTAGGAGGGTGTGATGGTTTCGCCCGTATTGTTAGATGCCGACTCGCATGTCAGCGAGCCGTTGAATCTCTGGCAGGAGCGTTTACCGGCTCGTTATCGCGATCTCGCGCCGCATATGGAAACCGAATACCAGGGTCGGCCCGGTGCTTGGTGGTTTATCGAAGCGGATCGCGGTCCACACAACGTGATCTTAGGCTTCGGCGCCAATAAGACGCTGGAACAGCTGCAGGAATTTCTCAAGAGTTTTTCTTACGCCGGTGCTCATCGCGGCGGCTGGGATCCGGCGCAGCGGCTTAACGACATGGATCGAGATGGCGTCAGCGGCGATGTGCTTTATACAACGCTCGGTTTTCGCATGTTCTGGATCAGAGACGCCGGATTCCAGCGCGCCTGTTTTCGAGTATATAACGAATGGCTCGCCGAGTTTTGCCGCTACGCGCCCAAGCGGCTCAAGGGGTTGGCGCTGTTATCGCTTTATGACCCCCAACAAGCCGCTCGAGACTTGGCCGAGTGTGCCAAGATGGGCCTCTCTGGTGCGGTGGTGTGGGCGTCACCGCCCGACGAATTGCCATTTTATGACGAAGTCTACGATCCGTTCTGGGCGACGGCTCAGGAGCTCGCTATGCCGCTGAGCCTGCATGAATTTGCCGGCTTCCAGTGGGTTGACTGGGATTCAAGCGCGCAAAAACGAACCGTGGCCATGGGAATCAACTCACATGAGGTCGAGAAAACTTTTTCCACCTTGATCCTGTCGGGCGTGCTTGAGCGGTTCCCGCGGCTCAAGGTCGTGTCGGCGGAACTGAATTGCGGCTGGCTGCCATACTTTTTGCGCCGTATGGACGAGCGTTTTCAAGCCCGCGGCGTGCGCGCCCAAGGAAGTCCCTTTTCGACCAAGTTGACCTTGAAACCCAGCGAATATTTCCGACGCCAGCTCTATGCGACTTTCATCGATGACATTTTCGGTATCACCCATCGGCAAGATATCGGAGTCGAGAACATCCTTTGGTCATCAGATTTTCCCCACAGCGCGAGTTTCTGGCCAAACTCGCAAGATAAGATCACCCGAGACTTCGAGGGCGTCGCGGAAGATGACAGAAAGAAGATTCTCTACCAGAACACCGCCAAGCTTTATGGCTTCGATGTCGGATAGATAAGCAAAACTCTCGGCGCAAACTCAACTAAAGCATGCCAGTTGCGGTTCATTTTTCAGCAACGGGAAACCAGCCGCCGTGTTTGATTAGGCCGCGCAGATACTCGATTTGACCGGCGTGGCGCGTATTGCAGTTAATCACGCTCGCGAGACGAATAGCCAAAGTCGGCAGCGGTTGGTACTGCGGCTCATTGAGCACTCGATTTAGATCGCCATTCGAAACCGTGGCGAGATATGTCTTGGTCTGTGCGAAGACGGCGTCCAGATAGCTCAGCAAGAGCGGTTTATCGGTGACGGTGAACGCCTCGACTTGCGCGCGCGTCTGGCGGTGCCCCGAGCCATAGTCTTTCGGGTCGGGAGGCATGTCAAAGCGGGCGTGCCAACCCTCGGCGATCCACAGCTGCGGCCGCTCCAACAGCGACGAAAAATTCGCGTCCTGCACACGCGATAGATGCCACACCAGCCATGCGATGTGAGGTTTGGGCGGAGCCAGCATCTCCTCCGGCGCTAAGTCCTTCAGCGCCTCCCGTACCATGTCGCGCACGCGACCTAAAGCATCCAGCACGAGTCCTGCGCCTTCCATGAGTCACCTCTTAGTTTAATCGCAACGTGATTATTGAAAAAGCTTCTCTTGCATCCTGCCAACGAACATCCAGCCGAACCGCCGCCGCAGCACATTGCCCGCTTGCACAACTTGTCGACTATTGTGATAAAAAAGTAAAGCGGAACCGAGAAGGCTAACAGCCGGAGAATTCTAAGCCATTCGGTCCAAGGAAATATTCATGTCCGTGCAGTTGCGAATTCTCAGTGCCGGGGCCGTCAAACCCGGATTGATGCGAGTCATCGATGAATTTCAGAGTGAGATGGGCGCCAAGGCCACGGCTTCCTTCGCTACGGCGCCATCGATTCGTAAACGGATCACCGACGGTGAAGCGCTCGATATCCTGGTCGCGCCGCCATCCGTGATAGATGAGATGGTCAACGACGGCAAAATTTCTACCCTCGAAGCGGTGATTCTGGGCAGGATCGGCGTCGGAGTGATGGTCCGCGACGACTCATGGCTGCCGCCGATCACATCGGTCGCAGAGTTCAAGGAAGCTTTGTTGGCGGCCGAATCGGTGGTTTACAATCGAGCGTCGACTGGAATTTATCTCGAAACGCTGTTCGATCGTCTCGATGTCGGCGATGCCGTGAAAACTAAATCGATCCGCTACCCGGATTTCGCCGAGGTGCTGGATCACATCTGCAAAGGCAATGGGCGCGAGCTCGGTCTCGGCGCGACCACCGTCATCATCGAGAACCAGAGCCGCGGAGTAAAATTTGTCGGACCGTTGCCGCCGGAGATTCAGAACTACACGGCCTACGCGGCTGCTATTGTCACCGGCAGCGACACCAAAGAAGCGACGCAACAATTTATCCGCTATCTCTCATCGCCCCAGGCAAGAGCTCTGCTTTCAGCCGCCGGCATCCAGTAGGGTTTTGCTTTGCCGCCATTAAATCTGCCGCGAATGGTCCAGACTCGGATCCGGGTTAAGCTCTGGCAACGCGATCTCGGCTACCCGGCGGTTTCAAACGACAAGGTCGCGTAACGCATGAATACGCCACCCCGCGGCTCGGCTAGCGGGCCGTTCACGACCAGACAGGCGATGACATGCTTGGATCCCGGCGCAGCTTTGTTGGTCACTTCCACCCGTTGGGACGCGTTGAGCCCGCCGATGGCTCCGGTCGTACGATCGATTTTGCCGTCGATCCACACTTCTCCGTAGTTATCGACGTTCGTTTCAAACCATATACGATAGCCGGCGATCTCGATGCCGTTCACCTTTTCGGGAACTTGGATGGTGATGCGATACCAGGCGAAGGTAAATCCCTTGGAAATGCTCTTTCGAATGTTGGCGCACGGTTCCCAGCCGGAATCGTCGTAATCGGGCAAGCGCGCGGGAGTGTTCAGCAACTGCGCCGTGAGCCCCTCGTTCGGTTCGCCGGGCACGAGACCTTGGCCGATACGCCACTGCGCTTTGAGTTTGCGGCAATCTTCCGGGCTATTGAGGTCGAGAGTAATCCGCGGCATAGCATCCTCCTTTCGATGGAACCGGGGCCGTGCTTATATCCTTGTCGAAGGAGCATTACAAGGCACAAAAGATCACCCGCCCGCATCGCCGGCTTTTTGGGCAACACAGACATCGGTTAACCGCGCCGATCCGGCAAAAGGTTCTTTTCCTGGAGCGCTTTTATCACCGCTTGCACGTATGATTTGATTGCGGCGTTGACGTTCTCCCGTTCCGTCGTCTTGATCGTGCCGGTCCAGACAACGTCGTTCTTGCTAACATCGTGCAAGGTCGTTTCAGAGACATACTCGTTGTATCGGTACACGCGCGGTGCGCCGCCGAGGCCGTGCCACGCCGCGCCCACGTGCTCGCCAAAGATGCCGAACGAGGTCGAGGGGAAATAACTCGGCCCGTACTCGCTCTTCTGCTCGACTTGAAGCAGCCGAGCAAAGAGGACGGCATCCGCTTTCGTCGTTTGCGCCGCTTGTTTGAGCCTGGCTTCGTCGAGCTTTTCTTCCTCCGGAATCAGCCGATAACTCGGCGACGCATCGATACCGGCCGCGCGCAGCTGGACAACGAATTCATCTTCGAAGTTACGACGGACGCTGGTGTCTCCGCCCATGCTCGCGACCAAGATGCGCTCGAAAGAAGCAGAGGTATAGGCGGGATTGCTCCAGTCACTGACAATCGGCGATGTCGTCGAGCAAGCGCTGAAAGCCAGAGCAACGAGTGTGATTCCAACAACGCGCATAAGCGGCATTTCCATAAACTTTCTCCTTGGCGGCAATTCTAACACCCGTATTCGCCTTTCGAAACGAACCTGCATAGCCTGCTAGTCAACGTTTATGTGAGCGGCGTGCGATTTTGGCCGGTGCGGCTCATCCCACCTGGTTCGCGCCGCAGTTTCCACAGGCAGCGCAATTCGCTTATTTGTGTTACTTCCTTCCCTCGGTGGCTTTTTACTTTCTAACGTTGACGTGGCTTTCTTGCTCCTTGACAGAGCCCTGCGGTTAGCGTGAGAATCCATTTGATTGACGCCGTAGCCACTTACCGTTGCGAAAAGGAGAGAACACCGATGACCCATGCCATGATCTCGGCTGATGATCACATCGACCTGGGATACTTGCCGAGGGATTTGTGGACAGAACGGCTGCCTAAGAGTTTGCGGGAGCGTGCACCTCACGTCGAAGACCGCGGCGAGAAGGGTGAATACTGGGTCTGTGATGGAGAGACTTGGGCAGAGTATCGCGGCGAGCGCTGGTTCGCCAAATCCAATCGTACCCGGTTGGCTCTCGATCGCGGCGGCGTCGGCGAAGCGCATCGGCCGACCACGCCCGAGAAACGGCTCGCCGATATGGACCGCGACGGGGTCGATGCTTCGCTTATGTTCCCGCCGATCATCGCTATGCAGGTGGGTGAGCCGGAGCTGAGAAATGCCTGTGTGCGAGCGTACAACGACTGGGCGCTGGATTTCGGCAAAACCGCTCCGAAGCGCTTTTTCCCCGTCGCCATGCTTTCTCCGGTCGATGCCGAAGCGGCGCGCGATGAAGTCGCCCGAGTGGCAAAGCTGGGGTTTCGAGAAGCCAACTTTCTGGTCAACGACGTTACACTCGAAATGAATATGAAACCGTGGGACATCTTCTGGGACGCCGCCGAAGATGCCGGCCTCGTCATTTCCTACCATGTCGGGGGTAGCGTTCAAAAAGGCACGGTAAGGGCCACGATCGACTCGGTCAAACCCGGTGAGCGCCAAGGCACCTTTGACATGGGCCTCAGCAACGGCGCCACTTCCTTCTTCAATCCGTTCGTAAATATGTTCAATTTCGGCACGCTGGAACGCCATGCCAGATTAAAATTCTGCCTCGCGGAGTCCGCCATCGGCTGGATCCCGTTTGTCGTGCAGGAAATGGACTATCGCTACAAGCGGCAGTTCGAGCGTAAAAAATCACAGGACATTCCTCTCAAAGCGATGCCGAGCGAGATCTTCAAGCGCCAGGTATGGGCGACATTTCAAACCGATTTTGTCGGGCTGCACTTGACGCAATTTTTCGGTGACGGTCACATTATGTGGGGCTCGGATTATCCCCACCCGGACAGCACTTGGCCGTTCTCCAGAGAGATCATCGAAAAAGACTCTGCCCATCTTCCCGCGGAAGTAAAGAGAAAAGTCTATCGGGAGAATGCGGCAGGACTTTATGGGCTATAGTGCGCATCGGCCCGAGCCGTCGGTTCGACGCGCAAACAATTTTATGCCGGAACCGGACAGGACGGAGGCACCGCATCGCCGCAGCTCCACAAACTGGACACGGATCGCATGCCACTACATCTCGATCCACGGCAACCGTCTCGTGTTAATCCGAACGAAAGGACCTTATAATGGGCCAATTAGACGAAGGCGGAATTCTCACACTGCAGGAGCTGATGATCACTGCGCTGGCGACGGCAAATGCCGTCGCCAAGCTCTTGATCGACAAAGGACTAATCACCCAGCGAGAGTTTGACCTGACGCTTTTCTCTGAACGCGCGAGCTGCGCAGCGCTCTTGCAAGATTCGGGAAAAGCTCACGCCCAGCAGAACGACTGAGTCGTTGGACGACGACCTGGAACGACGCCTGGAGTCGAGTCTGTCATTGGAGTTTTCCAACGACTTGACACTCTCCCACCTGTTTGCTACGCGTCCACGAAAGTCGACAAATTCTCAGGCTAAATGCTGGAGAGCAAAATGAGCAGAGCAGAACCCAAGGGAGCCGTCCACTGGATCGATCACTATGTCGTCGGCACCAATGACTTACCGAGCTGGAGTTACTGGGCGAACAATGCGACAGGTCTGCCACTCCGGCCGATTAACGGACTTACCACCGCCATGAGAAAAAAGAGCGCGCCGATATTTTGCTTCATGTGGTGGGAAGGCGGATCGTGCCGTATCGGCGCCTTTCTTCAGCCCGACAACTATCCCCCGGCCAAAGAACTGGGCAAGGACCTGCCCCGCTGTGGCTTTTACATTCGGCCCCAAGATATCGACATCCACCTGCGCCGCCTGGATAAGCATAAAATTCCTCACAGCGATCCAATCAAGACCGCCGGCGACGGCGAAGAAGGTACGGTGATTTATTTCGCCGATCCCGACGGCAATCAATATGAGTTCTGGGCGCCGGTCCACATGCCCAAGGGCGCCATGGAGCTCGCGACAGACGAGCGAGTCGGGCGAATCAGCCATGCTGTCTACGGCTCTCGCGACCTGGCAAGGACCGCGGCGTTCTTCGAGAAGTACTGCGGCATGGAAGTCGCGAGTAATGCTCGGATCAGCGAGGGAACGCTGGTCCTTCGTATGCGCGCCGGAGCGCGGCTCGTCTATAAGCTGGTTGACGAGGTCGATGAACGCATCGCCGGGCATAGCCCGTGGTGGGACATGCACACTGCGCTGTTGGTGCGTGAGGAAGAATTTTTTCCCAACTACCGGCGGATGTGGGAAAGCCTGCCGGAAGAAGAGGGCCCTAAGGAAGACCTCAAAGACGCTCGTGAAAAAGAAGACAATTTTCCGGCGCGCACCGGTTTACACCGGAGCCCGGTCGGCTACAAATGGAAGGAGATCTATCAACGCGGCGACGAGTTTTATGATTGGGACGGGCATGCCTTCCATTTTTTCGGCGGCATACCGCTCACGAACGATGGTTCGCTGGCGTTATATCGCGGCAAAGAGCAGGAAGATTATTTGCGTGAGCTGGCCGAGTCGCTCAAAAAGGGGCAGCAGCCCTAGCGGGAAATTCAAGCCGTACCGAGTGGACAATCACAATGGGACGTTTGGTCGAAATCGATCCGAGTCAGCTTTCTGCGGAGCAGCGCACAATTCACGATCGCATGATGCGTGAGCGCGGCCACATGCGCGGGCCGTTCGCGGTTTGGCTGCGTAATGCCGAGCTGTGCGAAAACACCCTTAAGCTGCAGGAGATGTTTGCTTCACGGGTGCAGCTTGAACGTCGCTTACTAGAGTTGATGATTTTGGTTGCCGCGCGTCAGTCGACCGCCCAGTACGCCTGGTTTATCCATGCACCCCACGCGCTCAAGTTCGGTGTTGCTCCCGAGGTTATTGAAGCGATCCGCGACCGGCGAACCCCGGATTTCACCCGTGATGACGAGCGGCTGGTTTACGACATCACCATGGAGCTTAACAGCACCCACACTCTGTCTGAGGCAAATTATCAAAGGGGTATAGCGATGTTCGGCGAGCAAGTCATGGTCGAGCTGGTCGGCGCGGTCGGATTTTACTCAATGGTCGCCATGACGCTCAACGCTTTCGCCGTCTCGGTACCAGGGGGCAAGGAGCCGTTGACATAAGTCGGCCCGGCGCTTTGCCCAACGCCATCGACGCAGAATTTTCTACGCTCTTCCACTGTCCACAAGTTTGAAATCTCGCGACAGGGACAAGGGCCCGGAAAAGATAATTACCGGATCCCGATGCGGAAAGTCACTGGGTCGACGCTACTTGATAAAATATCGTCGTTCGAAATTTTTTATGTGACCAGCTTTGTAGTAGTCGGCGAGCCAATTGTCATTCTTCGCCAATACCATTGGCTCTTGGGCATTTGAATCGGCCAGCGCTGCCCTGAAATGAAAATGGTCGATGAGCCGAATCGCTTCGATGGCAAAGGCGGTCGCCACGTCCTCGTCATAGATGGCCAACAGATTATCGCCGTTTTGTTGTTCTCCGAGTAAGGCGAGATTGGACGACCCGCAGTAAACCACCGCCTCTTTGCTCTTGAAATCCATGACCAAGAACTTGTGATGCACCTTGTGTGCTGCCGTGCCGATCTCCTTGTTAAATGGTTTGGGAAGATTTTTCTGCAATTTTTTTGTCAGCACCAATTTGCCGCGCCTCGCAGCCGGCTTGTAAACGACCACACCATCATACTTATCCGTAATGCCGTAGCTGAATATGTCATCGTCTTTGTGGATTTCTCTGAGAGTCGAGACGATCGGTCCTGAAGTATTTGAAGCCATGCCCATGACTGCAAAGAGCACCGATTCTTTGGCGCCCTTGATCGCGTGATTTATCTTGTCGAGAATGGACTCGGCGGAAGACTTGTTATGCGGCGCAAACGATATCGCCAGCGGAGGCAGCGATCGCTTGTTAAAAGGAAAATCCTTCTTAAACAAATCCTGTGAAGTGAGTTGAGTCAGCTTCGGTTTAACCGCGGCGGAGAGATACGTGAAGGACTGATCAAATACTTGTTGGTATCTTGCTGCGACATCCTTGTCGTCGATCACGACTACATGGTTGGCATTAATATACAACCCGTTTATCGCAAGGTTCGTGGAACCGCTAAGAACTCGAAACGGCTTCTTGTTCTTCTTGATGATAAAGGTTTTTTGATGCGCTTGGCGACTGTATCTTCCCCGCACAATGGTGGCACCCGCGGTCGCCCTATTGTTGAATTCCTCCTCGAAAATATCCTCGGGACTGCTCTTTCCGTTGGAAGAAACATGGGAAGCGCTGTTGTCGAGGAGCATTCTGATCCGGCCAGCTGCCGCCAGCGCCAGTAGTTGTTTTGCGCAATCCGGCTCATCGAAGTCATAGGCAAAAACGTCGACCGTCATGGCACGGTCCGCGATGATTTCTTGCAGCGTGGTGAACAGCAAATCATGCGCCTGCCATCCCATCCATTCGTATTGGTCTTTATATGAATATTTTCTCCCACCGACCGGCCGTAAATTCCTTGGGTAAGTACCGCTGGTATCCGACGAGTCGAAGAGAAGCTTGGCGTCGTTCGGTTTGAGCGACGTGTCGTTGCCAAATCTTCGGGAATAAGCCTGCGAGATCATAAAACCCCTTGTGAACCCAATTCTAAGTCTACCTTTGCGGAAAGGTCCGACCGCCATCTTAACTTCAACGGTGCGATCGGCATCCAGCGGAGCGAGTTTATTGTCGTTCATATACCGGGGTGTAACTCGATAGGTATAGGTGCCGAACTCTTCCTTAGCATCGTAGCTCGAGGTGGGAATATGGAGCCAACGGAATTTCTGAAATGGCGCCTTATCCGATGGAGTGCTGACTTCGGCGAGTTTTGCCGCATTGGTGTTGCGATCAGTCAAGGGCGCATCGAATGCCAGGCGATTGTAGAGAAAAAATGACTTGTTCGCGGGAGTAACGCATTGAATCGAAAAGCCGACACAGTTAACCGCCTTTGATTCTGCAAGGTCGAAGCAGAGCATGGTCATGGCGTCGCCTTTGTAAGCCCTCACTTGGAAGCCATTTTTGGATTTAACTTTGGATGACATCAGCTGTACGGTCGGTTACCGTCGCCCTGGCGCTCTTCTTTGACTTCTTATCTCTTAAATTCCGAATTTATCACCGCCACGGCGTGCTCGGCCGCTCTCATTCCGAGACCGAGCGAAGCCAGTAATCCGTTGCCGGGAAGATATCCGTCCAAACCTTTGCCCGATACGCCGACAGCGACTCCGCCACCCGCGTAAAGCTTAGGTATGATCGAGCCGTCGCGCCGCAAGACCTGTCCATCGGGAGTCACCTTCAGCCCGCCTTGCGTATGGTACAACGCCACCCTGATTTGGATCCCGTACAGTGGCGCACGCAGGGCCTCCGGCAGCATGCGTCCAAAAGCATCCGTGGTACCCTGCGCCGCGCTTTGGTTGTAATCGCGCACGGTTTGATTGAGACCGGCCGGATCGATACCCAACATGTTCGCGAGCTCCTGCGAGGTCTCCGCCTTCACCAACAGCCTCGCGTCCAACAACCCGGACAAATTTCTTGAGCCCGGTGCGTTCCGATAGAGTTGGTAGATTCGCTCGTCGAAAATCTCGAAAGCACGCTTGCCAGGCAAATCTAGAATTTTGACACCCAGACCTCCGGGGTAATGGGTCTCGTTGACAAAGCGCTTGCCGCCCGCATCGACGACAATGCCGCCAGACAGGGCGACCTCCGGAGGCACGGCGCGCTTTCCCGGCCCGATATATGCGGGATAAGGCTGAAATGCGTCCATGTTCTCCGTCGCGGCTCCCAGCGCCAACCCCATTTTGATGCCGTCGCCGGTGCTGCCATGATGCCCCGGAAAGGGAATATCCACAGCTTTCGGAATATACCGTGACAACAGCTCCGGGCTTGCGCCGAAGCCGCCGGAGGCAAGGATAACGCAGCGCGCCGTGAGCACGCCTTCGTTCGTCTCTACCCCGGTCACTGCTCCGGTCGGATCCTGCGCGAGCGACAGCACCGGCGTCGAGAAACGCAGCTGAATATTTTTCTCACGCGCAACCGCTTCGAAGAGAAAATCGGTAATCGTCTTATCTTCTTTCCAGGAATGCCCTCGTCGCGCGTTGTGACCGAAGGCAAACTCGCCGATCTGGAATTCAATGCCGACCACGTCAGTCAGAAAGTCAGCCACTCGCCCGGAAGTTTCGGTCAAACGCCGGGTGAGCGCCGGATCGCTCCCATTGTTGTTCCGACGGAGTATGTCTTGCGCATACAGGTCCGCGCTGTCGTCGATCTTCAACTCACGCTGGCGGCGACTTCCCGCAGCGCGAATACCCTTCGAAGAGAACGCCGTTCCGCCGCCGGCCTTTTCTGTCTTCTCGATCAACAACACCTGCGCGCCTTTGCGGGCGGCAACCAAAGCAGCGATCATGCCGCACCCGCCGGCGCCGACGATAATAATATCGCTCGTGACTGAGTCCATGATTCGCCACCTCCAAAAGGGGACTTTTAGAATATTTGAACGTCGCCGGCGATTGCAAGTTAAGTTTCACCTAAAGCCGCTGTGCCTGCTTGCGCGTCGATCATTCACTTCGTGGTATAATCCATCGATGGCGAAGCAAACCAGCGCTGGATTGTTGCTCTATCGCCGGCGTCCCGAGCTCGAAGTCTTTCTCGTCCACCCAGGCGGACCTTTCTGGGCCAAAAAGGATACAGGCGCATGGTCACTGCCCAAGGGAGAATTTGGCAACGACGAAGATCCCCTGGAGGTCGCCAAGCGCGAGTTCACGGAAGAGACCGGTTTTCAGATCGCCGGTAAATTTCACCCGCTGCAGCCGGTGAAACAAGCGGGAGGCAAAATAGTTTATGCCTGGGCGATTGAAGCCGACTGTGATGCCGCTCAAATCCACAGCAATCTCTTCTCAATGGAGTGGCCGCCAAAATCAGGCCGTACGCAGGAGTTCCCTGAAGTCGACCGCGCCAAGTGGTTCACCGTTGAGGAAGCTAGGAACCGGATTGTTGTCGCGCAAAAGGGATTTCTTGATCAACTCATTTCGCTATTGGACCGTGCGCCATGGTCACCGTAAATGTTGGTCATCCGAGCGCATTTTCGGAATGCACCTTTGGGTGAACGCGACCCGACCAACCCCCCGGTTGCACCATCGGCACTGAGTTGTCGCGCCGGTGAAACAACCAATGCTGCAAATCGATCTCGCCCGCGGGACATCGGTTGGAATATTGTACTATCGTTTGTCATTAACGGTCACTTTGACGGAAAGTGACGATCGGCATCAGCTTTGCCAAATTACCCAGCATGGAATTCTTCTGCAGGCATTGTGATGAGTGGGTCGTTGACGAGCCCTATCGTGTGATCAGCGAACAGGACGGCGTCATTTTGCTTAACATGACGGTTTGTCGGTCATGTTCCCGCAAAGCAAGAGCGCTCGGCTTACATTCCGAAGCCGTCCTCGGCGATCTTAGCCGCGCCGAAGGCGCCGCCTATCTATTTCACGAGTAATCCGTTCGGCCGGCAGGCCAAACTCTGCAATAGGTGGGACCGCTACTTCTTAAGTGGAACGAGGAGCAAGATTCCGCCTGCGACGATCGCCCCTACGCCCGCCCAGGTTGGAATGTTGACAGTTTCTTTTTCCTTGATCGAAAACTCCAGCGGACCCAGCTTGGCGTCGTGCGTTTCCTTAGTGTAGCTGAAGCTGCGATAGACCAGCGCCAGCGTGCCGGCCAGGATGAGAACCGCCCCCAAAATCTTTAGTGCGCTCATAATTCCTCCAAATGGGTGCCGCCGCTGCGACTTTCTCTAGCCAGCCCGTGTGGATTTGTCAAATCTATTATGCGCGACCGTAGTGCGAGCGTGCTGCGTCCTCGTTGCTGCTTCCGTAGTTTTCCCTCTGTCGCAGCTCTCCTACAACGTATTCGACTGTTTCCCTCGTGCGGGACACTGGCAGCGCATTGATCCTTTGCTTTTTTGCGGATTGCGCAGGCACGATGCTTGCGACACTCGTCTTGACGAGCCATCAAGGTGGACTCGTCCATGTAGCATTCGATAGGATTTTAGTTGCAGCCGTTAACGATCTGATCAGGAGGCAAACATGGCGGACCGGACAGGAGTAAAACCAAAAATTTTTTCGGCGCTCGCGGTGGCGAGCGTGATGTCGCTTGGGATGGCGCCGGCATGGGCGCAACAGAATCAGCAGTCAAAGTCACAAAATAAGGCCGCAGCGGCGGATGGCTTAATCGCCGCGAGCGCGCTCGAAGGCACTCGCGTAGTCGACAAGCGCAACCGCGAGATTGGAAGCATCAGCAATATCTTTATCGATCCGCAGACCGGCAAAATAGCGCGAGCGGGAATCGAGTTTAACAAGGAAACATTTGGGGGCCAGAAATATTCAGTGACCTGGGAACAGATGTCCGTGAAACGGCAGGATGGCAAAATAGTTGTTGCGCTCGATGAATCCGTACTCGATCGGGTGCAGAGTGCCGCGCAGCGAGACAAAAAAGAAGCGGGAGAGATGTCGGCCCAGCAGCAACAACGCCAATCTCAGAATCAGCACCGGGGCGATCGGCAAAGCGGCGGTTCGATCTCTGGCAGCGAAACGCAGAGCCAACCACAGCAACTTTCAGCCTCTCAGTT
>DATBMR010000155.1:0-9487 GCA_036554745.1 Binatia bacterium
TAGGCGGCGCAGCGCCGCCAGTCATCGTCGACTGCCTGCTTATACTTACGGCTGAGCAGTACGTCGTTTGCTTCATCCGTCGGCAAACCCAGGGTTTCGGCGATTTCCACCAGCGGCGCGATTTTGCCAATGTTCTTGACGTCGACGAAATAGGCGCGAAACAGCGCGTCATGGGCCGCATCGCCCTTGCTTTTTTCTTCAGCCCATTTTGAGAATTCTTGGGCGAGACGGCTGTTGTAGGACATGTTGCGCTCGGCGTTAAAGGGCAACCCTTCGCGCTCCATGTTGACCTTCATGCGCCGGTTGCGCGCGATCACTTCCGGCCCGCGCACGCTCCCTTCCTCCGGTGTTTCCGGATGCAAAGGAAATTGCGTGAATTTGACCTGCAATCCGTAGTTCTTTTTAAGTTTCTCGACACGCCCGGTGACGAGATAGCACCACGGTCAAACGAAATCGGAAAAAACCTCGAGAGTTAACGGTTCCGACATGATCGCCTCCACAGTGATTCGTTCAAACGTTCAAGGTTCGGGGGTGCAACGTTTCGGATTGATTGGGGTGATTCTAGGGTTGTTCCCATTGGTAAGTCAAAAGGATTCTTCTTTCCGCTTGCTCAAAAGTTGACTTTCGACGAGGGCCTCAGATAGTTTCAAAAGCGAAACTATGCCCTTTGTTCAGATTAATAACATCGTCCACCGCTACGTTGATCATGGGTCAAAGTCCAGCCCGGTCATGTTGTTTGCCAACTCGCTGGGTAGCGATCTCCGGATCTGGGACGATGTTGCATCCCGTTTGGAAGGCGATTTTCATGTAGTACGCTACGATTTTCGCGGGCATGGTTTGACTGATGCATCGGAGCCACCCTACTCGGCTGATGGTCTCGCGGAGGATCTCGCGCGACTGCTCGAAATTCTCGAACTCCACCAGGCGGTGGTGTGCGGTGTCTCGGTTGGCGGCTTGATCGCCCAGGCGGCGGCGTTGAATTATCCCGAACGCGTGCTTGGTTTGGTGTTATGCGACACGGGAGCGCGAATCGGCTCAGTACAATCCTGGCAGCAGCGCATTGACCTCGTGCAGGCGAACGGTCTGGAGTCTCTGGAGAACCTAACGATGGAGCGCTGGTTCTCGGCTTCATTCCGCTCGGGTCATCCGGCAGATGTCCGAGGTTATGCCAAAATGGTACGGCAGACTTCGCTGAACGGGTACATCGGGACCTGCTGCGCTCTGCGCGACGCGGACCTTCGCGGAGCCGTCGAACGAATCAAGTGTCCCACACTGGTGGCGTGCGGTTCCGAAGATATCGCGACGCCGCCCGAGCTCGGCCGTGAGCTGGCACGATTGATTCCCCGGGCAGAATTCTCATTGATCGAAAACGCCGCGCATCTACCCTGCATCGAGCAGCCGGAAGCGCTGGCCAAGCGAATACTGCGGTTTTCGAGGGAGGTGCAATTTGTCTGACGATCTATTCGACAAAGGCATGGCGACGCGCAAGGATGTCCTCGGCACCGAATACGTGGCGCGCGCCGAAGCGAACAAGACGGATTTTGATGCCGATTGGCAGCGCTACGTGACGGAGCACGCCTGGGCCGCGGTGTGGACGCGGCCGGGGCTCGAAAAGAGAATTCGGAGTATGCTAACGATCGCGATGTTAGCGTCGTTAGGCAGATTTGAAGAGCTGGGCGCGCACATTCGGGCGACGCGCAACACGGGGGTGACGAAGGAGGAAGTCAAAGAAGTGTTGCTTCAGGTGGCGGTATACGCGGGGGCACCCGCGGCGAACTCAGCGTTCGCCGTTGCCAAAAGAGTGTACAAAGAAATGGAGACTGAGAGTAAGTAATCAGAGGCGCTGCGAAGAACATCAAAAGGGCTTCCAGGAATCTGCTTTTTGATGCGGAGGTAAAGAACAAGGAGCGCTAGATATGAAGATTCAGACTTACAATCCGCGCGACTGGAGATCCCATCCGCCCTATACTTTTAAAGGCTACGCTTCATCGGTCAAGCGCGGGCCATTGAGAAGACTGGTGCCGATCAAACAGACGTTGTCCGAAATTACCGGCCCGCTATTCAGCGACATCAAGCTTGCACCGGGCGAAAACGATTTAACGCGCGATCCGGTTACTGGCAAAGAAGCGGTGGGAGAGCGCATTATCGTCGTTGGCAGGGTTGTGGATGAGGACGAGCG
Organism: Binatia bacterium; assembly: GCA_036554745.1. GTDB lineage: Bacteria > Desulfobacterota > Binatia > UBA9968 > UBA9968 > DP-20. The sequence continues at coordinate 2,180 of DATBMR010000155.1, forward strand.
GCCGGTGCCCAACACGCTGATTGAAATCTGGCAAGCAAACGCCGCCGGTCGCTATCGCCATCCCGTGGATCAGCACAACGCGCCGCTCGATCAGAACTTTACCGGCGCGGGGCGTTGCGTGGCCAACGAAAAGGGCGAGTACCGCTATATCACCATAAAGCCCGGCGCCTATCCCTGGTTGAACCACCCCAATGCATGGCGGCCGTCGCATATTCACCTTTCGCTGTTTGGCCCATCCTTCGTCACCCGGCTGGTAACTCAAATGTTCTTCCCAGACGATCCGTTGATCCCAATGGATCCGATTCTCAATTCGGTCCCGACCAGGAGTGGACGAGAGCGCCTGATTTCCTCATACGATCACGGCGTCACGGAACCCGAATATGCGTTGGGCTATCGCTTTGACATCGTGCTGCGTGGCCGAAGGGCGACGCCTTTCGAGGAGCCAAGATGAGAAAGCAAACCCCTTCACAGACGGTCGGACCGTTCTATGCCATCGGGCTGACGCGAACACCGATGAACATTTTGACAACGGGGCCGACCCAGGGGCAGCGGATTCGCATCGAAGGTCAAGTTTTCGACGGCGACGGAGTCGCGATTCCCGATGTGATGGTGGAAATCTGGCAAGCGAACGCCTACGGCCGTTACAACCATCCCGACGATAAGCAAGAAAAGCCGCTCGACGCGACGTTTACCGGCTGGGGGCGTTCAGGCACCGACGAAAACTGTTGCTATCGTTTCGAGACGATCAAGCCGGGGCCCGTGCCCGGAGCGGAAGATACCGTTCAGGCGCCGCATATCAATGTCGTGATTTTTGCACGAGGCATGCTGGTGCACGGCTATACGCGCATCTATTTCGGCGATGAGCCGGCCAACGCAAATGACCCGGTGTTAAATTCAATCAAAAACAAAAAACGGCGCCAGACTCTGATTGCCTTGCCCGGAATGGAGAACGGCAAGACGGTTTACCGTTTCGACATTCGGTTGCAAGGCGAAAACGAGACTGTGTTCTTCGACATGTGAGGCGAAGAGGATTGGAGTGATGGAGTGTTGGCAAGAGCGCGCGTTCGACGGTCCGGCCTCACCGGCAGGACCCCGCGTTGCTCCTTCACCCAGAACAATGCTTACACATGACGTGGGTGTCATGCGGAGTGAAAGCGAAGCATCCGCTTTTCCGGCGGGTTACGGGAAAACAGATTCTTCGCCGGCGGCTCAGAATGACATTCTAACAAAGTTCGACGAAGTCAAGGCTCTGCTTTGAAGCTCTATCGCCGGTAGCACCAATGGCCACTCCGCTCGACTCAGCCATCTTCGGCCCGCTTTTCACCGACGATCAGATAGCGCGCTTACTGAACGATAATGCTTTTGTTCACGCATTGGTCGAAGTTGAAACGGCATTGGCGCGCGCCGAGGAGCGCGTCGGCGTTATTCCCGCTCATGCGGCTGAGCAAATCGCCAAGGTAAGCGCGGACAAGATCGACGTTTCGGCTTTGGCAAAGGGAACCCTCGGTTCCGGATTTCCGATCATTGCTCTCGTGCAGGAGTTGCGCAAACAGGTAGGAGCCGATTCAGCGCCGTTCGTGCATTGGGGCGCGACGACGCAAGACATTATGGACACCGCCTGCGTCTTGCAGTTGCGCGCGGCCATAAGAGGGCTCAGAGCGCGGCTTGACGAGATCGCTCGTCATTTGAGTGCGCTCGCCGACCGTCATCGGAAAACCGTTCTCGCCGGGCGCACGCATGGACAGCAGGCGTTGCCGATCACGTTTGGCTTGAAAGTCGCAAGTTGGCTCGCACCGCTCGTGCGCCATGTCGAACGGCTTGACGAAATCTCGCCGCGCTTGCTCGTCGTCCAGTTCGGCGGTGCCGCGGGCACGTTGGCGGCCTTGGAGGATAAGGGTTGGCGCGTGACGGAAGAATTTGCCAAAGAACTCAAGTTAGGCGTGCCGGTGATGCCGTGGCATGGCCAGCGCGACAGCTTCGTCGAGTTTGCCGGATGGCTCAGCCTCGTCACCGGTTCGCTGGGCAAGATGGCCGAGGACATTATTCTTCAGGCACAAACGGAAGTCGGTGAAGTCGGCGAGTCGGCCGAACAGGGCAGGGGCGGCAGCAGCACCATGCCGCAGAAGTCGAATCCAATCACTAGCGAATTGATTCTTGCCGCGGCCCGGACCAACGCATCCCTGTTGTCGGCCATGCATCACGCACAAATCCAGGAGCACGAGCGTGCCACCCACGGCTGGCAAGTGGAGTGGTTGACGCTGCCGCAAATGGTCCTTCTCACCGGCGGCGCGTTAAAGCACGCGCTCTACTTGGCAAAGAATCTGCAGGTGGATGCAGGGGCGATGCGCGCCAACATTGCGCGAGCGAACGACGTCATTCTCGCCGAAGCGACCGTTTTCGCGCTGGCGAAAGCGATGCCGAGAGCGAAGGCGGAAGAGCTGGTCAAGGAAGCCTGCGGCATCGCCGTGGTGAAAAATCGATCGTTGATTGATGTTATTAAGGAGTTGGCCACCGACGTCGTCCAGAAAGGCGAAGTCGATTGGCAGGCGCTCGCGACACCCGAAAACTATCTCGGTGAAACGGCGAAAATGATCGATCAGGTTTTGGCTCGGGCGAAGAATCTGTCATGAGCATTGAACACTCATCTCCGGCAACATTGAGCGAATTGCTTAGCGCACAGGCGGCCCGCTACGCCGACAAGTTGGCATTGATATTCAGGGATCGGTGCTGGACCTACGCCGAGTTTCTGCGCGAGGTGAATCGGGTCGCCAATGGTTTTCTTCGCATCGGTGTCAAAAAAGGCGATCGGATCGGGTTTTTTTTACCGAACTCTGCGGAGTTTCTCTTCGCCACCTTCGCAGTGACTAAGATCGGCGCCGTGTTTGTACCGCTCAATCCGCAGTACACAGTCGAGGAGGCCGAGTACGTGCTGCACCACTCCGAAGCCAGCATCATCCTCACAGCGCCGGAATTGTTGCCTGCGGTTGGAGCCGTGCGCGACAAACTCGCCCAGCTCAAGCAGGTGATCGTGGCCGGCGCAGTTGATCATGTGAATGCGCTTTCATGGGATAAGTTCATCTCCGGTGTTACGGATGCGGCGCCCAGAGCCGAAATTGATCCAGAAGACCTTGCTTCGATTACTTATACCTCCGGCACCACAGATCGACCCAAGGGCGTGATGTTGTCGCAATACGCTTATGCATTTGCGCCACGCATGCGAGCGCAGGGATTAGGGTGGAATGAGAACGACCGGGTGCTGTGCGTGCTGCCGCTATTTCACGTCAATGCGCTTTGCCACACCTGTATCGCCATGCTGTCCGTGGGCGGCACCATTGTCCTGATGGAAAAATTCAGCGCATCGCGTTTTTGGGATGAAGTTCGCCATTTCGGCGTCACCACATCAAGCTTGATGCGCACGATCCCACAGATTCTGCTCAGCCTGCCGGAGGGAGCCGACGATCGCGACAATCCACTGCGCTTGATCGTGACGCTGCTTTCGCCGGAGATGCACGTTCGGTTTGAAGAAAGATTCGGAGTCAAAGGCGTGCCTTCCTATAGCTTGACCGAAGATATTCTGAGCATCATCGGACCGCAAAATATGCCGAGGGAGAAACTTGGAAGCTGCGGCGTCGTGCTGGCCCCGGAGGTGCATCGGGTGGCGATTCACGACGAAGGGGGTCATCCAGTCCCGCCGGGAAAATCGGGAGAGATCGTCAAGCAAAGTCCCACTGTGATGAAAGGCTACTACAAGAATCCCGAGGCGACGGCGCAGGCTTTAAGGAACGGTTGGCTCTACACCGGCGACCTCGGTTATCTGGACGAGGACGGTTATCTTTACTTTGTCGACCGCGTGAAGGACATGGTACGCCGCGGCGACGAGAATATTTCGTCGGAAGAAGTGGAGCGGGTGCTCAATTCTCATCCGGCGGTTGCCGAGTCGGCTGTGATTGCAGTGCCGGATCACATCCGCGGTGAAGAAGTGAAGGCCTACATTGTCCTGAAATCACCGGCGACGCCCGGGAGCGTGCCGCCTCAAGAGATCTGGAGTTTTTGTAAACCGCACCTAGCCGCTTTCAAAGTGCCGCGCTATATCGAGTACCGCACCGAGCTGCCGAAAACGCCGAGCTCGAAGGTGCAGAAAAATATCCTGCGCGACGAAAGCCAGGCGCCAAATTCAAAGGTGTTCGACCGCCTGGCAATGTAGAATCCGCTTAAGACATTCCCGGTGATGCAAAGCGCGAGACGGAAGCGCTCGGCAGCGAAGCGTACGGGTTTTCGAGTACGACGAGGATGACGCGAGTGAGCAGCGACGCCACTCGGACCGGAACGATTACACAAGACCGCTGTAGATGATTCGGGTGCCTTCGGGTCGAGCGAAGGAAGGAAGCTTGTGCGCGCGACAGCCACCATCCATGATGTCACGCACTCGCCAGCCGCGCACTACAAAGGCATCTGCCAGCAACTGACGGTGGCATTGCCAGGGAAGGGCTTCGGCACACATGAACGCGGCTCGTTTTAGGCTAACGAGCTTTTCCACTTCTTTGACGATCGTCTCAAATTCAGGCTTGAGCATAAAATCAGCGTAGGCGCGAAAGGCGCCGACTTGCCAAGCCGTATTCACAGAATCAGCTGCCGGCTTACGAAAGCCACCGAGATCGCCGCGCCACAGATAAGCAATGCCATGCTCCTGGAGCGAATTCGCCAATGCTTCGCGATTGAATTGTGGATGCCGTCTGGAGCCGGGCCAACGGCGCACGTCGATCAAAAGCTCGACGGCATGCGCTTGCAGCATAGGCACAAAGACCTCGATGGTCCGCGTCGAGTGTCCAATGGTGTGAATGGTTTTGGGCGAATTACAGTTCATCTCAGCTTGCGTTCTATAGGTCTCAGCTCCATTGGGTTGGATCGCTGTTTTGAACCCGAGGACTGAACGGTTCGACCTTGGAACAACTGAAACTGTTGGCTCGCCGTCGAAGCGGGCGATAACGGATGCTATCATCCGCTAATGTGGCATTCGATACCTCTCACGCTTTTCTGGTTCTTCTACTTTGGTTCGCTCGGAATTTTTTTCCCTTATTTCGCTCTTTATCTCAGAGAGAATGCCGGACTGACGGGAACCCAGGTCGGCTTGATCCTCGCGATTTCGCCGTTGGTCGGCATGATGGCCCAGCCGGTTTGGGGCCAGCTGGCCGATCGAACCGGCGCGCGCAGCCGGACACTGGCCTTTCTGTCGCTCGCCACTGCCTTGGGTTATTTGGGACTGGGCATGGCCGATGGGTTTTGGCCAATTGTGCTGGCGATGTCCGTACTGGCGCTGGTGGGGACGCCGATTTTTCCGATGATGATGTCGGTGAGCCTTGCCATCTTGCGCGACGCGGGTAGGCATGCCTTCGGTCATGTGCGCGTGTGGGGCACAGTCGGTTACTTTATTTTGATCATGGTATTCCCGTGGATGCTGCAAATTCTTGTGACACCGGGCGCGCACGCGGCGGGTGTTTCGCAACCGGGTCTCGGCTTGATGTTTCCAATCGCCGCGAGTTTGGTCTTCGTCGCAGCGTTCACCGCTTTCTTTCTGCCGATAAAAGGCGCCGTGGCGTTGCGTGCGGCGCGCGGCGATTGGCGCGCGCTGGTTCACAATCGCGCGTTCGTGCGGTTTCTCTGTTTTTCGCTGATCGCTCACTTTCTCATGCATGGACCGATGTGGTTGTTCCCGCTCTTCGTCCGATCCCGCGGCGGCGATCTTGGAACTATTCGCGATATGTGGGTGCTCATGCTGCTGGTAGAAATTCCTCTCGTGTTGATGACGGGTAGCGGCTTGAAGCGCCTCGGCGCGCGCGGTTTGCTTGCCGTCGGGATGCTGGTCGGAGGAATGCGTTGGACGCTTTCGGCGCTTATCAGCGACCCGACTTTATTATTTGCCGTGCAGGTGCTCCACGGTGTTACCGTCGTCGGGCTCAACTTGGGAAGTCCGCTTTATCTCGACGCCGTTGCGCCGGAAAAGCTCCGTTCTACCGCTCAGGGCATACTTTTCATGGTGGGCAACGGCGTTGCGGGAATCGCGTCCAACTTGTCGGCCGGCTGGCTGATGGAACGGAGCGGCATCGATTCCCTTTACCTCGTTTGCGGAATCGGCGCGTTGGCTCTGGGTAGTCTCTCCTGCTGGATCTTACCGGCAGCCGAGCGCCGCGGGGAGGAAATGGAAGTCATGTTGCGCGGCGATAGTGTTGCGTAAGGGAAACTACAGAGCGACCGCGATTCGCGATAAAAAACCAGTAGTGCCCATGAATCCACATTTCACCGGCGGCTTTTATGCCTCGGCAAGCAAGATTTGGGCGATCGACCGAGAAATGGTTTTACTGCTGGCCGGCGGCCGCGCGCTGCTCATGCAGTTAGCTCATCCCAAAGTTGCCGCCGGAGTTGCCGAGCATAGTCATTTCCAAGCAGACCCGCTGGGCCGTCTCTACCGCACCATGAGCACCATGTGGTCGATCGTGTTTGATGCGGAGGCGGAGGCGCGGGCGGCGCTACGAGAAGTCGAAATCGCCCACCGGCGCGTTCGCGGCTACGTCCCTGCGGGTGAGCCGTCGCATGCAGAGGCGCCTTACGACGCAGCGGACCAAGAACTCTTGCTGTGGGTGCACGCGACGCTGGTCGATGCGGCCATGGTTGCTTACGATCGCTTCGTTGCACCATTGCCGGTCACCGAGCGCCAGGAATACTACGAAGATTCCAAAAAACTGGCTGCTCTATTTGGTATTGAGAAAAGAAACATTCCACCATCACTGACGGCGTTCGAGCGCTATATGATCGACGTGCTAGCGAGCGAAACCATCGTCGTCGGTCCCACCGCCCGGAGGTTGGCCGAGCAGGTACTTTATCCGCGTCCGTGGGTTCTCAGGCCTACGGGTCCGATCTTTCGTCTGGTAACGGCGGGCTTGCTGCCGGAAAAACTTCGCGACGGCTACGGTCTAAAGTGGAACCGGCAACGCGAAAGAACGCTTGCACTTGTCGCGGGAGCGGTGCGCGGAACGCTTCCTTTGGTTCCGTCCGTGCTTAGGATCGTGCCGAACGCGCGCCAGGCGGAGCGCCGCGCAAAAAACCAGGGAATTTTGGAATGACGGAGCATTGCGCTCCAGGGTTTCCGAGCCTTGGTTTCGCTATCCAGGGCCTAGCAGGTTGCTGAAAAACTCTTTCAGAGTCCTTCGACAGGCTCAGGACGAGCGGACCAGAGCTTGAATTGCCTGAAGAAAATCCGTGCATGCTGAGCTTGTCGAAGCATTCGCACCCGTTTTTCATCAACCTGCTAGG
>DATBMR010000169.1:0-8560 GCA_036554745.1 Binatia bacterium
AGTGCAAAGCAGCTCGAGCTTGACCGCCTCGGGCAGATGATTGATTTCGAACGGACGCTTGGAATAGAGGAACGTGGAAGTTTCCCCGCTCATTCCGCGAACCGCGTAGGCGGTGAACCCGCCGACCCCAGCCTTGTGCAATTCACGCATGACATCGGCTGCACGCTTGGCCCGAATATAAGCAGTGATCAGCTTCATGGATGGAACCCTTTCTCCTCAGCCAAAATATCTCGTGATTTCGTAGTCGCACGCAACCGCCAAGACGCATTGGGTCTATGTGTTCTCAACAATCAATTTTGCAGCACGAGAACGAACCAGAAGCAAGCAGAAATAAACCCGCCGCAGCGCGGTTCTAGCACACGGATAGGCGAAAGTTGGCGTAGCGAAATTTCTGCTTGACCCGCAGCGACATACTCGACCCTCGTGTGAACTCCACATAGGGGACCCTAGACCGGAGGCTAAACGACCTATACTTCCGTTACGTTCGTACCTCCTTGGCAGTGAAAACCGTGTTGGTGCGCGCGAGCGTGTCAGGTTTTCTCTTACAAACTCTTTACCCTGAAGCACAAGCTGTTCGTGAACACCGCATAATATAAACGTATTACTCTTGGCATAGCGATTGCGCCCTACGCCAGCAGAACAATGAAGGAGGTTCCTATGCAACTCCTCAGAAATCAAAAAGGTGCAATCGGCTGGGTGCTGCTATGGCTGATCGGCATACCGATCCCGATTTTGGTGCTGCTTTTTCTCGTGCGCGGCTGTACCTAAATCGTGAATCGCGACGCGCGCGCTAACCGGGCAAATGCGGATGTCTGACGCACGTGTTGGGCGATCTCAGAGCGATTTGCCCCTTATGCGGCTCGGCGCGGTTTACCGGCGCATCGATCATCCGGGCTCAAGCGTCCATCCGGCATTCGCGCGCTCAGACACGACTTGTGTCGCTTTCATCTGGTAAAGTCGCGGCCATTTACGAATCAGAAAATCAAGAGGGAAATACGTTGATCACCGCGGCGCGCACACGCTGGTCAGATGCCGAGCGGTTGTGGAACGCTGCGGGCAAGCATGTCGCGCAACATCGTCCGATGGCGTTCGCTGTCGGAGTCCATCCCCACGAGCAGCTCCGCAATCTCGGAAAATTTACCGCTGATGTCCGGCAGATTGCTCATTTCACCGGCACAGCGCTGCTCCTCCTCAAGATCCGTTCGCAGGTACGACCAGCTGTTGGCTTCTTGGGCGACATGAATCGGGATAACGTCAGGAAGCTTTTCTCCAAGATCGATTATTTTCGCACCGATCGACGCAGCGTGTCGTTCCTCTTCCACGGCCATGCTGATAAGCGTGTCCCGGAATTCCCGACGGATTCTTTCAGCATGCTGGCGATAGCGCATGGCGTGCTGCTTTTCTCTGACATAGCGGTGGCGCAGGAGGTCCAGCACCGAATCCCTCGCGCGTTGATCGATATCGAACAAGTGTCTCGTCCAATCCGCCCGCTTCATATGCGGATCCTCCTTTCTGAGGATCAATCTCTGCCTTTGAAAAGCGCAAAGGCAAGGCCAATCAACAATCACCCTTGGATTCAGCAGGAATGACCCAAAGCGGCGCAAAGTCAAAAGGCCACTTTTCATATTGAAGAATGGGCGATCCGAGTGTCGCAGCCATGAGAATCCCCACCGTCAGTTGATTGTAGCCGGCGAAAGATATAGTTCCGAAGCAATAAGGATGATCATGTTCTTTAACCGCTTAGCGAAGGAAGGCAACCGCATGAAATTCGCTTTAACGATCGTCGCCATCGGTTGGGTTCTGCTCACTCAGTCGGTCGTGTTCGGCGCCAGCGCGGACTCGGGGCAAAAGATGTATGTCCAATATTGCAGCTCCTGTCATGGCCGAGACGGCCGCGGCAGCGGGTCGGTAAGCCCTTTCTTGAAGGTGAAGGTCCCCGATTTGACCCTTCTCAGAAAGCGAAACAAAGGAGTTTATCCGGCAGATGTCGTGACTCTCGCGATTGATGGTCGTCGGACGATTCGGGGACATGGCGATCCCAAAATGCCCGTATGGGGAGAAATCTTTGGCAGGGAAGTTAAAGATCCCAAGGTTGCGGAGGTCGTTATCAGTCAAAAAGAAAAAATGATTGCCGACTACGTAGCCACATTGCAGCGATGAACCCAGCTTATTCCCACGCTCCCGACCGTTTCCTCCGAGATAGACATTAACATGCATCATCCAGAGGGATCTGCGCTGGTGGTCTCACCCGAATTTCCGGTTCTCTCCTCCTCGACCGGGAGGAGAGTGGGGTGGCAATTCGAGCTCAGCCGTCACCCCGCGGCATTGGAGTGATCCGCGGTGGCGGCTGGAGCGGCGCGGGCAATATTCAAGAGCGCCGCGCCTGCAGTTTTGCGGCAAGAAATCAGTTCTATTTCATTTTCTTCTCTTTGCTCTCCATCTTCATATCGTCCTTCATCATCTTCGTTTCCTTTTTCATCTTGGCATCTTTGTCATCCTTCATCATCTTTCCCTTGTCGTCCTTCATCATGTCGGCTTTCTCCGCGGCAAACAGGACCGGCGGCAAGGCCAACGCGGCCCCGAGCAGGATAGAACCGAACCAGTGGCTCTTATTATTTTTCATGCCTGTTCTCCTTTGTTGTGGTTTATAATCCGAATCTAACGACACTCCCCCGCGAATCAGCCTCTAAACGCCGGACCTGGCTAAAAAGTTCCCCGGATGCTCGGCAAAGTCGCCTTTGCAGCAACTCAGGCGCGCCGCTGGCTCGAAAGTTTCGCTGATCGATGTTAGCTTGGTCAGATCCGATGAGCATACCAACCGTCGACGAGATCGATCGGATCGCCCGACTCGGCGATCCGATCCTGCGCAACCTCCGGATCACCCAGTGCTACTATGAAATCTCTCAATCGGTCGCCGCTCTCACGGGCGTTTCCGCCAACTGGTGTACCTTTGCGACCTGGGCCTCCAAGCAAGCGGGACAAACCATCCGCCAGGAAGATCTGCTTCGAGCCTTCAATGAGCGTTTTCGCCTTTCGCCCGAGATTGCCGCCGTTCTCGATGGCATTGCACAAAACCTCAAGCGCGTAGGCGCAAAGCTGCGGGCTCGCGCGCCGCATAAGGCCATTCTTCGCGCACTCGACCCTGCCGCAGCGTTTGCACGCGCCGGCGATGCCGTCGCGCGCGGCAACCAGAAAGTCTTCGAGGAAATCGGCCGTGAGTTCGCCCGCTTTCTCGAAGTCTTTGGCAACGACACCCGTTTCGATCCTGACAAAACGGCGCGCTTCTGTACGGCACTGCGCGCCAGCGAGCCGCCAGAGGGACAGCGGCTCCTGAGCGAAGCCTTCACAACCTACTGCGAAGCTCGCTTCCGCACCGGTAAAGAGCAAGCCGAGCTGATGTTGTTGGCGAACCTGAGCGCCGGTTTTCACGAGCAGATGCGGCTTCAACCTGAAATTGCTGAGGCGCTCAACGCATCGTTCGACAACGCGGCGGAAGTAAAACGCAAGCTTCTCGCGGTCCTACTGCCGGATTTCTTGATTGGCGCCACGGCGCACACCCTGTCGGCTCACGACTCGCGCCTGGATGGTCTCATTGCCCGGCTCGTCGGAGAGGTCAATCGGTTGATCCGCCAGGTTATTACCGACCATCTGATGACGCTTCATTTGTCCGGCGGGGAGGTGCTTCGTCTCGGACGAAATCTGGTCGGTCGATTTCCCGCAGCGCTGGCGGAAATCCGCGATGCAAGGCTGAGCGCAATGCTCGCGCGCGTTGACGTGACACCGGATAGCTTAAAGGAGAGCGGCGTGGAGGATTGGGCCGACCTGGCCGACCGCATGCATTACATCGCGGACTTTTTCCGCGTTTACCAGGAGCGGCGGCATTTGTTTGATCCGCCGTATACACTGCGGCAAGTCGAGCTTCTCAAATCCGGCGTGCGGCCCGACGGACCTCTGTAACCTTGACGCGAGCTTTTCAATCCAACGGTTTAACGTATGACCTTGTCGAACCTTTGAAGCGCAAAGGTCTACGTGGCACAACGTTGAACAATTGGAGCGATTAGAACGGCTGAAACCACCGGACCGAGATTTACTATTTTGCGCCTACTTCCTTAATCGCCTGGCGGATCGGATTAAAATCCCTCACTTCGTCCAACGGACGCTTTTTCTCGCCTAATCGATCGATGAGACTGTCCAGCTCGGCGTCGGTCATTTGCCCGTCTTGGGTTAGGGTCTTCAGCTCGATGTCGTAGGATTGGCTCGCCACCTCTTGTGTCTGCGGCAGCCATTTCAACATTACGGCGATCGCCTCCTGCCGGTTTGCCGCGATAAAGCGGTTGGCCTTGACGATGGCGCGCAACGTTCGGTTCACCGCTTGTGGATTGTCTTGCAGCAGACGATTCGACGTGAATAAACCCGACGCCGGCAAACCGACCTCGGGCGGGCCCGCCAAAATATTGTAGCCCATACTTTTCAGCAGCAAGTGATGCGGCGGCGATAGCGAAACAACCTCAACGACTCCCGTCATGAGCGCCTGCGCTCTAAGCCGTGTATCGCCGATGACGATCTGCTGCAGCAGGGCCGGGTTGAAGCCTTTCGAGCGAAGCAGTTCGTCCGCAACTATGCTGTCGGTGCCGCGAATCGTCGCGATGCCGAGCTTTTTCCCTTTCAGCTCCTGGATGTTTTTGATTTCGGGGCGGGTGACTAAAAAATAAATCCCTTTCTTAAGCGCCACCAAAACGAGCTTGAGCGGCATGCCTTGGAGAATGGCCCGAAATGTACTGGTAAATGACGTGGTAAACGCGACGTCACCGTTCATCACGGCCATCGCCCCGAGGCGCGGACTAACTTGGATCAGCTCCACCTCGAGCCCTTCCTCGCGAAAAAAGCCCTTGTCGGCTGCGACATACAGCGGCGTCACCGTGTTGCTCCGGGCCGAATAGGCGATTCTGATTTTTTGCGCTTGCGCGCCGGCGGCATTGAGGAGAACACTTCCGGCGAGAACCGCTGCAAGAATCATCCATCGGAGTCGAGATCGGACTGTCAGTATGAAACGCACCATAGCGGCCACCTTATTGACAATATTGCCCCAAGGGAAGCGCGTAAGCTTTTCGCGAAAGGTCGCTCGCCTTCGGACCATCTTGGCACTGCGTTGCTTTACACCAGAATGGCTACAGCCAAAAACCAGCCCGTCGCCATTTATGCCGCGCCCCGTACGATCAAAACCGGATCGTCGCCGTGACGCACGACTTTTTCGGTTACGCTACCCAGTATCCACCGCCGCACGCCGGAGCGCCCATGGGTTGACATGGCGACCACCGCGCGCGGTGCCGTCTGTGCGAAGCTGATAATTTCGCTTGCCGCAGGGCCTTCTAACGTAAGAGTCGACACCGTCCGCACGCCTTTGCCAATAAGCGCTTCTGCTTGTTGTTTCAGATAGACGGCCGCCTCCTTACGCGCCTTCTCCCGGAACACATCATAGTGGGGCAAATCTTCTTCGCTGCCGTAATAGGCTGAAGCCGGGAACTCGAACGCGCGAATCAGCGCCACTTCAAGATCGAGCGCTTGCGCCCAATTTGAAACAGTCGAGAGTATTTGCTCCGCCAGCGGCGAACCATCCAGCGGGACGACGATCGAATCGATGATCCGCTGAGGAGCTGTCTTCGCCGCGGATGCCCGCACCAGAAACAATGGGTTCGTTGTGCCCCGCAGCACCTTCTCCGCGACACTACCCAATAACCAACGCTGCGCGCCGGAGCGACCGTGGGTCGCCATGGCAATCAGCGTATCCCGGTCTTGGCTTGTCGCTTCGAGAATGGTCTCCGCCGCATCGCCGCGAGCAATCCGGCACTCGATTGGAAAACCGGAAAAAAAGTTTTTCGCGACATCGTCGAGATAACTTGCGATATTTTTTTCCTCATTGGCGATGATGTCGCTTAACCGCGGAACTTTATCGGCTGACAAATGGGTCGTCATCGCGCCGATGTCGATGACCGACAATAGCTCGACTGAGGTCTTGAATCCGGCCGCAAAGGCCTGGGCGTAGGGCAGCACGGCTTCCGCCGTTGCTGAACCGTCCAACGGCACCAAAATTCGCGTATACATCCTCGCCTCCCTTAGGAGCCTCGTTCATACCGGTCTTGGCGGATATTTTTCAACATTCAGGGGCCATTGTTGGGATGCACCATCGGTAATCACATTCGACGATTCTTACGGCTTCAGCCACCGGCTCGGTTTTGAATCCCCCATGCATATTGACATTGCCCCAGCGGTGCGAAACGCTGAAAGGGACACGATGGCGAACCCGCAACGACAAATCGAAGAGGAGGTCGAAAGGCTCGCGCGCGAAGCAGGCCGCTTGATCCGCGAAGCGAGCCCGGAAACGCGTGAGGAGCTCAGAGAGGCCGCTTCCGCGATCATGAGAGAAGAGGCCCACCAAGCCGAGGAAACTAAAACCGAGCCCGACACTCGGCGCACATCGAATCCACTGGCAGCCGGACTGGGGCTTCTGGTGATCGGTGCGGGGCTCGCTTTCATCGTTCCGCTAGTAGGACTCAGTCTGCTTGCGATAGGAATTTTGGCGGTGGTGTGGGGCGGTATCATGAGCGCTACCCGGAAGAGCTAAAACAACCGTCCGCACTTTCTCACACGCTGACTGTACGAAAATGCCATTTGCACCTCTCAGTCCCCAAACCTAAGCTGGCTTCACCGAATATCTCGCAAAGCACGTCCTGAGTGAAACCGAAGGGACGCCCAAGGCAGCAAAGTTGCAAGGGAATCATTCGCAAGAATTCTTACTAAAAGTTGCCGACCTTGCGTCTCCGCGGGAGAAATTTCTGAATCCGCTCACGCCACCGCTATCTCGGCGGTCGCCTCGAGGCTGCTCAAGTCGATAACCGTTATGGTGTTGGCGAGACTATTGGCGACGTAGGCAAAGTCGCCTTCGGGCGAAAAGCAGGTGTGCGAAGAACCAAGGCCGGCCGGCACCCGTGCAGCGATTTTGTGCTCCGCCACGTCGATGATGCTGATCCACGTGTCGCCGAAGTGGGTGGCAATCGCGTAACGGTCACCTGGTGCCATGTCGAGGCCGTGCGGATACGGTCCGACCGCCACGACCGCCACGCGGGTCCTGCTCCGTAGATCCACGATGCTCACCGAGTCTTCGAAAAAGTTCGCTACCAGCAGCACGTCCCCATCCGACGTCAAGGTGGTCTGGTGAGCCGCTTCGCCGCTCGGAATCGTAGCCAGCACTTGAAACGTCTGGGTGTCGACCAGTGATATGTCGTGCGATCGTGAATTGGCGACACAGACCACGCGGTCATCCGCGCTGACAATCGGGTGAGACGGACCATCGCCGACCGGCGTTTCGGCTCGAATGCTCCCCTGTTGCAGATCGACGGTCACCAGGAGATTGCGTGCCGTATCCGGAACGAAGGCGCGACGCCCGTCGTGACTTACGGTCGACGCGCTGGGCTGGCCACCAATCCCCAAGTTCACCGCCCGAATTTCCTCCTCATCGTGGGCCACCGTGAGGACTCCGTTGCGTCCGGGTAGGATAACGACGCTGCCATTTTCTGCCGCAACCGGTAGATTGGGACTTTCGCCTGTGGCGATCCGTCCGCGGGCTTCGAGGGTTTCGGCATCGAGCCTGACCATACTATCGGTGCTGCGCTCGCAGATGTACACGCGACCCGAGCGCGGATGCACTGCAAGGTGCGACGTTCCCTTGTTCACGGACACGCTCGCCGTCACGCGCTGGCGCGCTGCATCAAACATGAACACCGTACGGTCGCGGTCCACCGCATACAGGCGCTGCCCGTCGGGAGAAATGCCGATATGGTGTACTCCGGGCCCGTTAGCCATCGGCTCCCAAGCCGTACGTGTGGCGCACCACTCCCACTCGCTATCCCCGAGCCGCGTCATTCGATGCGGAATGCCCGCCTCAACGAATCCCATATAGGACTGACGCGGATTCTTATCGACGATCGCCCGCAAACGGATTCCCGGCTTGAGGCTGAGATACGCCCGGTGCAACGCGGGAAACAGCTCCGCCGAGGCCGTCGGCCGAAGATCCAACTCCAATGCAGTGCTCATTGCTTAATCTTTTTTTGTTTCTCCCTGGCGCTCGCCCAGAACTGGACCGTACGCGGCGGGAACAGAGGTTGTCAATCGCCGTTTGATAAAATCTGTCCGCCCCGCTGTAAAGTGGACATTTGTTTGTGCGTCTCTTCGATCCAAAACGAAGTAGGTTGTCCCAATGTGAGATCATTGTGGCCATCCCGCCGGCCCCCTTTTGAAACTTTTCTGTCATTTGGTCTATTTGGTCTATGAACTAATCCTTGCCGGCGTATCCCCTCGACGAAAAGGAGCAATATTCGATGGTCACGAAACGTTATAGCGCGGGAATTCAGCGCGCCAACGAACTAACAGGTTGCTGAAAAACTCTTTCAGAGTCCTTCGACAGGCTCAGGACGAGCGGACCAGAGCTTGAATTGCCTGAAGAAAATCCGTGCATGCTGAGCTTGTCGAAGCATTCGCAACCGTTTTTCATCAACCTGCTAAT